>NZ_JBNCLY010000145.1:0-200 GCF_049844915.1 Gordonia sp. DT30 | reverse complement strand
TAATCGGCCGAGGACTTACATACAACACTTTTACTTTGATAGAGGTGTGTCGCATCCACTATGTGCTTCTGAAATAATACATCCTGCGGGGGCTGCGCCCCCGTGAATCCCTGAAAAGCCGATAGGTTTGGAGGGGGATGTGAAAATTTCAGAGAGTTTCGGCGGCTATAGCGGTGGGGAAACGCCCGGTCCCATTCCGA
>NZ_JBNCLY010000144.1:0-200 GCF_049844915.1 Gordonia sp. DT30 | reverse complement strand
AGCCAAGCCCAACGCAACCATGATGCGATGCAGGCCGTGTACAAACTGGCCCTGACGTCGGGGGAACTCGGCGAATCCCACCGCGGGCTACCGGTGCAGCTGATCATCAAAGCCGACCTCACCGACCTGATCAACGAAACCGGCCACGGCGTCACCGCCACCAACAGCCTGCTGCCCATCACCGACGTCATCCGGTTGGC
>NZ_JBNCLY010000143.1:0-203 GCF_049844915.1 Gordonia sp. DT30 | reverse complement strand
CCCCGGTGCCCCACCGAACCCGAAACGCGTCAACAAACTGCCTGATGTCGGGCCCGACTTCACCGCCGGGCTCGCGAGGGTGCGTGCCCAAATACACGCGCAACCACCCGACCCACCCACCGCGGATACACCGTTGCCGGCCGGCAGCACCGGTGCCCACGACGTCGTCGAGATCATCACCTGGGATCCCGCCGACGTACTGA
>NZ_JBNCLY010000142.1:0-203 GCF_049844915.1 Gordonia sp. DT30 | reverse complement strand
CAACCCTTCAGACCTATGCAACCGCCGAATCTCGGCCCAATCTTCCACTGAAATCACCCTCCCGAGTGTCAAGGGGGTCAACTTTCACCCGTCGCCTGGGGGGTCAGTATTCACGCGTCGCCGACAGCGGCCGCCGGTGTCGCATGATGAGGGTCGGACGGAGCAGACCGAGGAATTGGCCGCCGCGCGCCGGGTTGCCGATG
>NZ_JBNCLY010000141.1:0-207 GCF_049844915.1 Gordonia sp. DT30 | reverse complement strand
CCCAACCACAACGCATCCAACCAATCCGGCGCCATCGTCCGCGGATTCGGACCCGACGACCCCGTCTCAAACTCCCGACCCAACACAGAAAACGACAACCGATGCTCTCCCTTCGGCAACGACGCCCGCGCAAACTGCACCCGCGCCACCTCACACGCCGCATCCAACATCGACCACACCTCCTCCCCCACCACACCACCCGAACCC
>NZ_JBNCLY010000140.1:0-209 GCF_049844915.1 Gordonia sp. DT30 | reverse complement strand
CCTTTGTGGTTGTTTGATGCGTTGGTGTTGGTGGTGGATCGGGAGCCGGTGCGGGGTGTGGTGCATGTGGT
This sequence comes from Gordonia sp. DT30, assembly GCF_049844915.1. Classification (NCBI taxonomy): domain Bacteria; kingdom Bacillati; phylum Actinomycetota; class Actinomycetes; order Mycobacteriales; family Gordoniaceae; genus Gordonia; species Gordonia sp. DT30. Next base: position 138 of record NZ_JBNCLY010000140.1, on the reverse strand, counting down.
GTGTGGTGATGTGGCGGCGGGTTTTGAGGCGTCGATGGCGACGGCGGGGCAGGTGCAGGACCGGGCGGCGGCGATGTTTTTGGGGCTGTCGGAGCCGTCGGTGGTGTGTGGGCGTCCGATTGTGGTGGCGGATGGGGC
>NZ_JBNCLY010000139.1:0-209 GCF_049844915.1 Gordonia sp. DT30 | reverse complement strand
AAGGTATCGAAAACGCTTGTGTGGGACCGTGAGTCGGCGATCGGTGGGCGTGGGAAACTCACTGATCCGGCGGCGATGTTCGCCGGCACGTTGGGTACCCGGATCGTGTTGGCGCCGCCGCGGGATCCGGAGTTCAAAGGGATGACCGAACGCAACAACCAGTATCTGGAGACCTCGTTCCTGCCGGGCCGCGAGTTCACCTCTGCGGC
>NZ_JBNCLY010000138.1:0-212 GCF_049844915.1 Gordonia sp. DT30 | reverse complement strand
AGGCGTTCGCCGAGGGGGCGGTCGGGCCCGCGCATGCGCGGGTGGTGATCGACGTCCTCGACGACATCCCGCATCAGGTCGACCACGACATCAAGGTCAACGCCGAAAAGCAGATGGCCGACTACGCGCGCGTGCACACCCCCGCGGAGTTGACCGCGATCGGTGCCCGCCTGATGGCGCACCTCGACCCTGATGGCGAGTTGACCGACGAC
>NZ_JBNCLY010000137.1:0-212 GCF_049844915.1 Gordonia sp. DT30 | reverse complement strand
CCGCAGCCACCGACGACCCCTGACCCCCCACGCCACCGCCGGACGCAGCCGCCTCGGCGGGTACGCCGCCGGACACGGTCGCGCCATCCAGGTGCCCAACAATTCCGTGATCACCCAACCCCGCCGCGTCCCCGCGTGCCGGCGAACCACCCACCACACCGGTAACCGATTCCCGCCCAGTCAACCCCGCAGTCAGCCCACCACCCTCAGGC
>NZ_JBNCLY010000136.1:0-213 GCF_049844915.1 Gordonia sp. DT30 | reverse complement strand
GCGGGTCGGGTGGTGTCGTATGCGGAGTTCGGTGCTCGGGTGGCGGTGTTGGCGCGTGAGTTGATTGCGGTGGGGGTAGGGCCGGAGGTGGCGGTGGGGGTGTCGTCGGAGCGCTCGGTCGAGTTCGTGGTGGCCGTTCATGCGGTGGTCGCGGCGGGTGGACAGTATGTGCCGTTGGACACCGCGGCGCCGCTCGAGCGGGTTGGGTACATG
>NZ_JBNCLY010000135.1:0-214 GCF_049844915.1 Gordonia sp. DT30 | reverse complement strand
AAACACCGGCAACGCCTCAGCAAACCCCTCCACCAACTCATCCAAATCCCGCGGCACCATACCGAACCTCCTTCTGAACCGACCACTCCTGCAACCACACTCGAAATGCCGGCTCCTCGCGCTGGCCCCATCGACCGACCCGGATGAACAGCGGCTACCGCAACCGATCCCGACGCTCATACAACAACGCCGCCGGCAAATACTGCGACTCCAC
>NZ_JBNCLY010000134.1:0-214 GCF_049844915.1 Gordonia sp. DT30 | reverse complement strand
CCATGGTGATCAACAGTTCTCGCACCGATCGGCCTTGGGGTGCGGTCATCTTGAGGCGGTCGAACTCGCCGGTCAGGTTCGCCGCGTAGTGATCGAGCATGTTGCGCAATGTGTTCAGTTGCTGCATCGCGGCGAAGGCTTCACGTGAGGTGAGGTCTGGACTGTAGGTGCGATCGTCGAGTTGGGCGATGAGGTGCCCGTACAGTTCGGCGGA
>NZ_JBNCLY010000133.1:0-217 GCF_049844915.1 Gordonia sp. DT30 | reverse complement strand
GGGAGGCGATGTGGGTGAGTCCGCGGACGACGGCGTCGGCGTGGTCGAGGGACACCGACCCGTAGGCGCTGTGCTTACGGAGTCCGTCGATGTTGTCGGCGGTGCCGACGTGGACGAGTCGGGTGGCAACGGCGGGAGCAAATCCCATGGTGATCAACAGTTCTCGCACCGATCGGCCTTGGGGTGCGGTCATCTTGAGGCGGTCGAACTCGCCGGT
>NZ_JBNCLY010000132.1:0-218 GCF_049844915.1 Gordonia sp. DT30 | reverse complement strand
GTGCCCCTGTATTTGGGTCGCGCCCGGCTCGCGAGCCGCGGGCAACGCATCGCCCTGTTCGCCAAACCCGACGGACAGGTGTGCTCGCATCCCGGGTGTTCGCAACCGGCGGCGCATTCGGAAATCCATCACGCCACCCTCGATTACGCGAAGGGCGGGTTGACCAACATCGACGACCTCGCCCCGGCGTGTCCGAAACACAATCGGATGGTCGGCGA
>NZ_JBNCLY010000131.1:0-221 GCF_049844915.1 Gordonia sp. DT30 | reverse complement strand
CGCAGGTGGGAACCCAAACGGCTACGGCTGCAACTGTTCTCGATCGCCGCGAAACTCACCCGCCATGCGCGACGTACTCGCCTCAAACTCGCCGCCACCGCACCGAACCTGCAACTCCTCCTCGACGGAATCGCCAGACTCGCCACACTTCCCAACCCTGGCTGACCACGCTATCCGACCTGACCACAGACCAGAAAGGACACCCACCTCGGGGCCGTGAA
>NZ_JBNCLY010000130.1:0-221 GCF_049844915.1 Gordonia sp. DT30 | reverse complement strand
ATTCGGGACTCGTTCTTCAAAGGCCGCGAGTTCTCCAGCCTGGCCGACATGCAGCAGGGCGCGCGGGACTGGTGTGTGAATGTCTACGGAGCTCACGCGCACCGCGGGATCGACGGTATGACGCCGGCCGAGTTGTTCGGGCAATCCGAACGAGATGCGTTACACCCGTTGCCGCCCAGACGATTTGAACTCGTCACCTACCATGTGGGCAAGGTCGCCCC
>NZ_JBNCLY010000129.1:0-221 GCF_049844915.1 Gordonia sp. DT30 | reverse complement strand
TCGCCGACCATCCGATTGTGTTTCGGACACGCCGGGGCGAGGTCGTCGATGTTGGTCAACCCGCCCTTCGCGTAATCCAGGGTGGCGTGGTGGATCTCCGAATGCGCGGCCGGTTGCGAGCACCCGGGGTGTGAGCACACTTGGCCGTCGGGTTTGGCGAACAGGGCCATGCGTTGCCCGCGGCTCGCCAGCCGGGCGCGACCCAAATACAGGGGCACGGT
>NZ_JBNCLY010000128.1:0-227 GCF_049844915.1 Gordonia sp. DT30 | reverse complement strand
GCTCCGCCCCCCGTGCACCCCCCAAAAGCCAAAACCCTTGGAGTGACACACCGAGGAACAATCAAGCTCCGCCCCCCATGCACCCCCCAAAAGCCAAAACCCTTGGAGTGCACACCGAGGAACAATCCCCCGCGACAGTAGACACAATTCTGAGAACAAACTCGAACAAAACACGCAAATCCAAAAACAGATTTGTCATGCATTGCAAAAATAAAGATGCTCGCATC
>NZ_JBNCLY010000127.1:0-228 GCF_049844915.1 Gordonia sp. DT30 | reverse complement strand
TGCTGGCGAAGTGCTCGAGGAGGTTGTGGGCGAGCAGTATTTGTTTCATCGCCGCGAATGCTTGTGGGCCGGTGAGGGCTGGGTCGAGGTGGATGTCGCTGAGTTGCTCGACGATGCCGGCGAACAGTGCTTCGGCATCGATGATGCGGGTGGTGGAACTGCTTGAGCTTGTAGAGCTGGTGGTGGTGTCGTCGATCATGTGCCCTCCCCTGGCGATCGCTGCGATGG
>NZ_JBNCLY010000126.1:0-229 GCF_049844915.1 Gordonia sp. DT30 | reverse complement strand
CCGATCGGGAGGCCTCCGGTACCAGGCTGCGGATCGCCGGAGCGCACTTCCCGGCCATGAAAACGTTGGAGGACTTCTGTCGGCGGACATGAGAACCTGCCCATGCGTGGACATGAAAGTGCCCGCTGACGGCCAGTAAGAACTGCCCACCCGCGGACATGAAAGTGCCCGCTGGTGGACACGAATCTGCCCAGACCGATCCCCTCTGCCCCGGCGCGTCGTCGCCGGG
>NZ_JBNCLY010000125.1:0-230 GCF_049844915.1 Gordonia sp. DT30 | reverse complement strand
CCCGCCACCGCGAAAACTCTCGGCTGTGACGCAGGGATCACCGTGGTCATCGTCGACGGCGACGAAGTGCCGCTGAACGTCGGACGCGAGAAGCGGTTGTTCACCCCGACGCAACGAAAAGCGTTGCTACTCCGCGACAAATGCTGCATCAAGTGCGGCGCGCCCGCGTCACGCACCCAAGCGCACCACCTCGAGCACTGGATTGACGGTGGGGCCACCGACCTCGACAA
>NZ_JBNCLY010000124.1:0-234 GCF_049844915.1 Gordonia sp. DT30 | reverse complement strand
CTGATGCGGGATGTCGTCGAGGACGTCGATCACCACCCGCGCATGCGCGGGCCCGACCGCCCCCTCGGCGAACGCCTCGGCGAGAGTCGGATACTTCGGCTTGAGGGGTTCGCCGGTCAACCCGTGATAGGTCGCGGTGGCGGTCATCTGCTTGCGCCGGCGCATCGGCTCCGACACCCGCAAACCGACGACCAGCATGTCGGTCACCGACCGAAACCCGAACCGGCGCTCCGC
>NZ_JBNCLY010000123.1:0-234 GCF_049844915.1 Gordonia sp. DT30 | reverse complement strand
CCCGCCGGTCAACAACATCGCCCCACCATTACCCGCCGCACCACTGACATAACCGATCACCCCACCACGAGCCAAAAACGCGGCCTTCGACGTGTTCTCGGAGACCTTCCCGAAAAGCCGGTCAGCGAACTTACTCATCCCCACACTCGACACCCCACCGATCGCCCCACCCAACGCATACGACTCCACCACCATGCCGAGCTGCTTCACATCGATCTCCGACCGATGCCCCTG
>NZ_JBNCLY010000122.1:0-235 GCF_049844915.1 Gordonia sp. DT30 | reverse complement strand
CGATACCGCAACGCACCCGGCGGTGCCGTGGCATGCCCACCATGCCCACTCGGATCCCACGGCGGCGCCAGGGACCGATCAGCAATCGACTCCACCAACCGCGCCGCAGTCTGCCGCGCCGCCTCCGACACCTCGACACGGGTCGCCAACGGCGCCAACTCCCCCGCCAACACCGGATCGATCACCCCATACCCCCGCAACCGCGGCACCACCACCCCCGCCGAATCCGCCACCA
>NZ_JBNCLY010000121.1:0-236 GCF_049844915.1 Gordonia sp. DT30 | reverse complement strand
GCCGAACTCACCCGCGGCGGCGCCTGTCCAGAGTTGCCGTGGCTGTAAACCACCCACAAGAACGTCAGGAGATCCGAAAGCTTACCGTCCAACAACTTCAAACCCGCCGCACTAGCACAGCCCACCGACAGAAACGAACGCCCATTCATACCTCGAAACATGTTGTCCACAACCAGTATTCGATACACAGATGCCGCCTATCTGGATGCCATTGTCGGCGCACGCGTGTAGGATGG
>NZ_JBNCLY010000120.1:0-241 GCF_049844915.1 Gordonia sp. DT30 | reverse complement strand
CTCCCCCGCCAACACCGGATCGATCACCCCATACCCCCGCAACCGCGGCACCACCACCCCCGCCGAATCCGCCACCAACGTGAACGCCGGAGCATCCGGGGTGATTACCGGCGACGGAACCACGATCGGCGCCGGAATGTCCTCGGCAGGAGGAGCGTTCTCGGCAGGGTTGCTGTCGTCGGCAGGTGCGTCGGCATCGACAGGTACCGGTAGCTGCGCCTCCCATTCGGCGGCCTCAGCC
>NZ_JBNCLY010000119.1:0-244 GCF_049844915.1 Gordonia sp. DT30 | reverse complement strand
ATGTGGCCGCGGCGAAGGTGTTGCGCCGCAACTACACTCAGAACCAGCGTGCCCGCCATGAGGCGGCTGCGGCGGGGTGTCTGCTCCCGGCCGAGGCGGGTTTGGTGCGTGATCCGGGCAGCTACGACGCCCTGTTCGGGATCGACTTCGATCCCGACCCGGCCACTCGGGCGGCGACCGACGGCCAGGTGGCGTGATGGCTTCTGAGACGGCCTCGACGCTGGCGTATCTGGCGCGGGTGTTG
>NZ_JBNCLY010000118.1:0-248 GCF_049844915.1 Gordonia sp. DT30 | reverse complement strand
GGTGTCGGCCGGGATGGTCAACAGCACCCCACCGGTCGGCTTGCAGGACACCGTCTCGTCGGCGAGGCCCTTTTGGGTGAGCTCGAGGATCGTTTCGAAGGCGTCAGCACGTTTGCGTTCGGCCGGCCGTGGATCGTGCGATCCGTCGGGCTGAGGCTTTGGCGCGGACAGTGTTTCGACGAGGCTGTGCAGTTTCTCCCCGGCGACGGCATCGAGATTCGCGCGCACGTCGAGCCGGCCGTCGCTGG
>NZ_JBNCLY010000117.1:0-250 GCF_049844915.1 Gordonia sp. DT30 | reverse complement strand
CCCCAACGCGTCATCGACCTGTGCCCGCGTCATCGACGACGACAACCCCACCCGACCGGATGCGTCCACATCGTCGACGAGGCGGCCACTGGCTGCATCATCGCCACCATCAGACCGAAGCCCCTCAACCACAACAGGTTCGGAACCGGAAATAACCTCACCCGCGCGGTCGCTGTGGACGCCCCCCACACGTGCCCGCACCGCATCGGTCAGCCGGGCCGCCCCGTGATAGGCCGCCTTCACCGATACC
>NZ_JBNCLY010000116.1:0-251 GCF_049844915.1 Gordonia sp. DT30 | reverse complement strand
CGCATCATTGGTGATCGACACCTGCGCGAACGCCTCATCAAACGCATCACGCTCCTGCGCCGAGGCCTGCGGATCCAGCGAGATCAACACTTCCTCGAGCTGATCACGCAACACCGGATCCGTCGACGCCCGCAACCCCAACTCGAGCGCAAGATCCTCAAACGACACCCCAGAATCCGTGCCGTCGGTGTCGGTGTCAGCGTCGTCGTCAGCAGTTTTCGGGGCGCGTGAGGCCGCCCGCGCCATGATGT
>NZ_JBNCLY010000115.1:0-255 GCF_049844915.1 Gordonia sp. DT30 | reverse complement strand
ACATCCATCCGCACCGTCACATCACCCACACGAGCGGACGGCATCTGCGCCGCACCCTCAGACGCCGCATCCGACGCGGCATCCGACCGTTGCGCGACCTCCGGATCGGCCGCCTCACGCCCATGAGTCCCGCCGGCCCGCTCACCCCCACCGTCACGATCGGCCAGCCCACCCGGCTGGTCGTCACCGAGTCCGTGCTCCGGCCACGCGGGCTCCCGCGCATGCCCATCCCCCTCGAACGGCCGCGCCGACCCA
>NZ_JBNCLY010000114.1:0-260 GCF_049844915.1 Gordonia sp. DT30 | reverse complement strand
TCGAAGGCCGGTCGGTGGATGTCGTTGGCGGAGTTGCTGGAAGCTGTGCCGACGATTCGGGCGGCCTATCTTGATGGTGAGTTCAGTACGAATCGGGTCGACATCATGGCGCGGGCGGCCTCACGCGCCCCGAAACCATCCGACACCGACGGCACGGATGCTGGGGTGTCGTTTGAGGATGTTGCGCTCGAGTTGGGGTTGCGGGCGTCGACGGATCCGGTGTTGCGTGATCAGCTCGAGGAAGTGTTGATCTCGTTGGA
>NZ_JBNCLY010000113.1:0-263 GCF_049844915.1 Gordonia sp. DT30 | reverse complement strand
ATCGGAGTTCGGCTGAGGCGATGTTGCAGACGATTTGGCCGTCGGTGCGGTTGTTGTGGGATGTGGTGTCGGGGAGCAGTAGAGAGTTTCGGGGTGATGTACGGACGGCGTTGGAGGGGAATAAGGAGTATTACACGCGGCCGGTGGAGAATCGGGTGCGTATGGCTGATGGTTTTGTGCCGTGGGGGATTTTGGGTCCGGTGTGTGCGGCGGTGGATTCGGATTTCGAGGTGGGGGTGGAGTCGCAGTATTTGCCGGCGGCG
>NZ_JBNCLY010000112.1:0-264 GCF_049844915.1 Gordonia sp. DT30 | reverse complement strand
CCCGCAACACATCCAACAACCCACGATCCCGCGCCACCAACCCCAACCACAACGCATCCAACCAATCCGGCGCCATCGTGTACGGATTCGGACCCGACGACCCCGTCTCAAACTCCCGACCCAACACAGAAAACGACAACCGATGCTCACCCTTCGGCAACGACGCCCGCCCAAACTGCACCCGCGCCACCTCACACGCCGCATCCAACATCGACCACACCTCCTCCCCCACCACACCACCCGAACCCACCAACGACCACACAC
>NZ_JBNCLY010000111.1:0-277 GCF_049844915.1 Gordonia sp. DT30 | reverse complement strand
CGCCGGCGCGGGAGGCGATGTGGGTGAGTCCGCGGACGACGGCGTCGGCGTGGTCGAGGGACACCGACCCGTAGGCGGTGTGCTTATGGAGTCCGTCGATGTCTTCGGCGGTGCCGACGCGAACGAGTCGGGTGGCAACAGCGGGCGCGAATCCCATGGAGATCAACAGTTCTCGCACCGACCGGCCTTGGGGTGCGGTTATCTTGAGGCGGTCGAACTCGCCGGTCAGGTTCGCCGCGTAGTGATCGAGCATGTTGCGCAATGTGTTCAGTTGCTG
>NZ_JBNCLY010000110.1:0-277 GCF_049844915.1 Gordonia sp. DT30 | reverse complement strand
GATGGGTTGTTTGAGCAGGCGTTGGCGGCGTATGGGCCGGTGGGGCCGGATGAGTGTTATGGGTTTGTGCCGTCGATATTGTTGGGGGGACCGGCGGAGGTAAGCCATATTCAGAAGGTGAAGGTGCGTGAGCACTTGTTTGTGTTGGACAAGATTCGTCGGGGTGAGTTCACGGCGGAGGTGGGTCCTCGGCTGACTGGTGTTGATCCGGAGGCTGCGGGTGCGGCTGGTGGTGGGGTGGTTCCGGTTGAGTCTGGTGGGGTGGGTGATTTGTCGG
>NZ_JBNCLY010000109.1:0-283 GCF_049844915.1 Gordonia sp. DT30 | reverse complement strand
ACGTCGCTGGCAGCGGGATCGTAGCGGTGTCCGGGTGGCTGAAAGTTGAGAGATGGAGATTCTGGCTGATGGTGGATGTTGAGCGGTGGCATGAGTGGGATTCGGATTACGTGACGATGAGGCTCGATGGTGCTCGTGAATTACTTGAGTTCTCTTTGACGTTAGATCGTCCGTGGAACAGTGATCGGATTCATGACATTCAGCGAGATTTGGTGAATGTGTGTGTGTGGTCGTTGGTGGGTTCGGGTGGTGTGGTGGGGGAGGAGGTGTGGTCGATGTTGGA
>NZ_JBNCLY010000108.1:0-283 GCF_049844915.1 Gordonia sp. DT30 | reverse complement strand
TCCAACATCGACCACACCTCCTCCCCCACCACACCACCCGAACCCACCAACGACCACACACACACATTCACCAAATCCCGCTGGACGTCATGAATTCGATCACTGTTCCACGGACGATCTAACGTCAAAGAGAACTCAAGTAGCTCCCGAGCACCCTCGAGCCTGATCGTCACATAACCCGGATCCCACTCATGCCACCGCTCAATATCCACCATCAGCCAGAATCTCCATCTCTCAACTTTCAGCCACCCGGACACCGCTACGATCCCGCTGCCAGCGACGT
>NZ_JBNCLY010000107.1:0-285 GCF_049844915.1 Gordonia sp. DT30 | reverse complement strand
CCTTTCCGTTCGACTTGCATGTGTTAAGCACGCCGCCAGCGTTCGTCCTGAGCCAGGATCAAACTCTCCATGAAAAACCATCGAAACCCAAAAGTTTCAACACAACCAGGAAAGCAAAACCTGACCAAAAAACAATCCAAAAAACTGGCAAAAATAACTCCGAACACCACCACCAAAAGTAGCGGCATCCAAAAATCAATGCCATCAAAAAAAATGGCATCAAACAATCCACCAACACACTATCGAGTTCTCAACGAACACACACCCACCAACACCACCCCACAC
>NZ_JBNCLY010000106.1:0-286 GCF_049844915.1 Gordonia sp. DT30 | reverse complement strand
AGGGTGACCGGCAGATCGTCGAGCTATCCGACCGGAATGCGGAGCGCCGGTTCGGGTTTCGGTCGGTGACCGACATGATGGTCGTCGGGTTACGCGTGTCGGAGCCGATGCGCCGCCGCAAGCAGATGACCGCCACCGCCACCTATCACGGGTTGACCGGCGAACCCCTCGCCCCGAAGTACCCCACGTTGGCGCAGGCGTTCGCCGAGGGGGCGGTCGGGCCCGCACATGCGCGGGTGGTGATCGACGTCCTCGACGACATCCCGCACCAGGTCGACCACGACAT
>NZ_JBNCLY010000105.1:0-286 GCF_049844915.1 Gordonia sp. DT30 | reverse complement strand
CGACAGGTACCGGTAGCTGCGCCTCCCATTCGGCGGCCTCAGCCGCATCCGCCGGGGTCTCCGCTGCGGTCTCGTCGGTCATGACCGCGTCGGCCGGCTCGGAGTCGGGATCGCGCGTCACCCGCGCACACCCATCCCGACCACACGTACACGACAGACGGGCACCCGGAACCCCCGTCAACTCGGCCAGGGCCGCGACCCGCTGCTGCCCGAGCGTGCGCCGATCATTCCGGCACACCCGCAACCCGATCAACGCCGCGATCCGATCCCGCAGAAACACCCCCAC
>NZ_JBNCLY010000104.1:0-287 GCF_049844915.1 Gordonia sp. DT30 | reverse complement strand
GCACCACGCCAGCCAGGCGACCAGGAGCACAACCTTGCGGCCGTCGACGACCGGACCATCACCGAAGTCGTATTGCACCACAGTCCCGGCTCGGTGATCCACGGCCGATGTACTCGTGTATTGCCCAGGCGCCAAGGGGATTTGATCTCCGCGAGCGCGCGGCGGGTCGTGCGGTCGGTGCCTGTGTATGTGTAGCCCAAAGCTTGCAAGCGTTCGTGTGCCTTGTCGCCGCGGATCTTGCCCCGCGAGTCGTCCACCCACGCTTCAAGAACATCGCGGTAGTCATC
>NZ_JBNCLY010000103.1:0-299 GCF_049844915.1 Gordonia sp. DT30 | reverse complement strand
CAGATGGCCGACTACGCCCGGGTGCACACCCCCGCCGAGTTGACCGCGATCGGCGCCCGCCTGATGGCACACCTCGACCCCGACGGCGAGATGACCGACGACGTCGACCGGCAGCAGAAACGCCAAGTGTTCCTCGGCCGCCAAGACACCCAACAGATGTCGAAGATGACCGGCAAAATGACCCCGGAATACCGCGCCGACCAAGAAGCCGTCTGGGCGGTCTGGGCAGCCCCCGGCATGAACAACCCCGACGACCCCGACTCACCGTCGGGTTCCGTCGAAGACGCCGACCCCGAAAA
>NZ_JBNCLY010000102.1:0-300 GCF_049844915.1 Gordonia sp. DT30 | reverse complement strand
GCGTCTGAGGGTGCGGCGCAGATGCCGTCCGCTCGTGTGGGTGATGTGACGGTGCGGATGGATGTTGTTGCTGTCGAAGGACTTCCGCATGATGTTGCGCATCTTCCGCATCTGATCGCTCATGACGGTGGTGAGGTGGCGGGACCGCATGCGCAGGATCAGCGCCCGGTCCGTCGGGGCGGTGACGGTGATGGGGATGTGGTGCCCGATCGCGGCGCCGACACCGCTGCTGATGATGGTGTGCGGCCGCCGGTGTCGCATGATGAGGGTCGGACGGAGCAGACCGAGGAATTGGCCGCC
>NZ_JBNCLY010000101.1:0-305 GCF_049844915.1 Gordonia sp. DT30 | reverse complement strand
AGCCATCACGCCACCTGGCCGTCGGTCGCCGCCCGGGTGGCTGGGTCGGGATCGAAGTCGATCCCGAACAGGGCGTCATAGCTGCCCGGATCACGCACCAAACCCGCCTCGGCCGGGAGCAGACGCCCCGCCGCAGCCGCCTCATGGCGGGCACGCTGGTTCTGAGTGTAGGTGCGGCGCAACACCTTCGCCGCAGCCACATGCTCGGGATCGGTGATCGTGCGGGCCGTGTCCCAACAGCGCTGATGCACACCGATCACGTGTTGCTGACACGAGATCACCACCTCGTCGGCGCCGGCGGCGAT
>NZ_JBNCLY010000100.1:0-305 GCF_049844915.1 Gordonia sp. DT30 | reverse complement strand
CGGATCATGCAGAAGATGGCCCACGCAGTCGAGTTGGCCGCCCTGGGCACCAACAACGACGTCAACTGGGCACTCGGACACGCCGCGGTCCACGGCCGGTTCGCCACCGGGGACCTCGACTCGATCCTGGCAGCCAATGGACTCGACACCACCCGCCGCGGCGCCTCCGAACACTTGTCCCTCGCCCAGGGAACCGGCGGCTGGAACAGGTTGAACCACAACACCATAGACAGACAGGAACCAGTCGCATGAACACCGTCCCCCCAGTCAGCGACCTACCCGCCGACGTCGAATCACTGATGCGG
>NZ_JBNCLY010000099.1:0-312 GCF_049844915.1 Gordonia sp. DT30 | reverse complement strand
GTCGAGGTCGGTGGCGCCGCCGTCGGCCCAATGGGCGAGGTGGTGGGCTTGGGTACGTGCTGCTGGCGCACCGCATTCACGCAGCATCGGTCGCGTACGAGGAGTGCTTTGCGTTGTCCGGGGGTGAACAGGCGTTTCTCCCGTCCGACGTTCAAGGGGACTCCGTTGTGGTCGCGGACGATCATGGTGATCGAGGTGTCGCAACACAATGCTTTTGGCGGTGGCGGGCGTGACTGACCCCATGAACTCGAGCGCAGACAGCTTCGGGGTGTCGGCGGGTATGGTCAGTAACACTCCGCCGGTGGGTTTGCA
>NZ_JBNCLY010000098.1:0-317 GCF_049844915.1 Gordonia sp. DT30 | reverse complement strand
CTACCCTCAAACCCGCGGCTGCCGCGGGCATCTTTGTTGTCTTCACAAACCACAAATCATGCCCCGGCAGTCGCCCTTACCAGCGCAAACACGCCGCAGCACACCACAGACCGCGAACTACGGCTGTAGTACTAGGTCGGCTTTCCTTGGTGGAGAGTACGTAAACGACAGATCGATCAAACTGTCGAAGAGTGCCAGAAACGTTATCGATGATTATATTGAAGAGTTTAGGATAAATTATCCGGTTCCTTTGTGGTTGTTTGATGCGTTGGTGTTGGTGGTGGATCGGGAGCCGGTGCGGGGTGTGGTGCATGTGG
>NZ_JBNCLY010000097.1:0-318 GCF_049844915.1 Gordonia sp. DT30 | reverse complement strand
CAACCCTTCAGACCTATGCAACCGCCGAATCTCGGCCCAATCTTCCACTGAAATCACCCTCCCGAGTGTCAAGGGGGGTCAACTTTCACCCGTCGCCTGGGGGTCAGTATTCACGCGTCGCCGACAGATAGTGCAAATCATCGAGACCGACATGCGCGCGGCCATCGGCACCGTGCTCGGAAACCTCGGCCTCGGGCGCGTCGATTCAGGCTCTCAGATCTGACTTCACGCCGGGTCGGCTGCGGCTACCGCAACCGATCCCGACGCTCATACAACAACGCCGCCGGCAAATACTGCGACTCCACCCCCACCTCGAAA
>NZ_JBNCLY010000096.1:0-327 GCF_049844915.1 Gordonia sp. DT30 | reverse complement strand
CATCAAAGCCGACCTGACCGATCTGATCAACGAAACCGGCCACGGCGTCACCGCCACCAACAGCCTGCTGCCCATCAAAGATGTCATCCGGTTGGCGGCCGACGCCCAACCGTGGCTGGCGGTGTTCGGTGAGCACACCACCGTGCCCCTGTATTTGGGTCGCGCCCGGTTGGCGAGCCGCGGGCAACGCATGGCGTTGTTCGCCAAACCCGACGGCCAAGTGTGCTCACACCCCGGGTGTTCGCAACCGGCCGCGCATTCGGAAATCCACCACGCCACCCTCGATTACGCGAAGGGCGGGTTGACCAACATCGACGACCTCGCCCC
>NZ_JBNCLY010000095.1:0-343 GCF_049844915.1 Gordonia sp. DT30 | reverse complement strand
CGGTACCGGCGAACCCCTGGCGATGCTGTTGCGGGCCGGCAACGCCGGGGCGAACACCGCCGCCGACCACATCACCGTCGTCGATCAGGCATTGACGCAGTTGCCGCACGTGTCGTCGTATCGTGTCGGCAAGCGTGTGTTGATCCGGGCCGATTCTGCCGGCGGCACCCACGAGTTCCTCGACCACCTCACCACACGGCGGCTGGCGTACTCGGTCGGCTTCGGCCTCACCGACACCAGCGCCGCCACCATCGATGACCTGCCGACCGAGGCCTGGAGCCCGGCCTACGACTGCGACGGCGGTGTGCGTGAGGGGGCGTGGGTTGCCGAGTTGACCGGGGTG
>NZ_JBNCLY010000094.1:0-359 GCF_049844915.1 Gordonia sp. DT30 | reverse complement strand
GCAGGAGGAGCGTCGTCAGGGTTGCTGTCGTCGGCAGGTGCGTCGGCATCGACAGGTACCGGTAGCTGCGCCTCCCACTCGGCGGCCTCAGCCGCATCCGCCGGGGTCTCCGCTGCGGTCTCATCGGCCGGAGTCTCATCGACCGGCTCGGTGTCGGGGTCTTTCGCGGTCCGCGCGCACCCATCCCGACCACACGTACACGACAGACGGGCACCCGGAACCCCCGTCAACTCCGCCAACGCCGCCACCCGCTGCTGTCCGAGCGTGCGCCGATCATTACGACACACCCGCAACCCGATCAACGCCGCGATCCGATCCCGCAGAAACACCCCCACCTGGGCGGGTACACACGCCTCGAT
>NZ_JBNCLY010000093.1:0-362 GCF_049844915.1 Gordonia sp. DT30 | reverse complement strand
CGCAGCGCACGCGCCGCAACGACGCCCGCAGCACGCACTGGCGGCCGGCGACATCAAGATGACGCCACCGACGTGCGGTCGGCGCCTGGTCATAGCCCGGGCAGCGGCGCCCACACTCCGCGCACCGCGACCGGGCCCGGGCATACGCACGCACATCGACCACCAGCACCTCCCGGCCATCGATCTCCTCGAACGACACGTCCTCCACGACCGCTGGGATCGACAACACCTTCTGCACTACACTGGGCACGCGCAACGCCGGACTCCTTCAGGTCTAGTCTTCGCAAACCAAACCTTAAGCGAGACACCGGCGTTGCGCCCTACGCCACGCTCAAACCACCCACACCTACATCACAAGAGCC
>NZ_JBNCLY010000092.1:0-367 GCF_049844915.1 Gordonia sp. DT30 | reverse complement strand
GGTTGGGGTTGGTGGCGCGGGATCGTGGGTTGTTGGATGTGTTGCGGGATTTCGAGGTGGAGTGGATGCGGGCGTCGATGGAGGCGGGGGTGTCGTTTGATCCGTTTCACGAGCAGTGGGCGCTGGGGTGGCAGATGTTGTTGCGGGGTGAGCGGGGTGAGCCGGTGGCGCAGCAGGTGTTGGAGGTGATGCGGTTGACCGATCCGGAGTTGGCGCCGTTGGCGGGTGCGGAGAGTGTGTTGCAGCGGGTGTGGCCGTCGGTGCGGTTGTTGTGGGATGTGGTGTCGGGAAGCCGTAGTGAGTTTCGGGGTGATGTGCGGACGGCGGTGGAGGCGAGTAAGGAGTTCTTTACGCGGCCGGTGGAGAA
>NZ_JBNCLY010000091.1:0-378 GCF_049844915.1 Gordonia sp. DT30 | reverse complement strand
CCGGCGTGTCCGAAACACAATCGGATGGTCGGCGACCGGCTTGGCCAGTACACGACCGGCATCTACCGCGACGGACCTTTGGCGGGCCGGTGTTGGTGGCGGCGTAACGCCGCCCCTGGTGCCCCACCGAACCCGAAACGCGTCAACAAACTGCCCGATGTCGGGCCCGACTTCACTGCCGGGCTCGCGAGGGTGCGTGCCAAAATCCACCGGCAACCAGCAGATCCACCCGATACGGGTACACCGTTGCCGGACAGCAGTACCGGTGGCTACGACGTCGTCGACATCATCACCCCCGACTACGCCGACATCGACGTGACCACTGAACCGTCACGCGTCGAAGCCCGCCTGGCCCGCCTGCTCGCCATCTGCGGACGC
>NZ_JBNCLY010000090.1:0-381 GCF_049844915.1 Gordonia sp. DT30 | reverse complement strand
TGGCCGAACTCACCCGCGGCGGCGCCTGTCCAGAGTTGCCGTGGCTGTAAACCACCCACAAGAACGTCAGGAGATCCGATATATCGCCCACCCGATATTGGTCATTCAGAGGCGATCGTCATTAGCTTGGGTACGGGGATTTCGGAGCTAGATAAGGGACGTAAGGGTCCCGGCGGCGCCGATCGACTATTGGGATTCACAGATGCGATTAGTGACATGTTCGCGGGCGCAAGAAGCCCACATAACGAGGTGGCCTATGCGAGGATGCCGTCTTCGGTCGAACACGGTGGACCGTCGTCTTCTTGTCTGATCAGAAGGAGGTTCGGTATGGCGCCGCGGGATTTGGATGAGTTGGTGGACTGGTTTGCGCGGACGAAACCG
>NZ_JBNCLY010000089.1:0-396 GCF_049844915.1 Gordonia sp. DT30 | reverse complement strand
AATACCACCGCCGACCACATCACCGTCCTACATCAGGCGCTGGAATCCCTACCGCAGGACTATCGTCCCACGCCAGGCGTTGGTGGGAGACAGAAGATTCTGGTCCGCTCCGACTCGGCTGGGGCCACCCACGGGTTCGCTGCCGCATGCCGCGAGGTTGGGGTCGAGTTCTCGTTCGGGTTCGCCGTTGATCACCGGGTCCGAGATGCTGTAGAACACCTCAATGCCACCGCCGGATGGATGCCGGCAATCGATTCCGACGGCGAGGTTCGCGAGGGCGCCTGGATCGGGGAGGCCACCGACCTGGTCTGCCTCAGGTCCTGGCCGGCCGGGACCAGGCTGCTGTTGCGCAAAGAACGACCCCACCCTGGTGCGCAGCTCAATTTCACCGATTCC
>NZ_JBNCLY010000088.1:0-396 GCF_049844915.1 Gordonia sp. DT30 | reverse complement strand
GGCCTGACCAACCTGCCACTACACGGGTTCGAGCAGAACCGCATCTGGTGCGCCATCGTCGAGCTGGCCTGCGAGCTCCTGGCCTGGACCCAGCTCCTCGCGTTCACCGACCACCCGGCCCGCAGGTGGGAACCCAAACGGCTACGGCTGCAACTGTTCTCGATCGCCGCGAAACTCACCCGCCATGCGCGACGTACCCGCCTCAAACTCGCCGCCACCGCACCGAACCTGCAACTCCTCCTCGACGGAATCGCCAGACTCGCAACACTTCCCAACCCTGGCTGACCACACCAGCCGACCTGACCACAGACCAGAAAGGACACCCACCTCGGGGCCGTGAACCCCGACGCCCACCGACGCTCGGGCACCCACACACGGCCCGACCCCGGAAATCGG
>NZ_JBNCLY010000087.1:0-411 GCF_049844915.1 Gordonia sp. DT30 | reverse complement strand
CAGGGTTGCTGTCGTCGGCAGGTGCGTCGGCATCGACAGGTACCGGTAGCTGCGCCTCCCATTCGGCGGCCTCAGCCGCATCCGCCGGGGTCTCCGCTGCGGTCTCGTCGACCGGCTCGGAGTCGGGATCGCGCGTCACCCGCGCGCACCCATCCCGACCACACGTACACGACAGGTGCCCACCCGGAACCCCCGTCAACTCGGCCAGGGCCGCGACCCGCTGCTGCCCGAGCGTGCGCCGATCATTGCGACACACCCGCAACCCGATCAACGCCGCGATCCGATCCCGCAGAAACACCCCCACATGGGCGGGCACACACGCCTCGATATTCACATGCCCGACCGCATCATTGGTGATCGACACCTGCGCGAACGCCTCATCAAACGCATCACGCTCCTGCGCCGAGGCCT
>NZ_JBNCLY010000086.1:0-418 GCF_049844915.1 Gordonia sp. DT30 | reverse complement strand
CCTTCATCGGCTCCTGGTGCCAAGGCATCCACCGAACGCCCTAAAACACTTACAACAACACCTACTCCCACGGGGGGTCCGCCCCCCGTGCACCCCCCAAAAGCCAAAACCCTTGGAGTGACACACCGAGGAACAATCCCCCGCGACAGTAGACACAATTCTTGAGAACAAACTCGAACAAAACACGCAAATCCAAAAACAGATTTGTCATGCATTGCAAAAATAAAGATGCTCGCATCCACTATGCACTTCTCAAACAACACACACCCACAACCGAACACCCCTCCAACCCCCACCACAGGAGCCATCACCAGGACATTCCGCATCACAGGCACAGAAGAAACAGTGTGTTCCCTCAGAACCCCGACAGTGTGTTGATGACACGCCGGCCTCACGACCGACGACCACCAGCCGACAA
>NZ_JBNCLY010000085.1:0-446 GCF_049844915.1 Gordonia sp. DT30 | reverse complement strand
CTGGACTCGGTGATCGACACGATCGGGCCGCGGTTCGCCCGCTGCGACGCCGCTCGCAACGCGGGCGCGTTTGTGTTGGGTGTGATGTCGGCGCTGGAGTCCAAGAATTGCTGGACGATGGCTGAACTTGCCGGACACGCCACACCGGACAAGTTGCAGCACTTGCTGTCTCGAGCCAAGTGGAACGCCGATGACATTCGCGACGACTTGCGCACGATGGTCGTCGACGCATTCGCCGAACCTGATGCGGTACTCGTCGTCGACGAGACCGGCGATCTGAAGAAGGGCACGAAAACCGTGGGCGTGCAACGCCAATACTCTGGCACGGCCGGGCGTGTCGAGAACTGCCAGGTCGCCGTCTACATGACCTACACCAGTTCCAAAGGACACGCCTTGATCGATCGTGCCCTGTATATGCCCAAATCGTGGTGCGATGACACCGATCG
>NZ_JBNCLY010000084.1:0-460 GCF_049844915.1 Gordonia sp. DT30 | reverse complement strand
GCCGCTTGAGTTCGTGTTCGAGGCGTCCGTCGGTGTGAGCGGCGGCCAGGCGGGCTGCCCAGCCGGTCGCGGTGTCGAAGGCGACCGGGTATCCGGCCTGGCAGGCTTTGATGCCCAGGCCGATGCCGAGGTGGGTTTTGCCGACTCCGGGCGGGCCGAGCAGGATCACGTTCTCCGCCTTGGCCACGAAACTCATCGTCTCCAGGTGCGCGAGGACGTCTCTGCGCAGTGAGGGCTGGTGATCTGCGTTGAAGTCTTCCAACGTTTTCATGGCCGGGAAGTGGGCTCCGGCGATCCGCAGCCTGGTACCGGAGGCCTCCCGGTCGGCGACCTGGCGTTGCAGGACGGCGGCCAGATACTGCTCGTGTGACCACCCTTGCTCGCGGGCGGTATCGGCGAGTTGCTCCCACACCCGCGCGATCGTCGGTGTCTTCAACACCCGCGCCAGATACGCCAGCGT
>NZ_JBNCLY010000083.1:0-464 GCF_049844915.1 Gordonia sp. DT30 | reverse complement strand
GCCGCGCATTCGGAAATCCACCACGCCACCCTCGATTACGCGAAGGGCGGGTTGACCAACATCGACGACCTCGCCCCGGCGTGTCCGAAACACAACCGGATGGTCGGCGACCGCCTCGGCCAGTACACCACCGGCATCTACCGCGACGGACCCCTCGCGGGACGCTGCTGGTGGCGGCGCAACGCCGCCCCCGGTGCCCCACCGCACCCGAAACGCGTCAACAAACTGCCCGACGTCGGGCCCGACTTCACCGCCGGGCTCGCGAGGGTGCGTGCCAAAATCCACCGGCAACCACCCGACACGGGTAAACCGTTGCCGGACAGCAGGACCGGTACCTTCACCGATCCGATCACCGCGGACCGGAGCTGCCTGGTGGGCTTGGCACCTGGTGACAAGATCCTGCGCACCACCATCGGCACCCCGACCGGCAGCTACGACATCGTCGAGATCATCACCCACGACGA
>NZ_JBNCLY010000082.1:0-469 GCF_049844915.1 Gordonia sp. DT30 | reverse complement strand
TGCGGTCGGCGCAACTGATGTCACTGATGTCGTGGTCCTCCGCGGGCATGACGCCGGCCCAGATCGCCGAACACGCCCGCACCATCGCCAACGAACTCGCCGCCGACACCGACGACGGGGTGCCAGCCGCCGAAGACAAGTCCATCAACGAACTCGGCTACCACAAAACCGATGACGGCCGACTCGACGTGCGCGCCAACCTCGATGCCGTCGCCGGGGAGAAACTCCACAGCCTCGTCGAATCGCTATCCGCGCCGAAACCCCAACCCGACGGCTCGCACGATCCACGCTCGGCCGATCGTAAACGTGCTGATGCTCTCGAGACGATCCTCGAGCTTGCCGAGAAGGGTCTCGCCGATGAGACGGTGTCGTGCAAACCGACCGGTGGCGTCCTGTTGACGATTCCTGCCGACACCCCGAAATTGTCCGCACTCGAGTTCATGGGATCGGTGACACCTGCGACCGCGAG
>NZ_JBNCLY010000081.1:0-487 GCF_049844915.1 Gordonia sp. DT30 | reverse complement strand
AACCAAACCTTAAGCGAGACACCGGCGTTGCGCCCTACGCCACGCTCAAACCACCCACACCTACATCACAAGAGCCCACGATTTGCGAAACTGGCCCCGGCTGGAGCGGCGAAGTCCTCACCTACCGGCGCACCGGGGCCCCGCCGCCGGCCAACCAGCACGGCCCGCACTGGTATCCGATTCACAACGTCTTCGGCGACTGGCAAGTTGTCAACGACACCGATCCCGATTTCGACCAGCCACCGAGCCTCGCCGTACGCCAATGCGCAGCCGCCCACATCCCCGAACAAACCAACGCACCCAACAGCCCCGGCTGGTCCTGGAGTCCGAACCCCGGCGCATGACACACCAAACCCGCCGAGCGCGAACACTTCTCACAGCATCAGCATTCACGATGCTGATAATCGCGCTAGCCGCATGCACAACACCCAACACCACGCCAACTCCCTCGGTCTACGCGCCTCCATGGTTCCTCCACTTCACCACC
>NZ_JBNCLY010000080.1:0-493 GCF_049844915.1 Gordonia sp. DT30 | reverse complement strand
CCCGCGCCCTCGTCTCCCAAGCACTGTCCGGGATGAGTCCCGCCGAAATCGGCAAGCACGCACACCAACTCGGCAACGAACTCGCCGACGACACCGGTGGCATACCTGCCGCCGAAGACAAGACCAGCAACGAACTCGGCTACCACAAGACCAGCGACGGACGCCTCGACGTGCGCGCGAATCTCGATGCGGTCGCCGGGGAGAAACTGCACAGCCTCGTCGAAACACTGTCCGCGCCAAAGCCTCAGCCCGACGGCTCCAATGATCCGCGTCCGGCCGAACGTAGACGCGCCGATGCTTTCGAAACGGTCCTCGAACTCGCTGGACGAGGCCTTGCTGATGAGACCGTGTCGTGCAAACCGACCGGTGGGGTGCTGTTGACCATCCCGGCCGACACCCCGAAGCTATCCGCGCTGGAGTTCATGGGCTCGGTCACGCCCGCCACCGCGAAAACTCTCGGCTGTGACGCAGGGATCACCGTGGTCATCGTCGA
>NZ_JBNCLY010000079.1:0-495 GCF_049844915.1 Gordonia sp. DT30 | reverse complement strand
AGGGTGCGCCGGTTGTAGGCCGGCAGCGGTCGTCGTCGGGGATCGACCGTGGCGGGTGGGATCAGCCACGGATGCCGGTCGAAGCCCATCACCACATCCCACCCACTATCGTGGACGTCGTGGTGACAGCTGGTGCACAGCAGGCAGCCGTTGTCCAGGTCGGTGGCCCCACCGTCAACCCAGCTGACGAGGTGGTGCGCCTGGGTGCGCGATGCGGGCGCACCGCACTTGATGCAGGATTTGTCGCGCAGTAGCAACGCTTTTCGTTGGGCTGGAGTGAACAGACGCTTCTCGCGACCCACGTTCAGCGGCACTTGGTCGCCGTCGACGATGACGACGGTAATCCTGCGTCACAGCCGAGAGTTTTCGCGGTGGCGGGCGTGACCGATCCCATGAACTCCAGCGCGGAAAGCTTCGGGGTGTCGGCCGGGATGGTCAACAGCACCCCACCGGTCGGCTTGCAGGACACCGTCTCGTCGGCGAGGCCCTTTTGGG
>NZ_JBNCLY010000078.1:0-502 GCF_049844915.1 Gordonia sp. DT30 | reverse complement strand
CCTGGCGTGGGACGATAGTCCTGCGGTAGGGATTCCAGCGCCTGATGTAGGACGGTGATGTGGTCGGCGGTGGTATTGCTTCCGGCATTTCCGGGGCGTAGCAGCGCTGCCAATGCTTCACCGCCGGCGATGTCGGCCCGGTCCAGATAGGCCATCAGCGGATGCATTCCGAAGGTTCTTTTCCAGGTCGCGGCCGCGTTCTCTTTGCCTTCGGAGTGATCGATGGTGATGGTGGCATCAACATCGATGTAGAGCCACTCGGTCGCCGGTGCCGCGCCGGCGGCCCAGGCCGCCGCCCGGGCTCGGGCGCGTGCAGTACGAATCTGTGGCAGATGATCAGCATCGATCCGTTCATCGATCAACCGCCACATCGTGGTGGTCGAGGCGGCCGGGCCGAACACTGCGCTACGGCTCCGGGTTGCTTGCGCGGCGATGTCAACGCAGTCGGCGCCGTCGGCGACCGCGGCAACCAGATCAGCAAATACCGCGCCCGGTGCATGCG
>NZ_JBNCLY010000077.1:0-503 GCF_049844915.1 Gordonia sp. DT30 | reverse complement strand
ATTTCGGCACGCACCTTCGCGAGCCCGGCGGTGAAGTCGGGCCCGACATCAGGCAGTTTGTTGACGCGTTTCGGGTTGGGTGGGGCACCGGGGGCGGCGTTACGCCGCCACCAACACCGCCCGGCCAGGGGTCCGTCGCGGTAGATGCCGGTGGTGTACTGGCCGAGTTTCTCGCCGACCATCCGATTGTGTTTCGGGCAGGCGGGTGCGAGGTCGTCGATGTTGGTCAGGCCGCCCTTCGCGTAATCGAGGGTGGCGTGGTGGATTTCCGAATGCGCGGCCGGTTGTGAGCAGCCGGGGTGTGAGCACACTTGTCCGTCGGGTTTGGCGAACAGGGCGATGCGTTGCCCGCGGCTCGCCAACCGGGCGCGACCCAAATACAGCGGCACGGTGGTGTGCTCACCGAAGACCGCCAACCAGGGTTGGGCGTCGGCCGCCAACCGGATGACGTCGGTGATGGGCAGCAGGCTGTTGGTGGCGGTGACGCCGTGGCCGGTTTCGTT
>NZ_JBNCLY010000076.1:0-514 GCF_049844915.1 Gordonia sp. DT30 | reverse complement strand
ATCCACCATCAGCCAGAATCTCCATCTCTCAACTTTCAGCCACCCGGACACCGCTACGATCCCGCTGCCAGCGACGTCATTCGCACCCGAGAACAACCCGGCCTACCACACGGCACAACCACCATCAGCCAATCCGCCAGCCTCACAACCCCTCCGGACGCAAAACATCCGGCAATTCAGCACGCGACACCCCGCCCTCTATCTCCGACGTCCACCCCAACGCCTCCAACTCATCAAACAAATATTCCACCTCAAACCGGCCACCAGCAAAAATCGATACCTTCATTCCCCACCACTCAGGATCCCGATCAACAATCACCTCCCCCAGATCACGTAACCGGCGATTCACCGCCTGATGAATCAACATCACCACACGCCACGCGCCCGCAGGCGTGTAAATCACCGTCGACAACGCAAACTCGTAACCACCCTCGTAACGCACCAGCGTGCACACCACCGCCTGCCACGTTCCATCCTCATCCGACGCCAACTCCCGAACCCCCTCCGCAAACCG
>NZ_JBNCLY010000075.1:0-529 GCF_049844915.1 Gordonia sp. DT30 | reverse complement strand
CAACAACGAGCCCGCCAATGCCACCAAAAACGCAGGTCATCACCACAATGACCGCAAACTACGGCTGTAGTACTAGTACCGGAAATATGGCCAGGAGAAAAGTGCTTGATTAGCATATATGTATCCCAGTCCCCGTCAAACAGCGGACCACCAGAATTAACGACGTTCCGCGCCAAATACATACCAACTCGACGCAACATGTCCTCAACCTCGTCCACTAACCGTCACTCCGATCTGCGTGATCTAGCAGCTCAATAATTTTCCGTTTAAAGAATCGCCTTTGATACGACTGTGAACCGTCATTGCGGAATATGTTTTCGAAGTGAGCCTCACGGAGGAGACGTCCAGTCCTGGCCGAGTACGCTTCTCCATCGACTTTCACCGTGCTAGGCCTCCCTCCCACGATCGGCGCATCCGGATCGATCTCCACCTCTAACCGCGCCCCGTACCGCGCGAAATCAGACCACTCGTTTTCCATCACCCGATACGGCACCATATTGAAATGCCCATCCTGGGCGAACATGTTGCG
>NZ_JBNCLY010000074.1:0-533 GCF_049844915.1 Gordonia sp. DT30 | reverse complement strand
ACGGATCTGTCGCAGTGTTCGGATGAGTCGTTGCTGGAGGTCGCGGCAGCCAATGAACGCGCGATCAACCGGTTGACCTTCCAGGGTGACCGGCAGATCGTCGAGCTATCCGACCGGAATGCGTAGCGCCGGTTCGGGTTTCGGTCGGTGACCGACATGCTGGTCGTCGGTTTACGCGTGTCGGAGCCGATGCGCCGCCGCAAGCAGATGACCGCCACCGCCACCTATCACGGATTGACCGGTGAACCCCTCGCCCCGAAGTACCCCACGTTGGCGCAGGCGTTCGCCGAGGGTGCGGTCGGGCCCGCACATGCGCGGGTGGTGATCGACGTGCTCGACGACATCCCGCACCAGGTCGACCACGACATCAAAGTCAACGCCGAAACGCAGATGGCCGACTACGCGCGGGTGCACACCCCCGCCGAGTTGACCGCGATCGGCGCCCGCCTGATGGCGCACCTCGACCCCGACGGCGAGTTGACCGACGACACCGACCGGCAGCAGAAACGCCAAGTGTTCCTCGGCCGCCAAGA
>NZ_JBNCLY010000073.1:0-534 GCF_049844915.1 Gordonia sp. DT30 | reverse complement strand
AACCAAACCTTAAGCGAGACACCGGCGTTGCGCCCTACGCCACGCTCAAACCACCCACACCTACATCACAAGAGCCCTCATCCAACTGGTGATCGACCACGCGGCCGGCAGGGTTCTCCAGCAGAACCGAGATGACATCAGGATCGATATCGGGTTTGGTGAATTCACCTCGGGCACTTCAATCCCACAGATCTCCTTCCCTCGAATGAGGATTTCCTCGGCACATCCTCCATCGCCCGCCTACGACGGACGCCGACGTTCCATGAGATGAATTCTGTCAGTGAGGAAAGGCCAGATTTGTCATCGGCGGAAACCGCATTTCCCGCCGGTCGGCGGCGCCGTGATGCTGCTGTTCACCGCAGGGGAAATTGTGCACCGCAGGGACAACTGTTCACTGGTTGGGCGAAACCGGTTGCCGCCCTTGATAATCAATCGTCGAACACCTGCGCGTCGAACGAATATTCTGCTACACTGGACTTATCGCAAGATCATCCAGGGGGGAATCCATGATCGACGACACCACCACTCTTTCCG
>NZ_JBNCLY010000072.1:0-584 GCF_049844915.1 Gordonia sp. DT30 | reverse complement strand
GACCCCATGAACTCGAGCGCAGACAGCTTCGGGGTGTCGGCGGGTATGGTCAGTAACACTCCGCCGGTGGGTTTGCACGACACGGTCTCGTCGGTGAGTCCCTTCGCCGCGAGCTCCAAGATGGTTTCGAGAGCATCGGCACGTCTGCGTTCAGCTTTCCGCGGGTCGAGCGAACCGTCGGGCTGAGGCTTTGGTGCGGAGAGTGTTTCGACGAGGCTGTGCAGCTTCTCGCCGGCGACCGCATCGAGGTTGGCGTGCACGTCCAGACGTCCGTCGTCGGTCTGGTGGTAGCCGAGTTCGTTGATCGTCTTGTCTTCGCCGGCGGGTAGTCCACCGTCGGTGTCGGCGGCGATCTGGTTGCCGAGGGTGCGGGCGTGGTCGCGGATGTCGGCGGGGGTGGCGCCGGCGAAGTAGTGCGAGAGCAGGGTACTCACTTGTGCGAAGCGGGTTTGGGGGTCGGCGGGTTCGGGGCTGCGGTGGTCGATGTGGGTGAGTCCGCGGACGATGGCGTCGACGTGTTCGGCGGAGATGGAGCCGTCGGCGGCGTGGGCGGTGACGAGGTCGATGTCGGTGGCGGCGGCGAT
>NZ_JBNCLY010000071.1:0-586 GCF_049844915.1 Gordonia sp. DT30 | reverse complement strand
GCACGCCGACATATAACGTGCGGCTATAGCGACGGCCACGACAATAATCGTCTCGACCGTCGCTATAGCCGCATCTCATATTCGTTCCCGAAGCCCGCCCGCCCCTTCGGACGGTCGCACTCCCGGGGCCCGTCCCCCGCACGCCGAGACTCACGCTGCTCTCCCCGGCCGGGGACGTATGAGTAGTCGACGGCGCCTCCGGGCGGTCGCACTCCCGAGGTGACCCGTCCCGTCCCCCGCACGCCGACATATAACGTGCGGCTATAGCGACGGCCACGACAATAATCGTCTCGACCGTCGCTATAGCCGCATCTCATATTCGTTCCCGAAGCCCGCCCGCCCCTTCGGACGGTCGCACTCCCGGGGCCCGTGCCGTGCACGCCGAGACTCACGCTGCTCTCCCCGGCCGGGGACGTATGAGTAGTCGACGGCGCCTCCGGGCGGTCGCACTCCCGAGGTGACCCGTCCCGTCCCCCGCACGCCGACATATAACGTGCGGCTATAGCGACGGCCACGACAATAATCGTCTCGACCGTCGCTATAGCCGCATCTCATATTCGTTCCCGAAGCCCGCCCGCCCCTTCGG
>NZ_JBNCLY010000070.1:0-599 GCF_049844915.1 Gordonia sp. DT30 | reverse complement strand
CGCAGCTGCTCTTTGAGCATGTACGCCTCAAACAGGTCACTGTTGTCGCGGCGCAACTGCTCGACCACACCACGCTGGTCGGGGGTTTGGTCGGCGTGACTTTTGCGGACTGCCCACATCGCACCCGTGCGGCCACCGCCGGCCGCGGCCAGGGTACGGCGACGAACCTTGTCGACCATCGTCCCGGCCCACTGAATCATGTGGAACATGTCCAAGCACTGCACCGCCTGTGGTGCCTGCTCGGTGATCACCGACCAGATCCAGTCGGCCCCATCAGCCGAGACCTTCTTCACCCGTGCCGAGCGTTCGGGCCCCAACGCGTCGAAGAACCGGCGCAGGGTATCGCTATCGCGGCCCTCGGCCGCCCACACGACCAACCCGGTGTCATGGTTGATGACCACCGTCAGATAGCGGTGACCCTTGCGGTAGGCGATCTCATCGATACCGATGTTGACCAGCCCTTCCAGACGGTCCACGCCGGCGAAATGCCCGTCAACGACCCGCTCCACGATCGCCGAGACAGTGCGCCAGGCCACCCGCGTGAACTCGGCGACCGCCGAGATCGTCGAGTGCGCGGCCAGCCACGCCACCATGTCATC
>NZ_JBNCLY010000069.1:0-632 GCF_049844915.1 Gordonia sp. DT30 | reverse complement strand
GCGGGTTTCGCCTCGGATCGGGTTGGTCCGAGGCGGTTTTCGGTGTGTAGGTGTGGGGTGTTGCCCGATGTCGCTCGGGTGGGTGCCGGATTCACTGGCCGGGGTTTGCCTTTCACAGGTCGTAGGGGCAGGAAGTCGTGGTCAGGTGAAGGCACATCGGATCTGGTACCACGCGTCGGCAATCTGTTGTGCCCATTGCCAACTCGAATCGATGCGGAGTCGGATCTTTCGGGCTCCGCGGGTGATTCTGGCGGCCGCGTGCAGGACGCGGTAGCGGAAGGTTTCGATCTCACAACGCGCCAGGGCTGGCTCGTCGGCGAAGCCGATGAGTTTGGTCCAGGCGACCAGGTCGGTGGCCGCACCGATGATTTCGAGCCAGGCAGCATTCGCGTCGAAACTGTGGCAGGGCAGGTTGCGTAGCCCGGTGGCCTTGGCCTGACGGATCCGGTCCTCGACCCGCGCGTGTTGACGGTGCCGCAACTCCAGTCCGGCCATCCCACCGGGCACTACCGATGCGCGGGTGTCGGTGATGAATGCGGTCATCCGGTGTCCGTCGGAATCGGTGAAATTGAGCTGCGCACCAGGGTGGGGTCGTTCTTTGCGCAACAGCAGCCTGGTCCCGGCCGGCCAGG
>NZ_JBNCLY010000068.1:0-633 GCF_049844915.1 Gordonia sp. DT30 | reverse complement strand
GTGGGAGAGTAGGACACCGCCGAACAACACTTCACAGAAATGCCCCGCAACCAGCAGGTTGCGGGGCATTTCTGCGTTACGTCAGCAGTATGTCCCGGGTGATCTGCATCTGCCCGAGATGCTGCGCGAGTTCATGGACGACATGCAGCAGCACCCATTGCGGCGTCACGGTGGCGAGATCCACGTCGGCGGTGGTGCCCTGGGCATCCCGGCAGGCAATGCCGTCACGCACCATCTGCACGGACCACCTCTCCATGTCGGCACGGGTCGCCTCGATGCGGACGAGAAGGTCGTCGACGGTTCCGGTCGCGCTGAATTCGGAGGCCCGATCTCTGGGCAAGTCGAGGCCACAGCCGAGTGTGCCGAGCCACCATCGCGTCATTTCCACGCAATGGTGCGCCACGGCATACGGAGAGTTCGAGCCGGCGACCGGAAGCCGCCGGTGGACGTCGGGATCGGCGAGATCCTCGATGACGCCGACCATCGCGGCCCAACACTTCTCGGCCGTCGCCAAAGTGGCGGTAGTCCACGGATCCATGGCGACGACCCTTCCATATGTCAATGGACAGCTGGAACTGCCCACTGGCGGACACGGGAACTGCCCGTGGGTGGCCATTGAGAACTGCCCGGTGG
>NZ_JBNCLY010000067.1:0-633 GCF_049844915.1 Gordonia sp. DT30 | reverse complement strand
GTTCGCGCTCGGCGTGTTTGGTGTGTCATGCGCCGGGGTTCGGATTCCAGGACCAGCCGGGGCTGTTGGGTGGGCTGACTGGTTCGGGGATGTGGGCGGCTGCGCATTGGCGTACGGCGAGGCTGGGTGGCTGGTTGAAATCGGTCCCGATGTCGTTGAGGACTTGCCAGTCGCCGAAGACATTGTGAATCGGGTACCAGTGCGGGCCGTGTTGATTGGCTGGGGGCGGGGTTCCCGTGCGCCGGTAAGTCAACACTTCCCCGGTCCATGCGGGGCCCGGAACGCAGATTGTGGCTGTCGCGATATTCCCGTCACTGTGAAAAGCGCCGATGAAGAGCGCGCCGTTGCTGGGGGGTAGCGGCTGCGTGGGATCGTCGGTGCCACCGCCTATATGCGGTGGAGGATGATGGAACTCGCTGGCGTGTAAGAAGCCCGGGTATGCGGCTCGTGCGCCTTGTGATCCGGATTCCATTGCGATGTAGGTCGAGTCGTTTACGGCGCGGATGAAGGTGGCGTCGGGGCTCATGAGATCGAGCGCAGGGGTGGGTATCCAGTAGGTGGTGAAGTGGAGGAACCATGGAGGCGCGTAGACCGAGGGAGTTGGCGTGGTGTTGGGTGTTGTGCATGCGGCTA
>NZ_JBNCLY010000066.1:0-644 GCF_049844915.1 Gordonia sp. DT30 | reverse complement strand
TCGACGATGTGGACGCATCCGGTCGGGTGGGGTTGTCGTCGTCGATGACGCGGGCACAGGTCGATGACGCGTTGGGGGTGGTGGATGAGTCGAATGTGTCGGGTCAGCAGTGTGGTGATCAGGCGGTGGCGGTGCGGGACGGGTTGTTGTCGGGGGAGGCGGTGGCGCCGGAGGGTCGGGGCAGCGATTTTGCGGGGATGAGTACTGCGGAGTTGGCGGATCGGTTGGGGGTGGACGGTTTTGACCGCGGGTCTGTTGAGTCGGTGGCAAAGTCGTTGCAGCGGTTGGGTGATGATGCGGTGGCCACGGTGGTGGGGCGAACCGAGGTGGGCGGTGATTTGCATGCGGTGACGGTGGCGCGTGTTGATGGTGAGCATGTGGTGTTGGATCCGTCGGCGCCTGCGGGTGAGCGGGTGGTGGGTTTGGTTGAGGGGTTGGGCCGGTTCGAGGAGTTCGGTGCTGCGTATCACGATGGTCGTGGGCCGGTGGGGGCTGATGATGGGCGGGTGACGCATCCGCGGGGCGATGCGGGTGGGCGAAAGGTGTTCGGTGATCACGAGTTGGTGGGGACGCGTCGGGACGGGCCGCGTGAGGACACTCCGGGCGAGAAGAGTGGTGAGCACGGGGATGCTGGGCGGGCCGGT
>NZ_JBNCLY010000065.1:0-651 GCF_049844915.1 Gordonia sp. DT30 | reverse complement strand
CGCCACCTGCACACCACCCAGATACAACTCACCCGCAACCCCGGGCGGCACCACACCCAACCGCGCATCCAACACATGGGCAGTGGTGTTCTGGACCGGCCTGCCGATGGTGACGTGGTCGGCTCCGGTCACGTCGACGTCCGTCACGTCGACCGCGGCTTCGGTGGGACCGTACAGGTTGTGAATGCTGGTGTCCGGCAACAGTGCGTGTGCCTCGAGTGCGACAGCCGCGGGCAGTGCCTCACCGGAGGTCAGCAGCCATCGCAACGAGTCGAGTTGCCGAATCCGTTGCTTCGGAACCACATCCAGGAACACCGACAACATCGACGGCACGAAGTGCACCGACGTCGCCCGTGTCGCACCGATCAAGTCCGCCAGATACAACGGATCCGCATGACCACCCGGCCGCGCCACCACCACCTGCGCACCAGACATCAACGGCGCGAACAACTCCGGCACCGACACATCAAAGGTCACCGGCGTCTTCAACACCACCCGATCGGTGTCGGCCAGTGCGAAGCGGCCGATGCACCACCACAAGCGGTTGGCCGCCGCCCGGTGTGACACGGTGACGCCCTTGGGCCGGCCCGTCGACCCCGACGTGAACAACGTGTACAACGCCGCATCACCGGACAACGACGACAACCGCTC
>NZ_JBNCLY010000064.1:0-693 GCF_049844915.1 Gordonia sp. DT30 | reverse complement strand
CCTGGGATGATTTGACTTGCGAAGGTCCAAATCTGCCGAGATCGAAAGGCACCATTCTGGTGAGTAAGTCTACGTCGCCGTACCCGTCGTTGTCGGTAGATGGCTCGGGAAGCGGGCTGGTGTCGCACGCGGGGGCCACGGTGTTGCTGCGGGCAGCGGAGAAGACCGGCCTGACCAGCGGATTGTCGGCGGCGTTGGCGCCGTGGCGTAAACCGTTGGCCACGCATGACCCGGGCAAGATCCTGCTCGATCTCGCGATCGCGGTCGCCTTGGGTGGCGACTGTCTGGCCGACATCAACCAGGTCCGTGCGCATCCGGGCGTGTTCGGGCCGGTCGCCTCGGACCCCACGGTCTCCCGTCTGATCACCCTGGTCGCCCGCGATGCGCCGAGGGCGTTGACCGCGATCAACACCGCTCGCCGCGCGGCCCGCCGCCTGGCCTGGCAAGCGGCAGGCCCAGCCGCCCCCGACCACAACACCGATGCCCGTCATCCGGTGATCGTCGATCTTGACGCCACCCTGGTCACCGCGCACTCGGACAAACAACACGCCGCACCAACCTATAAGCGCGGGTACGGGTTTCACCCATTGTGTGCATTCGTCGATCACGGACCCGCCGGTACCGGCGAACCCCTGGCGATGCTGTTGCGGGCCGGCAACGCCGGGGCGAACACCGCCGCCGACCACATCACCG
>NZ_JBNCLY010000063.1:0-732 GCF_049844915.1 Gordonia sp. DT30 | reverse complement strand
CGAGTTCTTCGACGGTGGGTGCATCGAACACATCCCGCACCGACACCGACACCCCGAACACATCAGCCACCCGAGCCGCCACCCGCATCGCCGACAACGAATTACCACCCAACGAAAAAAACGACTCCCCCAACCCCACCCGCGACACACCCAACACCTGCTCGAACACCGACGCCACCGACACCTCCGCCACCGACCCCGGCGCCACGAACCCCACCTGCGACACCACCACCGGCGGCAACACCCGACGATCCAACTTCCCCGCACTGTTCACCACCAACTCATCGGTCACCACCCACACCGACGGACACATATACCCCGGCAACACCCCGGCCACATACTCACCCACCACACCCACATCCACCGACCCCGGCGACACATACCCCACCAACTGCTGCCCACCACCACCATCGACCACCGCACACACCGCATGCACCACACCCGGCGCCGCCGCAACCACCGCCTCCACCTCACCCAACTCCACCCGCTGCCCCCGCAACTTCACCTGAAAATCCGTACGCCCCAAATACTCGATCTCCCCACCAACACCCCACCGCACCAGATCACCCGTCCGATACAACCGCGAACCCCCACCACCAAACGGATCCGCCACAAACCGCTCCGCACTCAACCCCGCCCGCGACGCATACCCCCGCGCCACCTGCACACCACCCAGATACAACTCACCCGCAACCCCGGGCGGCACCACACCCAACCGCGCATCCAACACAT
>NZ_JBNCLY010000062.1:0-775 GCF_049844915.1 Gordonia sp. DT30 | reverse complement strand
TGGGGCGCATCGGGTGGCGGAGCGGTTGAGTCGGATGCGGGACTGGGCGCGTGCTCAGTTGAAGCATGTGTTGGGCATGCCGGATTCGACGGACGCCGAATTGTCCGATGCTCGCTCGTTCGTGACGAAGGCTGGTGAACTGGCAGGCTTGCATGCGGCGGGGGTGGCGATCCTGCAGCGGTACCCGCCGCATCAGTTCGAGATCGAGGTGTTGCAACCTATTGGCTCGCACGGCAGCGGAGCTGCCGATGGGGTGGTTCGGGTCAGTCCGCGCGACGGTGTGACCAACAAGGAGGGGATCACCGAACCGATCATTGTCGTAATGGAGGCGAAAGGCCCACACGCAACGTTGGGACACCGGAAGGGAGTTGGGCGTAACTCGGCGAGGCACTATCAACAGGGGCGTCGGGAATATCTCGAATCGGTCCTCGCGGCCATGGGGGAAAGGGGAGATGCAACGCAGCTGGGGCTGGCGCTGACGATTAAAGACGCGATGAAATTCGGTAGCCTGCGCTACGAGTTGGTGCAGGCGAGAGTCGACAAAAATGGATCGTATTCAGGATATCGGCATCGAGAGTTCGATATCCGGCCGACGGTGAAACGCGGTATCGTAAATGAGAAGGATGGAGATTCTGGCTGATGGTGAATATTGATCGGTGGCATGAGTGGGACCCGGCTTATGTGACGATGAGGCTTGATGGGGCTCGACGCTCTCTTGACGTCTCCTTGACGATGGACCGTCCGTGGAATAGCGACCGGATTCATTATCTTCGGG
>NZ_JBNCLY010000061.1:0-779 GCF_049844915.1 Gordonia sp. DT30 | reverse complement strand
CCCCCCGTGGGAGTAGGTGTTGTTGTAAGTGTTTTAGGGCGTTCGGTGGATGCCTTGGCACCAGGAGCCGATGAAGGACGTGGTAGGCCGCGATAGTCCTCGGGGAGTTGTCAAACGAGCTGTGATCCGAGGGTGTCCGAATGGGGAAACCCAGCACGAGTGATGTCGTGTTACCACCAGCTGAATGTATAGGCTGTGTGGGGGGAACGTGGGGAAGTGAAACATCTCAGTACCCATAGGAAGAGAAAACAATAGTGATTCCGTGAGTAGTGGCGAGCGAAAGCGGAGGATGGCTAAACCATGCGCATGTGATACCGGGTAGGGGTTGTGTGTGTGGTGTTGTGGGGTCTGTCTTCTTCCATCTACCTGTGGAGGCGTGAGTGATAAAGCTGCATGCTAGGTGAAGTGGCCTGGAATGGTCTGCCGTAGACGGTGAGAGTCCGGTAGCTGAAAGCGTGTGGTCTTGCGTGATGGTGTCCCCAAGTAGCAGCGGGCTCGTGGAATCTGCTGTGAATCTGCCGGGACCACCCGGTAAGCCTGAATACTTCCTGGTGACCGATAGCGGACTAGTACCGTGAGGGAAAGGTGAAAAGTACCCCGGGAGGGGAGTGAAATAGTACCTGAAACCGGACGCTTACAATCCGTCAAAGCTTGTGGACTCTTTGGTGAGTTGCGGGTGATGGCGTGCCTTTTGAAGAATGAGCCTGCGAGTTAGTGCTCGGTGGCGAGGTTAACCCGTGTGGGGTAGCCGTAGCGAAAGCGAGTCTGAATAGGGCGTG
>NZ_JBNCLY010000060.1:0-927 GCF_049844915.1 Gordonia sp. DT30 | reverse complement strand
GACAGACAGGAACCAGTCGCATGAACACCGTCCCCCCAGTCAGCGACCTACCCGCCGACGTCGAATCACTGATGCGGCAACTACGACTGCCACACGCCCGCGCGATCGCCGCCGAAGTCCTCGCCACCGCCCGCTCCCAACGATGGGATCCCACCGAAGTGATCAAAGCACTGCTCACCGAGGAATCCGCCGGCCGCGCCCGCTCGATGCTCGCCTCCCGCCGCAAAGCCGCCGGATTTCCCACCGGGAAGACCTTCGACGTCTGGGACGAGAACGCCTCATCGATTCCGCTACCCACCCAACACGCGCTGCGCACCCTCGAATGGGTACACCGCCACGAGAACCTGGTGGTCTGCGGCCCAGCCGGCACCGGCAAAACCTTCTTCCTCGAAGCACTCGGCCAGCAAGTCATCGAGGCCGGGATGCCGGTGGCCTGGTTCACCCTCGAACACATCGGAGTACTCGTCCGCGCCCACCGCGCCGACGACACCCTCAACAAAGCAGTCGCGAAAATCATTCGCGCCGAACTCATCGTCATCGACGACGTCGGCCTCCTCCCAGTCGGCGCGGACGCCGCCGAAGGCCTCTACCGCATCATCGAAGCCGCCTACGAACGCAAATCCGTCGCAGTCTCATCGAACCTGCACCCCAGCGGATTCGACGAACTCATGCCCAAAACACTGGCCACCGCCACCGTCGACCGGCTACTCCACCACGCCCACCTCTGCCAAACCAACGGCGATTCCGTCCGACTGGCCCAAGCCCTCAACGGAAAAGGAGTCCACGCCCTGACCTGACGCACAACGCACGACCAGTGGCGGACACACCACCATGGGCAGATTCGTGTCCGCCACCGGGCAGTTCTCAATGGCCACCCACGGGCAGTTCCCGTGTCCGCCAGTGGGCAGTTCCAGCTGTCCATTGACA
>NZ_JBNCLY010000059.1:0-986 GCF_049844915.1 Gordonia sp. DT30 | reverse complement strand
CCGTCGGTGTGAGCGGCGGCCAGGCGGGCTGCCCAGCCGGTCGCGGTGTCGAAGGCGACCGGGTATCCGGCCTGGCATGCTTTGATGCCCAGGCAGATACCGAGGTGGGTTTTGCCGACTCCGGGCGGGCCGAGCAGGATCACGTTCTCCGCCTTGGCCACGAAACTCATCATCTCCAGGTGCGCGAGTACGTCTCTGCGCAGTGAGGGCTGGTGATCTGCGTTGAAGTCCTCCAACGTTTTCATGGCCGGGAAGTGCGCTCCGGCGATCCGCAGCCTGGTACCGGAGGCCTCCCGATCGGCGACCTGGCGTTGCAGGACGGCGGCCAGATACTGCTCGTGCGACCACCCTTGCTCACGGGCGGTATCGGCGAGTTGCTCCCACACCCGCGCGATCGTCGGTGTCTTCAACACCCGCGCCAGATACGCCAGCGTCGAGGCCGTCTCAGAAGCCATCACGCCACCTGGCCGTCGGTCGCCGCCCGGGTGGCTGGGTCGGGATCGAAGTCGATCCCGAACAGGGCGTCGTAGCTGCCCGGATCACGCACCAAACCTGGGTCGGCCGGGAGCAGACGCCCCGCCGCAGCCGCCTCATGGCGGGCACGCTGGTTCTGAGTGTAGTTGCGGCGCAACACCTTCGCCGCGGCCACATGCTCGGGATCGGTGATCGTGCGGGCGGTGTCCCAACAGCGCTGATGCACACCGATCACGTGTTGCTGACACGAGATCACCACCTCGTCGGCGCCGGCGGCGATATCGACGTAGCGGCCGATCGCCGACGGGTGCGCCGAGTAATCGTTGCCGGCCACCCGCACGTAGTAGTCGCGGCCCAACCGCACCCGGCCCGTGAGTCCGGTCTGTGGCGGCGCCGGCGGCAACGTGGTCATCGCCGCGAGATCCTCGTCGAGGACATCGATGGGCCGCCCGTGCAGTGACCGCACCGTGCGGGCGTTGGCTTTCGGCAGCCACGCCCCGAGCTGGGTGTTG
>NZ_JBNCLY010000058.1:0-1112 GCF_049844915.1 Gordonia sp. DT30 | reverse complement strand
CTGATACTCGCGCTCGCCGCGTGCACAACACCCAACACCACGCCAACTCCGTCGGCATCTCCTTCGACCTATGCGCCGCCGTGGTTTCTGCACATCACCAGGTACTGGGTACCCACTCGCGCGCTGGATCTCACGAGCCGCGACGCCACCTTCATCCGGGCCTTAACTGAATCCGACGGTATTGCTCGCCTCAGCTCAGCCCATGCCTCGGTGGCATATCCCGGCTACGTTCACGCTCGAGAACTGCATCCTCTAAAACTCGAACCGAGAAGGGACCCCACTTCCGCCCGCCCGCTCGCCCGAACCTCACGATTCATCGGTGCCTTCCACAGTGACGGGAATACCGCGACAGCCACAATCTGCGTTCCCGGTCCAGGCTGGAGCGGCGAAGTCCTCACCTACCGGCGCACCGGGACCCCGCCGCCGGCCAACCAGCATGGTCAACACTGGTATCCCATCCACAACGTCTTCGGCGACTGGCAAGTCCTCAACGACACCGAACCCGCCACCGACCAACCACCCAGCCTCGCCGTACGCCAATGCGCATCCGCCCGCATCCCCGAACAATCCAACCCACCCAACAGCCCCGGCTGGTCCTGGGAACCCGACCCCGGCGCATGACACACCAAACCCGCCCAGCGCGAACACTTCTCACAGCATCAACACTCACGATGCTGATACTCGCGCTCGCCGCATGCACAACACCCAACACCACGCCAACTCCCCCAACGTCTCCGTCGGCGTACGCACCTCCGTGGTTTCTGCACATCACGATGTATTGGGTTCCCACTCCCGCACTGGATCTCATGAGCGCCGACGCCACTTTCATCCGAGCCGTATCTGAATCCGACGGAATAGCGTGGCTCAGCGCAGCCCACGCCTCAGTGGGATATCCCGGATACGTTCACGCCAGGCAACTGCATCCCCTCAAATTCGAACCTAGAAAGGATCCCAACTTCGCCCGTCCGCTGGCTCAAAGCTCGCATTTCATCGGCGGCTTCCATAGTGACGGAAATACAGCGACAGCCACGATTTGGATCTCCTGACGTTCTTGTGGGTGGTTTACAGCCACGGCAACTCTGGACAGGCGCCGCCGCGGGTGAGTTCGGCCA
>NZ_JBNCLY010000057.1:0-1180 GCF_049844915.1 Gordonia sp. DT30 | reverse complement strand
GAGGCGTTGCCGGTGTTTTGGCAGGGGCCGGTGTGTGGTGATGAGCATGTGGCGGAGTTTGGTGGTGTGGTGCCGGAGGTGTTGTTCAAGTTGTGGCGGCGGGTGGGGTTTTCGGGGTTTTTGGATGGTGCGATGTGGTTGGTGGATCCGTTGGAGTGGGCGGCTGCGTCGGAGGAGATGTTGCGGGGTGTGAGGGTGTCGTTTTTGGAGCCGGGTTCGTTGTTGGTGCCGGTGGCGCGGAGTGCGTTTGGGGAGGTGTGGTTTTGGAGTGCGGGGTGTGGGGTGTGTTTGTCGTTGCGCCCGGCCGATGGTACTCAATGGGAGGATCTTATGGAGTCGGCGCGGACGCGGCCGGAGGTGGCGACTTTCTCATGGTTTGCCACGATGGGAGTAGATGAGATGAATCTGTGGGATCGGCATGGTGATGGGTTGTTTGAGCAGGCGTTGGCGGCGTATGGGCCGGTGGGGCCGGATGAGTGTTATGGGTTTGTGCCGTCGATTCTGTTGGGTGGTCCGGCGGAGGTAAGCCATATTCAGAAGGTGAAGGTGCGTGAGCATTTGTTTGTGTTGGATAAGATTCGTCGGGGTGAGTTCACGGCGGAGGTGGGTCCTCGAGCGACGGAGACATCGACTGTCTCCGAGCTTGGTAGCGGCGGTGACGGATCGTCTGCTGCGATCGCCGATGTGGAGTCAAGGATTGTCGCTCTGATCGCTGACCTGGCCTCTGCGGAGGGAGGGCAGTCGTGGGTGGCTGCGGTTGGCACCTCGGTGAAGGATTCGCAGGGCCTATACGCCCATGCGGTTGCGTTGTACACACCGACGGGAGCGCGAAGGATAGTGTTGTTAGTTCATGAGGAACTCAATCGGCGATTGTGGCAAATGACCGGAGAGTTGGCAGAGTTGCAGGGGTGGCGATGGGAGGGATTGAAGGTGACGGTGTTTTCTGGCGGGCGGTCTGAGATAGTGTATTCGTACGATCCGGTTGAGGCGATGGGGTGGACATCGGAAATAGAGGGCGGTGTGACGCGTGCAGAGTTGCCGAATGTCTTGCGTCCGCGCGGGTTATAAGACCGGGTGGTTCCCGATCCATCCCCTATGATATATCGGCTCTTGTGATGTAGGTGTGGGTGGTTTGAGCGTGGCGTAGGGCGCAACGCCGGTGTCTCGCTTAAGGTTTGGT
>NZ_JBNCLY010000056.1:0-1413 GCF_049844915.1 Gordonia sp. DT30 | reverse complement strand
TGGTGCGTCCGGGACGTTTGCGGGGTCGGTAGGAGGCGCCGTCCATGAGGATTTGGTGGCTGGTGTTGATGAGGCGGTCGAGCAGTGATTCGGCGACGACGGGGTTGGGGAACAGGGGGTACCAGTCTTTGGGTGCGCGGTTGCTGGTCAGGATCAATGGCTTGCCGGCGATGGCACGGTCGGAGACGAGGTCGTAGAGGTCGTCGGAGCCGGTGGTGGTGTGCTCTCGCATGGCGAAGTCGTCGATGATGAGTACGGCGGGGCGGGTGTATTCGCGCATGCGTTGTCCGATGGTGCGGTCGGCGTGTCCGCCGGCGAGGTCGGCGAGCATGCGGGCGCATTTGACGAATCGGAGGTCGTGTCCGCGGAGTGCTACTTGGTGGCCGAGTGCCTGGGCGATGTGGGTTTTGCCGACTCCGACTGGTCCGTAGAGGATGACCGATTCGCCGGCGTCGAGCCAGCGCAGCGCGGCGAGGTCCCGCAGCATCGCGGCGGGCAGTTTCGGGTTCGCGGTGAAGTCGAAGTCGTCGAAGGTCGCTGATTGTTCGAATCGGGCGCGGCGTACCCGCCGGGTCAGCGCGGCGGTGTCACGGCGGGCGATTTCGTCCTCGCAGAGGACCTGCAGGAACTCCAGGTGCCCGAGTTTCCCGTCGCGGGTTTGGGCGAGTCGGGTGTCGAGGGTGTCGAGCATGCCGGTCAGTTTCAACGCTTTGAGCGCGGCGCGCAGGCTGGGGTCGTGAATGGTCATGGGAATGTCCTTTGATGCGAAAGAGTGTGTTGGCGAGAGGGTTTAGTGTTTGTGGTCTACTGGTTGGCGGCTGAGTCGGTGTCATCGGCGAAGGCCTGCGGGCCGCGCAGGAACGCCGGTGGCACCAGCGCCAGAGGTGCGGCGGTGTCGTCGTGTTCGGTGCCGGCGATCAGGATGCCTTTGATGGTGCGTGCCCGGACATCGCCGACTCTGATAGCGCGGGCGCAGGCCGCGTCGATGCGGTCGTCGGGATACTTGGTGCGTAAGCCCACGATGGCTTGGATGGCGCGGAGCCGGTGGATGGCGTTGACCTGGGAGAGTTCGGCGACCACGGCTACCGCGTGTTCCCCGATCTGTTCGGCCTGTGCCCGGCACCACACGACGGTGCGTAACTGGTGGGCCACTTTGTGGGGCGGGTAGTGCTCGTAGTTGGTGGCGCGGCCACCGAGGTGGCGGACGTGGGTGGCCACGACCGTGTCGTCGGTGAAGACCTGGACCACGTCCCCGCATGTGCGTACCCGCACACGCTGGCCGATCAGCCGCCACGGCACCGAGTAGAACGCGGGCCCAGCTTTGACGTGGCAGTCCGGGGCGACCTTGCCCACATGGTAGGTGACGAGTTCAAATCGTCTGGGCGGCAACGGGTGTAACGCATCTCGTTCGGA
>NZ_JBNCLY010000055.1:0-1466 GCF_049844915.1 Gordonia sp. DT30 | reverse complement strand
CGGTTTCGTCCGCGCAAACCAGTCCACCAACTCATCCAAATCCCGCGGCGCCATACCGAACCTCCTTCTGATCAGACCACTAATCTACCGACCACCACCGACAACGAAACCGCGTCAACCAGGCGCAAACCTGACATAGATCGCACAGTTGCCGAAACCACGCAACGACAGGTCCTGCAACCACGCCCGAAGCGCCGCCTTCTCCTGCTGGTTCGTCGACCCCAACGCACCATTCACATCTCGGTCACCATACGTCGACGCCGACCGACGACCACCCGCCACCTGATCGTTATTGTGCGTGATCACCTGATCCGACCCACTGCCATACAACTGCACATCGGCATACGCTTCAGCCACCTCCTCCGCAGTCTCCGGGCTGATTCCTTCCCCAACAAGTGCATCGAAACAACGGTCGCGCAGCTGTTTCCGTAGCTCGCTGCGGAGTCCAGCCGTCGCCTCGCGGGTTCCATCGTACGTATCGATCGCCTCGAGCAACTCGTCTACGGACCGCGTTTCCATGCCGTGGCGCTGAGCATCGAGCTGCCCAGCAGCTTCCTGCCTGTCGGCACCTTCACCCAGGTAGCGATACGGATTCTTGAGAAGGTACGTCAAATCCTCGCCGTGCGCTGCGCTGTCGCGACTCGCGGTGTCGATATCCGATTGTTCGAGCTCCTCGGTGTGACGAGCACGCTCCAGCTCACGCAACTCAGCTCGATGCCGGTCACGCTGATCGCCACAAACCTTCTCCGGATCGGTCCCAAGCCCGTTGTCCTCGGCCTCATTACGAGCCCGTGCAAGGGCGTTGGCAAGCGACTCACGCCGCTCAGCCACGTCCGGCGACGCAGTCCGGTCCGGAACGACCTCAGGCAGACCATCGTCACCAACCCGCAACCGCGGGTATCCCGCATCGTCTCCACCCGGTCTACGTGCGAAGCTGATGTCACGCTTTTCGGTGTATTTGTCATCAAGTTCCGACCACATCCGCGCGTGTGCCCCGCGTTCGCGGCCACGCGCCTGTTGCAACCGCCTCTCCGCAGCCGTGACCTCCCGGGCATCACCCCGTTGCATTGCATCGGCTAGATCGGCGTCCGCCCGAGCACGAGCGTCGCTCGCAGAGCGCGCCTCATCCACCACAGACTCGATGTGCTGTCGGTTCGCCGCCTTTGTCGCCGCATCCATGATCGGCCACGGGGTTTCAGGCTCCGCCGTAACCGGCGCATCGCTCGGCTCCTCACCCAGCCGAGCAGCCTCATCCTCACCGACTCGGTGCCCACCAGCGCGCGAATCTCCACCGTCTCCGACATGCGGGCCATCCGAACCGGCATCAGCATCATCAGCAGAAGAACGCCGCGACCCCAACCCGCGACCATCGTCGCCCTCCCCACGCACACCGGCCCGCCCAGCATCCCCGTGCTCACCACTCTTCTCGCCCGGAGTGTCCTCACGCGGCCCGTCCCGACGCGTCC
>NZ_JBNCLY010000054.1:0-1519 GCF_049844915.1 Gordonia sp. DT30 | reverse complement strand
GGACGCGTCGGGACGGGCCGCGTGAGGACACTCCGGGCGAGAAGAGTGGTGAGCACGGGGATGCTGGGCGGGCCGGTCCGCGTGGGGACGGCGACGATGGTCGCGGGTCGAGCCGGCGGGATTCCGCTGCCGAAGAGGCTGGACCGGAAGGCCGTGGTGGGCGGCCCGAGGAGGAAGACGAGCGTGCGGGGGAGCGCCCTGGTGCTATGCGGCAGCCTGACGACCTCGATGGGGCTGGGGACCTCGATGGGGCCGGGGACTTGGATGGTCCGGCAGGTCGGGCGGCGGAGGGGTCGCGTGTTGGGGGTGATGAGGGTTCGCGCGCTGGTGTGCACCAGGATGGCGTGGAGGAGGCTGCGTCCCGGGGTGAGGATTCCGGTGATGCGGTGGTCAGGGGAGAGCCTGATCCGCGGGAGCCGATCGATGGTGTGGAGCATGCGGGTCAGCCGGTTGTCGAGAAGATTGCTGATCGGCGGTATCTGGAGAAGTACTACCGCCCGCACCGTGAAAATGGAGGTGTGCGGTGGTATCGGAAATCCGAGGTGTCGTATGACGCCGACGGTGACCGGGTGCCGTTGTTGGATGAGCAGGGGCAGGTCAAGGCCGAGGATGTGGTGGTTGAGCCGGCCGTCTATGGGAAGTACGAGAAGAGTGTGTCGTATGGGGCGCATCGGGTGGCGGAGCGGTTGAGTCGGATGCGGGACTGGGCGCGTGCTCAGTTGAAGCATGTGTTGGGCAGGCCGGATTCGACGGAAGCCGAGGTCAAGGGCGCTCATTGGGCTGTGACCAAAGCTGGTGAGCAGGTGGGTGTGCATGCGGCGGGGGTTGCGATCCCGCAGCGGTACCCGCCGCATCAGTTCGTGATCGAGGTGTTGCAACCTATTGGCTCGCACGGCAGCGGAGCTGCCGATGGGGTGGTTCGGGTCAGTCCGCGCGAGGGTGTGACCAACAAGGAGGGGATCACCGAACCGATTATTGTCGTGGTGGAGGCGAAAGGCCCACACGCAACGTTGGGGCACCGGAAGGGTCTCGATGATCGGCATTACCAGCAGGGACACCGGAGGTATTTGGAATCAGTCATTCTCGCGATGGGGAAGAGTGGCAGTCTGGCCTATAGGCAGCTTTCTCGTGAGATGAACGATGCTCTGGAAGACGGGTTGCTGAGGTATGAACTGGTGCGGGCGACCGTCAACAGAGGCGGCTCGTATTCGGGCTATCGGCATCGGGAATTCGATATCAGCGCGACGAAACGCGGCAGTAATGGCAAATTGAGCGAGGGAGACTCTGACTGATGATGGATGTATCACGGTGGCATGACTGGGAACCTCACGACTATGTGCAGTGGCGGGTCGATGACGCGCGTTATGGGATTGAGCGTTCGTTAGGGTCGGATCGACCGTGGAATAGTATGCGTATTAATGGGTTGCGCACTGATTTGGTGAATGTGTGTGTGTGGTCGTTGGTGGGTTCGGGTGGTGTGGTGGGGGAGGAGGTGTGGTCGATGTTGGATGCGGCGTGT
>NZ_JBNCLY010000053.1:0-1644 GCF_049844915.1 Gordonia sp. DT30 | reverse complement strand
GGCTCGGGTGGCTGATGTGTTCGGGGTGTCGGTGTCGGTGCGGGATGTGTTCGATGCACCCACCGTCGAAGAACTCGTCGACCTCGTGACCACGCGGGACCACGGCCTGACACCGATCGAGGCCGTGTCGCGACGGCCGGCAGAGATCCCGCTGTCGTTCGCGCAGTCCCGGATGTGGTTCATCAATCGGTTCGAGCCGGGCAGCGCAACCTACAACATCCCCGCGTTTCTCCGGCTGAGCGGGACACTGGACCTCGTCGCCCTGCGTCGCGCAGTCGAGGACGTCGTCGCCCGCCACGAGGTACTGCGCACGACATTCCCCGCCGTCGACGGGACACCGGTACAGGTGATACACCCCGCCCACCGGGTGGCTGCGGAGCTCGATTGGGCCGTCGTCGCCGACTCACAAGAGCTCTCCGAGGCGGTGACCACCGGGTTCGACGTCACCGAATCCTGGCCGCTGAGGGTGCGCGTGTCGCCGGTGGGCCCCGACGAACACATCGTGGCGCTCGTCGCCCATCACATCGCCGCAGACGGCGAGTCGATGCGCCCGCTCGTGGCCGATCTGGTGACCGCCTACCTTGCCCGCGCGGCGGGTGAGACACCGGACTTCGCCCCGCTGGCAGTGCAATTCGCCGATTACGCGATATGGCAGCACGAGGTCCTCGGTGATCCCGCCGACCCGGAATCGGTGGTGGGGCGACAGTTGACGCACTGGGTTGCCGAACTGAGCGGCCTTCCCGACGTCATCGATCTGCCGGCAGATCGGCCGCGTCCGGCCGTCGCCTCACATCGCGGTGCCCGCATGCAGATGGCCATCCCCTCTCACGTCGCGGCGCGAATAGCCGCGACGGCCGCCGATCGTGGCGTCACGGCGTTCATGGTCGTCCACGCCGCACTCGCGGTGCTGCTCGCGCGACTGTCCGGAGGTACCGATATCGCCGTCGCGACACCGGTTTCCGGCCGTGGGCGGGCCGTACTCGACCCGCTCGTCGGGATGTTCGTCAACACCCTCGTCCTGCGCTCCGACGTCGATCTCGGTGAGTCG
Source organism: Gordonia sp. DT30 (assembly GCF_049844915.1). Classification (NCBI taxonomy): domain Bacteria; kingdom Bacillati; phylum Actinomycetota; class Actinomycetes; order Mycobacteriales; family Gordoniaceae; genus Gordonia; species Gordonia sp. DT30. The sequence goes on along the minus strand of NZ_JBNCLY010000053.1, from coordinate 596 downwards.
TTCGCCGATCTCCTCGACCAGGTGCGAGTGGCCGACCTCGACGCATTCACCCATGCGGACGTCCCGTTCGAGACCATCGTCGACGCGCTGGACCCGGTGCGCTCCGAGGCCTTCGCGCCGCTGGCTCAGGTCATGCTCTCGACGGAGTCGGGTATGACCGCAGACCAGACGGTGCGCGTCGACTCGCTGGAGGTGGCGCCGGTCGCGGTTCCGAGCGTTTCCGCGCAACTCGACCTCGCCGTCACGGTGACGACCGCACCGCACGACGGCGACTGGCAGTGCTCGATCGTCTATGCCACCGACCTGTTCGACGACGCGACCATCTCGGCCTTCGCAGATCGTTTCATCGCATTGTTGGACGGACTCACCGCGGCGCCGGACACCGCCGTCGGAGACGCGCCGCTGATCTCGCCTGCCGAGACGGCCGCCGTCCTGGATGCCGGGACCGGACCGATCGCTGCGCCCATCACCGACACGGTCGCTGATGCTGTTGCGGCGCAGGTGGTTCGGTCGCCTGGTGCGCCTGCGTTGTGGTGTGCGGGTCGGGTGGTGTCGTATGCGGAGTTCGGTGCTCGGGTGGCGGTGTTGGCGCGTGA
>NZ_JBNCLY010000052.1:0-1660 GCF_049844915.1 Gordonia sp. DT30 | reverse complement strand
GTCCGGCGGTGGCGTGGGGGGTCAGGGGTCGTCGGTGGCTGCGGGGGCTGCGCATGGTGGTGGGGATTCTGGTGAGGCGGCTGCTGGTTCGGCGGTTCCGGCGTCGGGTGATGGTGTCGGCGGTTCGGTGGGTGTGGTCGGTGATGGTTCGGGAGGTGTTGGGCTGCACCCTGAGCCGTCGGCGGCTTCGGCTGCGGCTTCGGCATCTTCGCCGGCGTCGACGCCGGCGGCCGGGGGATCGCCGTCGGCGCCGGCCGCGCCGGCGGGTGCGGCGGCGCCCGCCCCGGTTGCGGCGGCGGGTCATGTGCCGGGGGGCGCGGGCTCGGTGTCGGGTGCTGGGTCGGGTGCTGGGTCGGGTGTTGTGGGGGGTCGGCCGGTGGTGTCGGCGATTGCGGGGCATCCGGCGGCGTCGGGGGCGGTGGTGTCGGCGCGGCCTGACGGTGCGGGGGTGCCGCGGATGTTGACGGCGGTGCGGGCGGAGGCCGTGTCTTCGGCGGTGGGTGTTGAGGGTGCGGGCGTGGATCGTGGTGTGGGGTCGCAGGTTTCGGCGGGGGTTCCAGAAGGTGCCCGGCCGGTGTCTGGTGGTGGGCGGGGTGAGCGGGGTGGGCTGTTGCCGGTGGATCGTCCGTCGGTCGGGGATGCTCGCCCGGATGGTCCGGCGGGTGATACGGGTGCGGATCGTGGTGCCGGTGATGGTGGGTCGGCGCGGCCGTTCGAGGGGGATGGGCATGCGCGGGAGCCCGCGTGGCCGGAGCACGGACTCGGTGACGACCGGCCGGGCAGGTTGAGCGATCGTGACGGTGGGGGTGAGCGGGCCGGTGGACCTCATGGGCGTGAGGTGGCCGATCCGGAGGTCGCGCAACGGTCGGATTCGGCGTCGGATGCGGCGTCTGAGGGTGCGGCGCAGATGCCGTCCGCTCGTGTGGGTGATGTGACGGTGCGGATGGATGTTGTTGCTGTCGACGGACTTCCGCATGATGTTGCGCATCTTCCGCATCTGATCGCTCATGACGGTGGTGAGGTGGCGGGACCGCATGTGCAGGATCAGCGCCCGGTCCGTCGGGGCGGTGACGGTGATGGGGATGTGGTGCCCGATCGCGGCGCCGACACTGATGCCGCTGCTGATGATGGTGTGCGGCCGCCGGTGTCGCATGATGAGGGTCGGACGGAGCAGACCGAGGAATTGGCCGCCGCGCGCCGGGTTGCCGATGACGCGGCGGTGCAGCGGATGGATCGGGAGTCGCGGGAGGCTCCTGCGCGGGTGTTGAAGAGTTTCGATGATGCGGCGCAGAAGGTGATGTCGTCGCTCACCACGCATTCGGAGGGTGTGCCGGTGGGTGTGGGTGGCGATGTGCATCCGGCGCCGGATGCGGTGACGATGTTGGCGGTGTCGGGGTCGTTGCTGGGTGTGGCATCGGTGAAGGCGGCCTATCACGGTGCGGCCCGGCTGACCGATGCGGTGCGGGCACGTGTGGGGGGTGTGCACGCCGACCGCGCGGGTGATGTCCACCCTGATTCCGGACCTGTTGTGGTTGAGGAGCTTCGGTCTGATGGTGGCGATGATGTAGCCGGTCCTCGGGTCATCGACGATGTGGACGCATCCGGTCGGGTGGGGTTGTCGTCGTCGATGACGCGGGCACAGGTCGATGACGCGTTGGGG
>NZ_JBNCLY010000050.1:0-1816 GCF_049844915.1 Gordonia sp. DT30 | reverse complement strand
GGCGTGTTCGGCGATCTGGGCCGGCGTCATGCCCGCGGAGGACCACGACATCAGTGACATCAGTTGCGCCGACCGCAGGCCGGGGTCGACGGGTTCGTCGGATCGGGTTTCGATGTGCGTCAGACCGCGCACGATCGCGTCGGCGTGTTCGGACGAGATGGCACCGTCGGCGGCGTGGCGTCGCAGTGGGTCGACGTCGGTGGCGGTGCCGATGCGTACGAACCGTGCGGCGACGGCGGGCGCGCACCCCATCACGGTCAGCAGTTCCCGCAACCGGCGGCCGTGGCCGTCGGCGACGCCGAGGCGGTCGAGGTCACCGGTGAACGTGGCTGCGTGATGGTCGGCGAGGTTGCGGATCAGCAGGATCTGTTGCAGCGCGGCGTGTGCTTGCGGCCCGGTCATGTCCGGGCTGGTGCGGAGTTCGGTGAGCTGGTCGACAATACCGGCCAGAATTGCTGCGGTGTCCGTGCTTTCGATGGTGACGTCGGCGATCATGGTGCCCCCCTTGGCGATCGATGCGATGTCTCCATCCTACACGCGTGCGCCGACAATGGCATCCAGATAGGCGGCATCTGTGTATCGAATACTGGTTGTGGACAACATCTTTAGCGTCGGAGGTGAGTACGCGTTTCTGTCGGTGCGGTGTGCTAGTGGGGCGCGCATGAAGTTTCTGGACGGTGTTGTTTGATTCATTGGTGTATGCGAGCTGCACCGTTGATCATCCCCGACAGTGACCGCGCCGAGTTGGAACGATGGGTTCGTTCGTCGACCACCAAGGCGGGCCTGGTGCTGCGCGCGCGGATCGTGTTACTGGCCGCCGACGGTGTGGCCCACACCGAGATCGCGCGGCGGTTTTCGATCTCACGGCAGACCGTGGTCAACTGGCGATCACGCTACGAGACCGGCGGTGTGAACGGTTTGCACGACGAGGACCGGTCAGGCCGTCCACGGGTGTTGGACCGTGACAAGCTGATTGCCACGACGTTGACGCCTCCACCGAAGAAATACGGTGTCACACGTTGGAGTTCGCGCTTGCTGGCGAATCACTTGGGTATCGGCTACGGCACGGTGGCCAGAGTATGGCGCGAACACGGCGTGCAGCCGTGGCGGTCCGAGACGTTCAAATTCTCCACCGACCCCGAGTTGGTCGGCAAGGTCACCGACATCGTCGGTTTGTATCTCGACCCGCCGGAGAACGCGATCGTGTTGTGTGTGGACGAGAAGTCGCAGATCCAGGCACTCGACCGCACGGCACCGACGCTGCCGATGCAGATCGGAATTCCCGAGCGCCAGACGCACGACTACGTCCGCAACGGCACCACCACACTGTTTGCTGCCCTGGATATCGCGACCGGGAAGGTGACCGGGATCTGTCGGCCCCGGCACCGGCACCAGGAGTTTCTGGTGTTCCTCAAACATATTGCCCGCGCCTACCCGGACCAAGAACTGCACCTGGCACCTGGTGATGGACAACTACGCCACCCATAAGAAGCAGGAGGTCCGCGATTGGCTTGCCGCGAATCCTCGTGTACACGCGCACTTCACACCCACGTCGGCGTCGTGGATGAACCTAGTCGAAGTATGGTTCGGCATCATCGAACGCCAAGCCATCCATCGTGGCACGTTCCGCAACGTCCGCGAACTCACCGCCAAGATACGCGACTTCATCAACGGCTGGAATCCACGCGCTCAACCATTCGTCTGGACGAAAACCGCCGAACAAATCCTCGCGAAAGCTTGGCTCTTGTGATGTAGGTGTGGGTGGTTTGAGCGTGGCGTAGGGCGCAACGCCGGTGTCTCGCTTAAGGTTTGGTTT
>NZ_JBNCLY010000049.1:0-2200 GCF_049844915.1 Gordonia sp. DT30 | reverse complement strand
CCCAACCACAACGCATCCAACCAATCCGGCGCCATCGTCCGCGGATTCGGACCCGACGACCCCGTCTCAAACTCCCGGCCCAACACCTCAAACGACAACCGATGCTCACCCTTCGGCAACGACGCCCGCGCAAACTGCACCCGCGCCACCTCACACGCCGCATCCAACGACGACCACACCTCCTCCCCCACCACACCACCCGAACCCACCAACGACCACACACACGTATTCAGCAACTCATCCTGAAGACTATGAATCCGATCGCTATTCCACGGACGGTCCAACTCCAAATAGAATTCAACATCCTCCCGAGCGCCATCGAGCCTCATCGTTACATAACCCGGGTCCCACTCGTGCCACCGCTCAATATCCACCATCAGCCAATCCACCAGCCTCAGAAACCCTCCGGACGCAAAATATCCGGCAATTCAGCACGCGACACCCCGCCCTCTATCTCCGACGTCCACCCCAACGCCTCCAACTCATCAAACAAGTATTCCACCTGAAACCGGCCACCAGCAAAAATCGTAACCTTCATTCCCGACCAATCCGGCTCCCGGTCAAGGATCTCACGCCCCAACAGACGCAACCGGCGATTCACATCCTCATGAATCAACATCACCACGCGCCACGCACCCGCAGGCGTGTAAATCGCAGTCGACAACGCGTAACCTACAGCGCCATTGCGCACCAGCGTGCACACCACCGCCTGCCACGTTCCATCCTCATCCGACGCCAACTCCCGAACCCCCTCCGCAAACCGACGCACCAAACTCGCCATATTGCCGACCCGCGCATCCACCTCATCAGCAGGCACCGACAAATCACCCACCCCACCAGACTCAACCGGAACCACCCCACCACCAGCCGCACCCGCAGCCTCCGGATCAACATCCGTCAGCCGAGGACCCACCTCCGCCGTGAACTCACCCCGACGAATCTTGTCCAACACAAACAAATGCTCACGCACCTTCACCTTCTGAATATGGCTTACCTCCGCCGGCCCCCCCAACAGAATCGACGGCACAAACCCATAACACTCATCCGGCCCCACCGGCCCCAACCGCTCCAACGCCTGCATAAACAATCCACGATCAGCAGTATCATAAATATCCATTGCGCGATCCTGCATGCCCGAGAACCAGGCAAACGCCGCCGATTCCGGGTTGGAACGTTGCGCATGCCTCGACCAAAACTGACCGGTTGCCGGCGCGACGGACAAACACACCCCATGACCAGGACTCCAAAACCACACCTCCCCAAACGCACTCCGCGCCACCGGCACCAACAACGAACCCGGCTCCAAAAACGACACCTTCACACCCCGCAACATCTCCTCCGACGCAGCCGCCCACTGCAACGGATCCACCAACCACATCGCACCATCCAAAAACCCCGAAAACCCCACCCGCCGCCACAACTTGACCAACACATCCGGCACCACACCACCAAACTCCGCCACATGCTCATCACCACACACCGGCCCCTGCCAAAACACCGGCAACGCCTCAGCAAACCCCTCCACCAACTCATCCAAATCCCGCGGCACCATACCGAACCTCCTTCTGATCCGACCACTCCTGCAACCACGCCCGTAATGCCGGCTCCTCGCGCTGGCCCATCGACCGACCTGGATGAGCAGCCCTGGATGAGCAGCGGCTACCGCAACCGATCCCGACGCTCGTACAACAACGCCGCCGGCAAATACTGCGACTCCACCCCCACCTCGAAATCCGAATCCACCGCCGCGCACACCGGACCCAAAATCCCCCACGGCACAAAACCCTCCTCCTCACGCACCCGATTCTCCACCGGCCGCGTGTAATACTCCTTATTCCCCTCCAACGCCGTCCGCACATCACCCCGAAACTCACTACGGCTCCCCGACACCACATCCCACAACAACCGCACCGACGGCCAAATCGTCTGCAACATCGCCTCAGCCGAACTCCGATCCAACCCCTCCGTATCGGTCAACCGCATCACCTCCAACACCTGCTGCGCCACCGGCTCACCCCGCTCACCCCGCAACAACATCTGCCATGCCCGCGCCCACTCCACCGCCACCGGCTCCACCCACGCCCCCACACCCACCGACGCCCGCATCCACTCCACCTCGAAACCCCGCAACACATCCAACAACCCACGATCCCGCGCCACCAACCCCAACCACAACGCATCCAACCAATCCGGCGCCATC
>NZ_JBNCLY010000048.1:0-2272 GCF_049844915.1 Gordonia sp. DT30 | reverse complement strand
AAACCAAACCTTAAGCGAGACACCGGCGTTGCGCCCTACGCCACGCTCAAACCACCCACACCTACATCACAAGAGCCGAGAAGTGCTACAAGTCGTACTCTCCTTCGCTGTGTATTGAAATGCTCTACGACGTAGACGCAGTGTTTCCGGACCCGGATTACTTAGTTGACGCTGCCATATATGATAATGAAGTAGCATCCTTTAAACGGCTATTCTCGGAACACGATTCGATAGTTGACGCCTGTGACGCGAACGATGGAGTCGGACACGTTAACGACTCGCGGTGGCCAGCAGTTGAGGCGGCGGCTTGGGACGTACTTCGTCAAATTTCCAAAAATGATGAAAGTAGCCAATAGGCCGAAGATGAATATGGCGTCCCCTCCCGGGTCGCGCTGGAACCGCAGCCGTAACCACGGCGCCCAGCGGATAGGCTATCTCTTCGGAAACCGTTCAGGTCGATCGGCTGGCCACACCCGTACGCTTGATGGTGGGTGCGGGTGGCTTCACTTCGGGCGTTGGCCAAAAGACAGGCAAGCATATCAATGTATATTCGAACGGATACATACGATGACATCTGGTAATCAGAACCGTGGTTCACGGTCCGATCTACCCGATTGGGCCGATCCACGACTGGTGGTGCGAATTTCCGGACGGGGTGACGAGCCTTTCGTGATCAGTGGCAATCCACATACGTTCCGCGGTCTGGTCAGCCTTTACAGCCTTCGTGACCGTGTTGGGCAATCCGCACATCCGCGCGACATCATCGTCCAGTCGGAGTACGCACGTGGGTATCTATCAGGATATCTGTCGGGCAATGAGCCGACCCCTCCGTCCACGATGTTGCTCGAAGGCAGCCGGATGGGATCGCGAGCGGGACTTCTTCCACGCCTTTGAGCGAGAACTTCCGGTGGAGCGCGGTGGGTTGTTCGCGGTGAACGCCGTGTACGCAGGCGATCGTACGACCGACGAATTCGACATTCTAGAGCGCATGTTTGAAGCGCTCGACAGCACCGCGAATTTTTGGGAGTCGGCACGATGGGTGCCCGTTTGCGCTGACCACATGCCGGCGATGCGTATTCGAACGGCAGAGGACATTCGGAACGTCGCTGCATGGTTCACTTCTCCGATGGCGCTGCAGGGTGCGTGGAATCCTCGGCGCGATATCAGGGTGGTCAATGCCGCCCCCAGTGGAGTGACCGACGGCGCAGTCGAACTCGTGTTCCGTATCACCGCTGACGAGGAAGGCGGACTCGATCAGCTTGGGGTGACCGTCAACATCGAACGGCCCGAGGTACTCGACGACAGCGGTGATGGGCGGCACCCATCTGTCGAAGCAGCGGTCGGATCCGTTCTGCATGCTGTTGTCGTCGGGTTGCAGCCCGATGTCGCGTCGGCATCCGGCGGCGCGGCACTCCTGGCCTGCAATGCCTTTGGCGTCGATGTGGAAGGATATGGGGCTCGATCACCGCTGTCCCGGGCTGGCTCACGTACCTGGGTCCCCGGGTAGCGCACCGAACCGCCTCGGCAGCACTTGACCACGACTCGCTTCGTGTGAGCCAATCCGGTCCCGGGATACTCATCGAATATGTTCACGGACTGCAAGCGCTTGGAGTCGACGACGCGAACATGCTGGCGGCGGCCATTGACGCTGATGACGAGTAGCTGTTCGTTGCGCGGTCAGTCGTCCGACGTCGAGGTGAGCTCCGATACGCGCTGCGGAGACACCTGCATCAGGTATCCGACGCATCGGACCGTAAGGCCTTGCTCGCGGAACCTCAGTGCCACTCGGCGGGACTCGCTCGCCGCTTCGCGCTGCACCTGCTCAAGACGCTGCAAGTAGGTACGGACGCCGGCGAGGGCTTATCGATCGGCGTGGGTATCGGCCGTGGGCATTTGCATCGAGCGGCGCTCGGATTCGGCTTGCCGACGCAGTGCGTCGATATGCGCCTCGCTCGGTCGCAACGTCATTTCCTCGGTGCCGACGATACCGGTCTGATACCGCCTTCTGCGGTGTCCGCAGACGGGTGCTACGGCACGGCAAATGTCGCGAATCCGGGCGTGATGATGCCCGATGCCAGAATTGTCAGGGCGATTGTCGACGGTCACGTATTTCCTCAGGGGTTTCCGTCACGGAATTCCTCAGGTGGGGTGTGCTGGGTACAGGTTAGCGGTATTCGAGATTTAGTTGGTGGCGGTGGTGCGTCCGGGACGTTTGCGGGGTCGGTAGGAGGCGCCGTCCATGAGGATTTGGTGGCTGGTGTTGATGAGGCGG
>NZ_JBNCLY010000047.1:0-2333 GCF_049844915.1 Gordonia sp. DT30 | reverse complement strand
AGCGGCTTTTGGGCGTCCAGTGCGTGCCATACCCAACCCTACAACATATTCAATGAATTAACGGCGCGGAACACTAGACCGTCCCGACGGTGTTCCTAGCGATTGGGTACCGAGGCGCTCCGACAATGGGAAGGGCTGGGTATGGCAGAAGCCGGGGGCGAAAGGTAACGCGGACTCAGTGCGCGTGATGGAGCCAGACGGCCGAAATCCCTCCGGATATGTGCGGATCTACAATGGGCATGGCCAGCCGATTGACCTCGACGGTAAACCCTCTGGTAACTCCCAGACACATATTCCCATCAAGCCCGACGGGTCATTCCCACTGCCGAAAGGGTGGAAACCATGAGCGTAGCCATACCACTCCCGCTGGCTGGCGACAAGGTTATCGATATTGACGGCGGCTACACGATTATTCTAAGAACGAACAATGACAATTTCCTCACCCTTGAGGACCCCATGGTCTGTGTCACTAATGCGGGCGAAAGATTCGTTGTTGATCCACGAGAGGGGTCTCCGCGCGTTGAATTGCTAACACCGTTGATGGAGAGTCCGATTACTTCGGCGGCCTACACCGAGGAATATCAGCTGACTGTTCTACTCGATAGTGGGTTCTCCTTCTTCGTCGAACCAAATCACGATGGATATGAATCGTGGAATGCGCGGTACGGTGACCACCTAATTGTGGCGATGTGGGAGCCGGGCCTCGGGAGTCAGTAACTTGCTGGGTTCAGCACCTTACGTTATCTGTCTGTGCGAGGAGCTGCATGTGACCGTCTCGCCACCAGCTCAGTAGCCGTGTGACTTCGGATCCAGGGTTCGAAAGCCGTCTCGGTAGCTCCGCCAACGGTGTCAGTCGAGCTCGGCGCGTACGCAAGTGCGCGCCGAGCTCGGTCTTGTACGTGGATAGCCTGACCTGCGGGTTTCGCGGTGCGAGCAGGATGGTTTCGGTCGGGATGAGTCCACCGATGTCGAACGCGGTATCGACGGATTGTGCCTCTGGTGTGCTGGCGGACGGGGTGCAGGGAGTCTCGGTTATCTCGTTGGTCGTGATCCGCGTGTCGGTGTCGACGGCGAGCTGTGCGGCAAACAGCTGGTGCACGACGGCGAACTGCACCTGTCCGTCCTCGCCTGCTTTGTTGTGGCCGGCGAGCACTTCTTGGGCGCGCAGCCACGTGTCGGGAGACACCAGTGCTGGGTGGCTGCCCGGCTGCCCTCATGATGGCAGGTCTTTGCCGGCCGATGGGAGCCCGAAGAGCAATCCCGAAGGCCACATCCCCTTCAAGACTGGTTGAAGTGAAAGCGATGGGACACTCCATGGCGGTGCGTTACCCGGAAATGCGAGGCCGCGTGCGAGATGCGGTAGATATGATTGCGCACGCTCGCGATTCTGACTACTGGCGTCATGAGAAGTGGGATCTCCTGACGTTCTTGTGGGTGGTTTACAGCCACGGCAACTCTGGACAGGCGCCGCCGCGGGTGAGTTCGGCCATCGCGATCAACGCCGCAGGTGTATGAAATCCGTACGCCCGCTTCGTCAACGCTCTCAGGTGGGTGTTCGTGGCTTCGCTACGCGCGTTGGACAAGTTGTGTTTCAACGCATTACGGATTCTCCGGTTGTAGCGCCCCAACGTTTTCCCCAACGCGGCGATCTCGGGTATCGGACTATCGCGCGCCCACACTTGTACGCCACTCAACGCGATCAACCCACGCCGCCCAGGCCGGCGAACCGCATCACGCAGCTGCTCTTTGAGCATGTACGCCTCAAACAGGTCACTGTTGTCGCGGCGCAACTGCTCGACCACACCACGCTGATCTGCGGTTTGCTCGGCGTGGCTTTTGCGGACCGCCCACATCGCACCCGCCAGGCCGCCACCGTGAGCGGCCAGGGTACGGCGACGAACCTTGTCGACCATCGACCCGGCCCACTGAATCATGTGGAACATGTCCAAGCACTGCACCGCCTCCGGTGCCTGCTCGGTGATCACCGACCAGATCCACTCGGCCCCATCAGCAGAAACCTTCTCGATGCATGCGGTGCGCTCGGGCCCCAACGCGTCGAAGAACCGGCGCACCGTAGCGCTGTCGCGGCCCTCGGCCGCCCACACGACCAGCCCGGTGTCATGGTTGATGACCACCGTCAGGTAGCGGTGTCCCTTGCGGTAGGCGATCTCATCGATCCCGATGTTGACCAGCCCTTCCAGACGGTCCACGCCGGCGAAATGCTCATCGACGACCCGCTCCACGATCGCCGAGACGGTGCGCCAGGCCACCCGCGTGAACTCGGCGACCGCCGAGATCGTCGAGTGCGCGGCCAGCCACGCCACCATGTCATC
>NZ_JBNCLY010000046.1:0-2435 GCF_049844915.1 Gordonia sp. DT30 | reverse complement strand
TTATTTCAGAAGCACATAGTGGATGCGACACACCTCTATCAAAGTAAAAGTGTTGTATGTAAGTCCTCGGCCGATTAGTACCAGTCACCTGAACCCATTACTGAGCTTACAATTCTGGCCTATCAACCCCATGGTCTGTAGGGGGCCTTAACCACTCGAAGGTGGTGAGAAACCTCATCTTGGAACAGGCTTCCCGCTTAGATGCTTTCAGCGGTTATCCCTTCCGAACGTAGCCAACCAGCAGTGCCCCTGGCGGGACAACTGGCACACCAGAGGTTCGTCCGTCCCGGTCCTCTCGTACTAGGGACAGGTTTCCTCAAGTTTCTAACGCGCGCGGCGGATAGAGACCGAACTGTCTCACGACGTTCTAAACCCAGCTCGCGTGCCGCTTTAATGGGCGAACAGCCCAACCCTTGGGACCTACTCCAGCCCCAGGATGCGACGAGCCGACATCGAGGTGCCAAACCATCCCGTCGATATGGACTCTTGGGGAAGATCAGCCTGTTATCCCCGGGGTACCTTTTATCCGTTGAGCGACACCGCTTCCACTTGCCGGTGCCGGATCACTAGTCCCGACTTTCGTCCCTGCTCGACATGTACGTCTCACAGTCAAGCTCCCTTGTGCACTTACACTCAACACCTGATTGCCAACCAGGCTGAGGGAACCTTTGGGCGCCTCCGTTACTTTTTAGGAGGCAACCGCCCCAGTTAAACTACCCACCAGGCACTGTCCCTGAACCCGATCAGGGTCCGAGGTTAGAAGTCCAATACGATCAGAGTGGTATTTCAACAACGACTCCATGAACACTGGCGTGCCCACTTCACAGTCTCCCACCTATCCTACACAAACCGAACCGAACACCAATACCAAGCTATAGTGAAGGTCCCGGGGTCTTTTCGTCCTGCCGCGCGTAACGAGCATCTTTACTCGTACTGCAATTTCGCCGAGTCTGTGGTTGAGACAGCAGAGAAGTCGTTACGCCATTCGTGCAGGTCGGAACTTACCCGACAAGGAATTTCGCTACCTTAGGATGGTTATAGTTACCACCGCCGTTTACTGGGGCTTAAATTCTCAGCTTCGCACCCCGAAGGGCACTAACCGGTCCTCTTAACCTTCCAGCACCGGGCAGGCGTCAGTCCGTATACATCGTCTTACGACTTCGCACGGACCTGTGTTTTTAGTAAACAGTCGCTTCTCTCTGGTCTCTGCGACCCACACCAGCTCACGAAGCAAAGTCCGGTCACCAACATGGGTCCCCCTTCTCCCGAAGTTACGGGGGCATTTTGCCGAGTTCCTTAACCACAGTTCTCTCGATCGCCTTAGTATTCTCTACCTGACCACCTGTGTTGGTTTGGGGTACGGGCCGTGTACCAACTCACTAGAGGCTTTTCTCGGCAGCATAGGATCATGGAATTCACCTCAACGGTTACGCATCACCTCTCAGGCCACATGAACGACGGATTTACCAATCGCCCGCCCTACCGGCTTACACCAGGACAACCATCGCCTGGCCCCACTACCTTCCTGCGTCACCCCATCGCTTGCCTACTACCAGCCGAGGTCCCATGCAGCCCCCGCCGGGCACCCGAAGGCACCCATAAGGATTTGGATGGTTAGTACAACTGATTCAGCATGGGCGCGGATACACGGGTACGGGAATATCAACCCGTTGTCCATCGACTACGCCTGTCGGCCTCGCCTTAGGTCCCGACTCACCCTGGGCGGATTAGCCTGGCCCAGGAACCCTTGGTCATCCGGCGGCAGAGTTTCTCACTCTGCTTTCGCTACTCATGCCTGCATTCTCACTCCCACACCCTCCACCCCTAGATCACTCCGAGGCTTCCACGGATGCAGGACGCTCCCCTACCCACCCCACCCACTAGATGACAATCCGTAAACCATCACCAATGACATGGTGGAGTGCCGCGGCTTCGGCGGTGTACTTGAGCCCCGCTACATTGTCGGCGCAGGATCACTTGACCAGTGAGCTATTACGCACTCTTTCAAGGGTGGCTGCTTCTAAGCCAACCTCCTGGTTGTCTTCGCGACCCCACATCCTTTTCCACTTAGTACACGCTTAGGGGCCTTAGCCGGCGATCTGGGCTGTTTCCCTCTCGACTACGAACCTTATCGCCCGCAGTCTCACTGCCATGCTCTCACTTACCGGCATTCGGAGTTTGGCTGACGTCAGTAACCTTGTAGGGCCCATCGGCCATCCAGTAGCTCTACCTCCGGTAAGAAACACACAACGCTGCACCTAAATGCATTTCGGGGAGAACCAGCTATCACGGAGTTTGATTGGCCTTTCACCCCTACCCACAACTCATCCCCTCCATTTTCAACTGAAGTGGGTTCGGGCCTCCACACGGTCTTACCCGCGCTTCACCCTGGCCATGGGTAGATCACTCCGCTTCGGGTCTAGACCCGGCGACTA
>NZ_JBNCLY010000045.1:0-4313 GCF_049844915.1 Gordonia sp. DT30 | reverse complement strand
ATTATGCCTTGCAGGGAAGGCACTTTCGCTTATCAGCACACCATTTTCCGTGCTTCCGCACGAAAAATCCAGGTTAGCGCATTGACGTTCGTATCACTGACCCGCACAACTGATAGCGAGTTCTGGTCGTCGAATCCGTGGGTGACCGAGACCACGCCGGGAGGCAGGCTCGTATCGGCGTGGACAGCGCACTGCATTCGGCCCGAGGCGGATCGGATGGCCACAACTTGGCCGTTGTGGATACCCAGCGAGTCCATGTCGGTGGTACTCATCTTCGCTGCGTTTGCATGCTCTGGGATCAGATTCGGCAACATCGTGCCGTGTGAATTCATTGCTTCCTTGATACGCCTGACAATGAGCCGCATCGGGAATGGACTGCGGGCCTGCGACCCCACCGCTGACGTCAGAGCTCTCTCGATCTCTAAACGCACATCAGCAGGACACAAGCCCAGTCGCACTGCCGACCCTTCGGTGGTCGCCGGTTGCACGACGTATCCGGTTCCGTCAGCGATGCATCCGTGCTCTGCGGACGTAAGCTCGTCGAACGGCACACGTCCACGTTCAGCGAACATCTCGAGTAGTTCGCGAGATGTCGGTGGATGCTGTGGATCGAGAATCCGGCCTGCGAACTTGACCGATTGCCCGGACGCCACGGCGAGAGTATCGAAGAACTGCCAGTCCTCGATCACTCCGGGAGGAGGGATCACCACTGGCTCGGTGTGTTGGGCGAATGGAATCGGGAAGAACGCCTCCATAAGGATGGTGTGGTCGGCCCGCTCGTACATGGTGGTCGGCGCGATGACGTAGTCGGCCCGCTGCGCCGTGCCTGACATCCAGGAATCAACGACCACCAGCAAGTCGAGTGCGTCGAGAGCCTTCGCCGCTCGAGCTTTGTCCGGGAGTGCCGCGGCCGGGTTTCCGCCGGACACGATCAGCGCACGTACCCGGTCAGGGCCCGGGTTCAGTATCTCGTCCGCAAGAATCGCGGACGGCAATTCGCCCCGCATGCGCCCGATTCCACCGATTCGGCTTTTGAATCCGGTTTCCCATTCTCGGTCGGCTCCGGCGACCTCGGCGCGCGGCGCCACACTTCTGGCGAGCACCGATCTGACATCCGCGGTTTCGCCCTCACGTAGGTAGCGCCCACAGATCGTGTTCAGCACCGCGACGAGATGCTCGGACACATTGGAGTGCGGCCCCATGCACACCCCGGTCCCCGTGGTCGCCATTCCACGGGCAGCAGTGGCGAACGCCCGCGCTGCCGAGACCATGAGGGCCTGCGGCACCCGACTGATCTCCTCGACCGCCGTCGGTGTCGCTGGTGATACTGCCTCGACGAGCTCCGGCAGATCGGACGTGTAGCGCTCGCAGAACCCGCGATCGTGCAAACCCTCCCCGAGAATCAGGCGGATCAGGCCGGCCAAGAGCACCGCATCGGTGCCCGGGCGCGGCGCCAGATGTATATCGGCCCTGGCGGCGGTCTCCGTCCGTCTTGGATCGATGACGATCAGCGTCATCCCGCGTGCTTTCGCGTCTCGAAGGGTGACCGACGGATTGTGAACGACGGCACCGTCACCATCACCACCGTTGACCGATACGAGGGGATTGGTTCCGGCGAGCAACCACACGTCGGAGTTCTCGACTCTCTGGCGCCCACCCAGGTATTTCCCCATTCGGTCCTGGACGACCCATTTCGCGGACTGATCAATGGTCATCGTCGAGAAGAGCTTGTGGGAACCGGTTCCACGAAACCAGGCACGAGCCATCGGTCCGGTCAGCGCCGCGAAATTATTTTGGGTACCGGTGAACAGCGCGACCGAATCCGGACCGTGGTCGCCGATGATTGAGCGTAATCGCGAGGCGGTCTCAGGAACCGCCACGTCGACGTCGACAGGTACGAACTCTCCACCCTCATTGCGCCGCAGCGACGTCCTCAGACGCTCGGGGTCATGGGTGAAATCGCCTCCGCGTCGCCCCTTTGCACAGGTGTAACCGCGCGATATGGGGTGAGCGGCGTCTCCGAGAACCCGCTCGATCCGGTTGTTCTCGATATCGAGCAGAACGCCGCACGACGAGGGACACAGGCGACAGTACGACGTCCGCCTCGACGCGGTCGGGTCCCCAGAACGTGTGGTCATGCGGCTGGCAGGCGGGCCCGACCCGCCTGGCCTGCGCTGGGCAAACCATCGTTTGCATCGGTCGATGTCATCTCAGATCTTTCAAAGTTCAGAACGCGCACTCTGATTACTCGCGAACCAGGTTGCGAGAAGGCTGTTCCCGTGACGAGCGCCGTAAACGAGACTACCGTTATTACGGTAACCGATAGGCAATAGGTTTGTCCATGAAGATCCGGCCACTCCCGAGGAGCGCAGAATGACTACGAACCACATCGCGACATATTGTCGCGTTTGCGAGCCGGCGTGCGGATTGATCGCGACAATGTCTGACGGATCTCTCGAGAAGCTTCAGCCCGATCGTGACCATCCGGTTTCTCGTGGCTTCGCGTGCACGAAGGGTCTCGCGGGTGTCGACATCAACAAAGACGAGGATCGACTGAACTATCCGATGCGCCGGGAGGCCGACGGCCTCGTGCGCGTCAGTTGGGATGACGCGACCGCTGAAATTGCCGAGAGGTTGCAAGCGATTGTCGCGCGGTCCGGCTCGGACAGTGTTGCTGCCTATATGGGAAATCCAGCCAGCTTCAACGCGATGGTCGGCGTGACCATGCCGGACGTCCTCACGAAACTCGGTGCGAGTCGGTTATTCTCGGCCGGCACCCAGGATACCGCGAACAAATTCGCAGCCAGTACGGCCGTGTTTGGGACACCTACGCTGCATCCCCTGCCCGACGTCCGGAACACGGACGCGTTGTTGCTGATCGGATCGAATTGGCGGGTAAGCAAGGCAAGCATGATCTCATTGCCGAACGCGTATCGGGAGATCGGCGATGCGTCCGCGCGGGGCGCCAAGATCTGGTTCGTCAATCCTCGCGACACCGAGAGTTCTGGCCCTCGGACGGGTGAAACCGTCTCGATCAAGCCCGATACCGACGTGTACTTTCTGGCGGCGCTGATCTTCGCGGTGGATCGCGCCATCGGCTTCCATCCCGATGCCGAGAAGCACGGCAGAAACGTGCGGGGACTTCGTTCCTTCATTGCGGACTACTCACCCGAACAAGTATCCGATGTCTGCGGCATCGACGCTGCGACGATCGAATCGATAGCGCGCGACTTCGCGACTGCGCCTGCGGCATCCGTACATATGTCTACCGGCGTGAACATGGGCAGACAGGGGACGCTCGCATATTGGCTCGTCCAGATGCTCTGTCTGGTCACAGGAAATCTCGACGTCCGCGGCGGCAACATCCCTGGACGAGAGGTCTACCCTGCCGGCGCGCGATCCAGGTCGGTGTTGGCGGATCAGATCATCGAGAGTGAATTCGGAACGATGCGGCAGGTGCCGCACTTGCCGGGGGTCCTGCTCGCCGACTACATTCTCGACGCAGAGAATCCGATCCGTGCACTGGTGGTCGTCGCGGGCAACCCGCTGCTGTCCATTCCTGGTGGAGACCGACTCCGCGACGCACTGCAGTCACTCGAACTTCTTGTCGTGATCGACATCTACCCGAACGCGACTTCTCGATACGCGCACTGGACACTCCCCTCGACCGATCAATTCGAGCGCGAAGACATAAATATGGCACTGCTGGGAATGCAGGTCGATCCATTCGTCAACTGGACTCCCCGCGTGGTGGAGCCAGCTTTCGAGCGGCGAGAAGAGTGGTGGATCTTTGCCAGGATCGCCGACGCGCTCGGGCTACCCAACCACTTGAACACTCCGGAGCCCGAAAACGCGCGCTGGGCTCGAATCGATCACATGCTGTCGAAAGGCGGGATTTCGCGTCAGGAACTCGTGTCGCAACCTCGTGGCCTGGCGATGGCACGTGGACTCGAACCGGGCACGCTGTACTCGGAGAAGCTCCAAACCGACGACGGTCTGATCGACTGCAGACCAGCGGTGTTCGATGAGGCGACGATCAGATGCTTGCACATCTTCGGCGAACTCGAACGTGAACCGGCCCACCAGCTGAAGCTGATCTCGCGCAGGGACCAGAAAATGCACAACTCCTGGTACGCGAACCTGCCCGCCATGAAAAAGGGTGCTCGAGAGGCGAATCCACTCGCGGTCAGCCCGCGAGACGCCGAGCGGTTGAAACTCACTGATGGCGGGAAGGTTCTAGCCTGGATTTTTCGTGCGGAAGCACGGAAAATGGTGTGCTGATAAGCGAAAGTGCCTTCCCTGCAAGGCATAAT
>NZ_JBNCLY010000044.1:0-5753 GCF_049844915.1 Gordonia sp. DT30 | reverse complement strand
CAGGGGTTGCGCAACATGTTCGCCCAGGATGGGCATTTCAATATGGTGCCGTATCGGGTGATGGAAAACGAGTGGTCTGATTTCGCCCGGTACGGAGCGCGGGTGGAGGTGGAGATCAAACTGAAAGCGCCAGTTGTGGGCGAGCGGCCGGAAAAGATCTCGGTCATCGGCAAGGCGTACTCGGCGAAGTCAAACGTGTTACTCAAGGATGTCAAACTGAAGCAGAAATTCGCTAATAACTCATCGCAGGGCTATAAGCGCCAGTACTTCAAGAAGCAGATTCTGGCGATGGTTGCGGCAGCAGAGAGGAGCGTACATTGATGGCTGAGTTGGAAGATCTGTTACGCGAATTGGGTTCGGAGCTTGCGGAGATTGTGGTGAATGCCACCGGGCACCTGGCAGAGGGGCCGTGGGATCGATATATGTCGATTGAGCATTTCAGCCCTGGCCATAGCGCCGGCACGGATACGGCGTGGGTGGGGCGCGATGAGATCTACGGTCGGCCGACCGAAATCTCGATGATGGATATGAAGCGATTCGATGCCGTGGTGGAGGAGTTTCGTCGTGATTTTCCGGTTCCTTTGTGGTTGTTTGATGCGTTGGTGTTGGTGGTGGATCGGGAGCCGGTGCGGGGTGTGGTGCATGTGGTGTGTGGGGATGTGGCGGCGGGTTTTGAGGCGTCGATGGCGACGGCGGGGCAGGTGAAGGGTCGGGCGATTGAGATGTTTGCGGATTTGTCGGAGCCGTCGGTGGTGTGTGGGCGTCCGATTGTGGTGGCCGACGGCGCGTCGGCGGTGGTTCGGGTGGCGGCGTTTGTGGAAGGGAGTCCGGTGCGGGGGTTTGTGGTGGAGGATGCGGTGGTGTCTCGGGTGGATGGTGGGTGGCGGGTGTTTGTGCGGGATCGGCCGGGTGAGTTTCGGCTCGATCGGACATATTTTTTGGTGGCTGATGATGGTCGGGTGTTTGCGGTGTCGTCGGGGGAGCCACCGGCGGATGCGGTCACAAGGTTGTTGGGGTAGCAGGTTATCTTCCGGTGGGGGGTGGGGTTTTTCGGTGTGAGGTCGAGTCGGGGTGCTGCCGCTTCATAGTGAGCCGACGACGGGTGTCGGTGGTAACGAGTTGACGTTGATCACGGCGGTCGGGGAGAACGGGTTGGAGGTGCCGGTGGGTGGCAAGGTGGTGATCGGTGAGGTGTTCGATCGGGTGGATCGGCCGTCGGCGGAAGTGTCCGCGCAGCGGATTGCTGCGTCGGGGCAGGGTGTGCAGGAGGTGTTCGAGGGTGATCAGGGTGGGCATGTGTTCGGGTTCCGGTTCGTGCTGGCCCAGGGGTTGCGCAACATGTTCGCCCAGGACGGGCATTTCAATATGGTGCCGTATCGGGTGATGGAAAACGAGTGGTCCGACTTCGCCCGGTACGGGGCGCGGGTGGAGGTGGAGATCGATCTGGATGCGCCGGTTGTGGGGGAGAGATCGGATGTGATTTCCGTGCGCGGTAAAGCGTACTCGGCAAGATCGAATGTCTTGCTACAAAAGGTTAAGATAAACGATACATTTCGTAATGACTCATCGCAGCAGTATAAGCGTCAGTACTTTAAGAAGGAGATTCTGGCGATGGTTGCAGCAGCAGAGCGAGGCGAGAGTTGATGGCTGAGTTGGAAGATCTGTTACGCGAATTGGGTACGGAGCTTGCGGACATAGTGGTGAATTCCACCGGAAGTTTGTCGGAGGGGCCGTGGGATCGGTATATGACTGTTGATCATTTCAGTCCTGGTCACAAAGTCGGCACCGAAGCGGTGTGGGTGGGGAGCGAGGAGATTGTCGATCGCTCGGCCGACATCTCTATGCAGGATTTTAAGCTACTTAACCGGCGGGTGCGGGAGTTTCGTCGTGATTTTCCGGTTCCTTTGTGGTTGTTTGATGGGTTGGTGTTGGTGGTGGATCGGGAGCCGGTGCGGGGTGTGGTGCATGTGGTGTGTGGGGATGTGGCGGCGGGGTTTGAGGCGTCGATGGCGACGGCGGGGCAGGTGCAGGATCGGGCGGCGGCGATGTTTTTGGGGCTGTCGGAGCCGTCGGTGGTGTGTGGGCGTCCGATTGTGGTGGCGGATGGGGCGTCGGCGGTGGTTCGGGTGGCGGCGTTTGTGGAAGGGAGTCCGGTGTCGGGGTTTGTGGTGGAGGATGCGGTGGTGTCTCGGGTGGATGGTGGGTGGCGGGTGTTTGTGCGGGATCGGCCGGGTGAGTTTCGGCTCGATCGGACATATTTTTTGGTGGCTGATGATGGTCGCGTGTTTGCGGTGTCGTCGGGGGAGCCGCCGGCGGATTCGGTGGCCAGGTTGTTGGGGTAGCGGGCTATTGCGGTGGGGATTGGGGGCCGATGGATTCGGTGTGGGGTGAATCCGATTTCGTCGACGTTGGTGAGGTTTTGGTGTAGCAGGGGTGTCGACGACGGTGTTGTCGGTGTGCTCGTGGTTGGGGGTGTCGATGAGGTCGGCGGCCGCGGCGGGCGGCCCCGGAACCTGGTCGGGCGGGGGTGTCGGATGCTGGTGGTGCGCGGTCGCCGCGTGTTGCGGGTGAGCCGGTGGCCACACCGGCGGGCGAGGATGGCGGTCCTGCGGGTGGGGATGTCTCCGGCTCGCAGTTCGGTGGCGCCGGTGTGGCATCTGGTGGCCATGCCGCCGGCGGGGAGCGTTACGTACCGGAGTCGGGTGAGGAGACGTGTGCTGCTGACGTCGTCGATTATCTGTCGGAGACGACGGGCGGGGAGTTCGTGTTGCCGCATGAGCCGACCGCGAAGGGGATTCCGGCGCGGGATTTGTTCGAGGCGGTCGGTTCGGAGGCGGGTGCGGAGTCGTATGGCGGTATCCATGACACGTTGCTCGGTTTGGGTGATGGTGCGCAGGCGCTGATCGCGTCGCGGTGGGCTGCTGATGGGGAGGGGTTGGGGGGTCACGCCTATGTGGCGGTGAATGACGGTGGGGTGGTGCATCTGGTGGATTCGATCACCGGTGCGCGGTTGGGGTGGCCGCCGCATTGGGGTGAACAGAACGTCGGTGTGGTGGTTGCGGGCTACTTCCACCCTGATGGCTCTGCGGTGCACCCGTTGGTGGGGGAGGCGGGTTTGCATGCGGCGTTCGAGGTGGGTGAGGTCGGTGCGGGTCCGCGGTCACGGTGGTTGGACCCGGGGCGTGGTGAGCCGGTCGGTGTGATCGATCGCCCGGATCTGGGGGTGGGTGCTGAGGGGACGCCGGTCCGGGAGAAAGTGTTCGAGGAGTGGACTGCGCGTATCGAGCCGAGGCTCGATCCGGCGGGGTTGGGTAGGGAGCATCCTGATTTTCGGGAGGTGGCGCGGCATGAGCGTGAGGTGGAATATCCGGTGGGTACCCATCCGGTGTATCCGGAGCATCGGGTGTTCGAGACGACGACGGGTGTCGGTGGTAACGAGTTGACGATGATCACGGCGGTCGGGGAGAACGGGTTGGAGGTGCCGGTGGGTGGCAAGGTGGTGATCGGTGAGGTGTTCGATCGGGTGGATCGGCCGTCGGCGGAAGTGTCCGCGCAGCGGATTGCTGCGTCGGGGCAGGGTGTGCAGGAGGTGTTCGAGGGTGATCAGGGTGGGCACGTGTTCGGGTTCCGGTTCGTGCTGGCCCAGGGGTTGCGCAACATGTTCGCCCAGGAGGGTAAGTCCCCTGGGGTGGTGGGGTTTCGGGGCTGGATCTGAGCTTGGGTCGCCGGGGCGCGTGTCGCTGTGGTGACTGGGGCGGGCCATCGCGTAGTGGTCTATGAGTTACCGACCAAAGTGACTCATGGAAGGACACGACGCGATGACCCAGGACCATTCTGCCTTGCTGGCACGGATTGACGAACTGGCGGCGATGCCGGAGACGATGATGTCGGAGTTGATCCGGCACGGCCTGCAGGAGTTGATCGAGGCCGAACTGTCGGCGGCGATCGGGGCTGGCCGCTACGAACGCGCAGAGGGGCGCACGACCCACCGCAACGGGCACCGGAACAAGACCATCACGACCGCGGCCGGTGATATCGAGGTGAAGATCCCCAAACTGCGGGAGGGCTCGTTCTTCCCGCAGCTGCTCGAGCGGCGCCGGCGGATCGACCAGGCCTTGCATGCGGTGGTCATGGAGGCCTACGTGCACGGGGCGTCCACCCGCAACGTCGACAACCTGGTCAAGGCACTCGGCGGAGAGACCGGCATCTCCAAATCCGAGGTGTCACGGATCTGTGGGGACCTCGATAAGCAGGTCACCGCGTTCCGCGAACGCAGGCTGGCTCATGTCGAGTTTCCGTATGTGTTCCTCGATGCCACCTACTGCAAGGTCCGTGTCGGTGCGCACGTGGTCTCCCGGGCGATGGTCGTGGCGATCGGGGTCACCATGGACGGGACCCGGGAAGTGCTCGGTACGTCGGTCGGCGACAGCGAATCGTTCGAGTACTGGAATGAGTTCCTGCAGAGTCTGCGTGCGCGTGGCCTGTCGGGGGTGCACGTGGTGATCTCTGATGCCCATGCCGGTCTCAAGGCCGCGATCGGACGGCAGTTCACCGGCGCGGCGTGGCAGCGGTGCCGGGTGCATTTCATGCGTAACGTCGCCGCGAAGGTGTCGGCCAAGCATATGCCTCCGGTACTGGCGGCGATCAAGACGATCTTCGCGCACACCGAGGCTGATGCTGTTGCCTCGCAGTGGGATTCGGTGACCGACATGCTCGACAAACAGTTCCCGGCGGTCGCGGACATGATGCGGGCGGCGAAGGCCGATGTGCTCGCGTTCAGTGAGTTCCCGAAGACACATTGGCAGAAGATCTGGTCCAACAACCCGATCGAGCGGTTGAACAAGGAGATCAAACGCCGCGCCGATGTGGTCGAGATCTTCCCCAACGATGCCGCGTTCCTACGCCTGGCGACCGCCGTGGTGATGGAGCAACACGATGAATGGCAAGTCGGGCGCCGCTACCTCTCTGAGACGTCGATGACCGAACTGAGGAAAGTGATCAAAGCCAAACAACACGCTGAAGCCAAAGCGCTTGCCGCCACCGAACCAACCGACTAACTTCACACACGACTCGTAGATCGCTCACGCGAAGCAGATCCGAAGTCCACCACTACATGGGGCACTGTCGCCCAGGACGGGCATTTCAACATGGTGCCGTATCGGGTGATGGAAAACGAGTGGTCCGACTTCGCCCGGTACGGGGCGCGGGTGGAGGTGGAGATCGATCTGGATGCGCCGGTTGTGGGCGAGCGGCCGGAAAAGATTTCGGTCCGAGGTGAGGCATACTCGGCGAAGTCAAACATTCTGCTCAAAAAAGTTGAGCTGGAGCAGGTCTTCGGTAACGATTCATCGCAGGGCTATAAGCGCCAGTACTTCAAGAAGCAGATTCTGGCGATGGTTGCGGCAGCAGAGAGAGGCGTACATTGATGGCTGAGTTGGAAGATCTGTTACGCGAATTGGGTTCGGAGCTTGCGGAGATTGTGGTGAATGCCACCGGGCGCCTGGCGGAGGGGCCGTGGGACAGGTATATGAAAGTGGACCATTTCAGTCCAGGTCACAGAGTAGGCACACATGCGGTATGGGTGGGCGGCGAGGAGATTGTTGATCGGTCGACTCGAATCTCGATGATGGATATGAAGCGATTCGATGCCGTGGTGGAGGAGTTTCGTCGTGATTTTCCGGTTCCTTTGTGGTTGTTTGATGCGTTGGTGTTGGTGGTGGATCGGGAGCCGGTGCGGGGTGTGGTGCATGTGG
>NZ_JBNCLY010000043.1:0-8480 GCF_049844915.1 Gordonia sp. DT30 | reverse complement strand
GATCCCAAACGACGACCACAACCGGCCTACAACCGACGCACCCTACGACTCGACAGTGTCGCTGCCTGAAACTGGCTTACCCACAACGACTTTCCGACCCTTGCACCCGGTCCGCCGGGACCGCAACTGTTCCTTGAGAATTTCATAGGCGCCCGGCCCTGGCACGTGGGTTCTGGTGCCGACGCAGGTCCGTCACCTCCGCCCTAGAGCCCGGCCGGGTTGTCCTCACCAAGCCGGGGCGGGGCGGCCCGATACGACGCAGGCGTAACGCTCATCCGGACGGGATTGGCGATCTGTGTGATCGGTGTATCGCGACGAGGATCGTCGATTTCGACGGTCGGTCCGAGGCCGAGCCGCTGCGCCAGGGCCACCGCGTCGGCGATGTCGTTGAGCGGCCCGCACGGCACGCGGCGGGCGGTGAGGATCTCGAACCACCCGTCGGCGGTGTCGACGGCGAGGGCATCGGCGAGGATCAGCGTCAGCTCCTCGCGATGGGTGACGCGCGCCTCGTTCGTCGAAAAGCGTTGATCCGCTGCGAGTTCGGGCATTCCGAGGACCTCGGCGAGGGCGGCGAACTGCCGGTCGTTGCCAACGGCGAGCACCAGCGGACGGTCGGAGGCGGCGAACACCTCGTAGGGCGCGATACTCGGATGCCGATTCCCCATGGCGTGCGGCACCACCCCGGCGGTCACATACGCCGACGACTGATTGGCCAGTGCAGAGATGAGCGACGACAGCAGATTGACCTCGATCCGCTGTCGTTTTCCGGTGCGCTCCCGATACCGCAGGGCGGCAAGGATTCCCACCGCCGCATGCAGACCGGTGATGACGTCGACCACCGCGACACCGACCTTGGTCGGGGTGTCGGCGTCAGGTCCGGTGATGCTCATCAACCCGCCGACGGCCTGGATGAGCAGGTCGTAGCCGGGGAGCTGATTGTCGCCGCCGAAGCCGGTCACCGAGCAGTAGACGATCCCCGGATTTTGTTGGGCCACCTCGTCGTATCCGAGGCCGAGGCGGTCCAGCGTGCCGGGAAGGAAGTTCTCGACGAGCACGTCGGCGCGCTGCACCAGCTCGCGGGCCGCGGCCGAGCCGGCAGGATCGGTGAGGTCGAGGGCAACGGACTTCTTGTTGCGGTTCACCGACAGGAAGTACGACGAGTCGTCGCCCACCCAGGGCGGCCCCCAGCTGCGGGTGTCATCACCGGTGGCCGGACGTTCCACCTTGATGACCTCGGCACCGAGATCGGCCAGCAGCATGGTGGCGTACGGGCCCGCCAGGACGCGGCCGAAGTCGGCGATCACCAGGCCGTCCAGCGCACCGGGCGCCGGCCGGGCGCCGGCGTCACTCACCGGAATGCATCCGACCCGGTCAATGCCTTGCCGATGGTCAGCTGATGGACCTCCGAGGTGCCCTCGTAGGTGAGCACCGACTCGAGGTTGTTGGCGTGGCGGATCACCGGGTACTCCAGCGTGATCCCGTTGGCGCCCAAGATGGTCCGGCATTCACGCGCGATCGCGATGGCCTCCCGGACACTGTTGAGTTTGCCGGTGCTCACCTGTTCGGGCCGGATCTCGCCGCGGTCCTTGAGCCGGCCGAGATGGTAGGCGAGCAGGTGACCCTTGCCGACCTCGAGGGCCATGTCGGCGATCTTGGCCTGGGTGATCTGGTATGCCGCAAGGGGTTTGTCGAAGACCGCGCGGGACTGCGCATAGTCGACGGCGGCCTCGAGGCAGTCGCGCGCCGCACCCATCGCGCCGAAGACGATGCCGAAGCGGGCTTCACCCAGGCTGGTCAGCGGTCCACGCAGACCGGCCGCCTCCGGCAGCATCGCCGACGCGGGCAGCCGCACGTCCTCCAGCACGAGCTCGGAGGTGACCGATGCACGCAGCGACATCTTCTTCCGGATCTCCGGGGCCGAGAAGCCCGGGGTGTCGGTCGGGACGATGAAACCGCGGATGCCGCGCGGCGATTCCGCCAGATCGGTCTGCGCCCACACCACCGCGACGTCGGCGATCGACCCGTTGGTGATCCACATCTTGGTGCCGGACAGCACCCAGTCGTCGCCGTCACGTTTGGCGTTGGTGCGCATACCTGCAGGGTTCGACCCGAAGTCGGGCTCGGTCAGCCCGAAGCAGCCGATCACCTCACCGGCGGCCATGCGCGGCAACCACTCCTGCTTCTGCTCCTCGCTGCCCCAGTGGTGGATCGAGAACATCGCGAGCGAACCCTGCACCGACACCAGGCTGCGGATTCCGGAATCGACGGCCTCGAGTTCCAGACAGGCCAGCCCGTAGGCGGTCGCGCTCGTGCCCGGACAGCCATAGCCCTCCAGATGCATGCCCAGCGCACCGAGTTGGCCGAGTTCGCGCGCGAGTTCGCGCGCCGGCAGCCGGCCGTCGTCGAACCAGTCGGCGATGTGCGGCCGCAGCCGCTGGCTGCCGAACTCGCGGACGGTGTCGCGGATGGCGATCTCGTCGGCGTCGAGCAACGAATCGAGTGCGAACAACTGCGTGATGTCCTGGGCGGGCATGTGCATCCTCCTGGCGAATGCGAAGGCGTGGGGCGGCTCTTCGGGAGAACCTTGCGATGTGGCTCGCATCACGCACGCTATGTCCCGTCGGCACCATGGTCAACGCCGGGTGCCCGCCCCACCGCGGACCGGAGGCTCAGGGCTGGGCCGGGGCGACGATGTTGAAGGTCAGCGGCGCCGACTCCTTCTCGCCGATCTTGCCGATCGCCTGGTAGGAACCCGGTGCCACCGGGTTGCGTGGCTTGTCGCAACCCGGGTTGCTGGTGGTGCCCGACCACGTGATGGTGTCCTTGACCTGCTGCTGCGGTTGCAGGACCTGATTGTTGACGGTGTTGATCTGGGCGCAATCGCGGGCCGCCCACAGGGTGCGCGTGCCGTCGAGGGTGCGCACGATGACGTCCTGAGACGCCTTGCCGACGTCGCGTGCGCACGCACTGAGCCCGGCGTTGGTGACCACCAGGGTGAACACCGGCTGGCTGCCTGTCGTGTACGTCGGCTTGTCGGTGTAGAGGACGACCGCGATGGAATTGTCCGGACACAGCGGCACATTCGCGTTGGCCGGGTTCACGCCCGGCGGCGGCGGAGGCGCTGCCGAATCCGATGGGGACGCACTGCTCGAGGCCGCGCCACTCGGAGCGGTGCTACTGCCTGCTGAACCGCCGGCCGGCGCACCGCCACCGCCGGACCCACCACCGGACGGGGCCTGCGACGGGTCGACGGACGGGTTGGGCGTCGCGGTCGACGGCGTCGTCGACGACGAACTCGCCTTGCTCGCGGTGTTCGACGGGTTGCCGCCACCGCCGGACTGCGCCCACACGACCAGACCCACCACAACGGCCAGCACCACAACCAGCACTCCGCCGGCGACGATGCGGCGTCGCCAATAGATCTCAGGTGGGAGTGGCCCTTGCGGTTCGATCACGCCCCAACGCTAACGGCCCCACCGACCGCCTCCGGCGAGGTCGGTCGGCGTGTCGCATGAATCTTGCGGCCGGGGTGAGGTAACGGGCGCGGCCCACCCGCCCGGTGCGGCCTCAGGCCGACTCGGCGTCGGGAATCTCCTGCGGATTCGCCACCGGAAAGACCGACTGATCGCCGACGCCGATGTCACCGAAGACCCCGCGCAACTGGACCGCACCCTCGTCGAGCGCATACGTCAGACCGACGATGGCCAGCTTTCCGCTCGCCACCCGATCGGCGATGATGCGGCTGCGCTGCATCAGCAACTGACCGGTTTCGACGACGTGGCGGGCCTCGAACTCGTCGACCCGGCGCAGGCCCTCGCTGCGGCCGGCGAGAATGCTGGGGGTGACGCGTTCGACGATGTCGCGGATGTAGCCACCCGGAATCTGCAAGTTGTCGAGCGCGTCGAGGGTGGCTGCGATTGCGCCGCAGCTGTCGTGGCCCAGAATCACGATCAGCGGCGCCTCGAGCAGGTCCGCGCCGTATTCGAGGGAGCCCATCACCGCCGAATCGAGGACGTGCCCTGCGGTGCGGATGACGAACATGTCACCAAGGCCCTGGTCGAAGATGATCTCGGCGGCCACTCGCGAGTCGCCGCAACCGAACAGCACGACCTGCGGATTCTGCCCACCGGCCAGCCGATGCCGGTCCTCGATACCCTGACTGGGATGTTTCGACTCACCGGCGACGAAGCGCCTGTTGCCCTCCAGGAGGATCTGCCATGCGCGTTTCGGGGTGAGTGCAGTCATGCGATCTAGTCTGCCACCGC
This sequence comes from Gordonia sp. DT30, assembly GCF_049844915.1. Taxonomy (NCBI): domain Bacteria; kingdom Bacillati; phylum Actinomycetota; class Actinomycetes; order Mycobacteriales; family Gordoniaceae; genus Gordonia; species Gordonia sp. DT30. The sequence continues at coordinate 4,215 of NZ_JBNCLY010000043.1, read as the reverse complement.
CGGTGATCCTCCGATGGTTCGACCGCAACGAACGCGACCTGCCGTGGCGCGAACCGGGTCTGTCGGGCTGGCAGATCCTGATCAGCGAGATCATGCTGCAACAGACACCGGTGTCCCGGGTGGTCGGGCCGTGGCGGGAATGGGTACATCGGTGGCCGACGCCGTCGGCGATGGCGGCGTCGAGTCCGGCCGACGTGCTGCGGGCGTGGGGCAAACTCGGCTACCCGCGGCGCGCGCTGCGACTACACGAGTGCGCGAAGGTGCTCGCCGCCGACCACGACGACCGCGTACCGCAGGACGTCGAGACGATGCTCACCCTGCCCGGCATCGGCGACTACACCGCCCGCGCGGTCGCCTGCTTCGCGTACGGACAGCCCGTCCCCGTCGTCGACACCAATGTGCGGCGGGTGATCGCCCGGGCGGTACACGGGCGTGCCGAACCGGCGAATCCGTCGCGCTCTGATCTCGTCGACGCCGAGGCGCTGTTGCCGCGCACGCCCGGCGGCCGTCTCGCACGCACCGCGCCACGGTATTCGGCGGCGTTGATGGAACTCGGCGCCCTGGTGTGCACGGCGCGCAATCCGGGCTGCGTCGCGTGCCCGGTCACCGCCTGCACGTGGGTGTCGCTGGGCCGGCCGGCCCACACCGGCCCGCGCAGGCGCACCCAGAAGTTCGCCGGCACCGACCGCCAGGTGCGCGGACTTCTGCTGGATGTGTTGCGCGGCAGCGAAATCCCGGTCGAACGCAGCCGCCTCGACGTCGTCTGGGACACCGATCATCCCCAGCGTGACCGCGCACTGGATTCATTGCTCACCGACGGTCTGGTGGAACTCACCGCCGACGGCCGGTATTGCCTGGCCGGGGAGGGCGATTGACACGCAGCCCGAACACCCCGCCAAGCCGGACGATCGGCTGCTAACTTGTCCCGGTGACCGAACCGCCAAATGACGGACCCGACCTCAACAAACCGCAACCGCCGCCCGAGTATGGGCAGCAACCACCGCCGGGATACGGCCAGCAACCACCACCCGAATATGGGCAGCAACCACCTCCGGGGTACGGCCAGCCACCACCCCCGGGATACGGGCAGCAACCCGGGTACGGTGCGCCCCAATCCTTCACTCCGGCAGACGCTTACGGCGCTGCCGGGCCCGGCGCGCCCGTCGGCGGCCCGCCGCAGCAGTTGAACATCGGCGAGGCACTCAGCTGGGCGTGGGCCCAATTCAAGGCCAACCCGGGTCCGATGATCGTGCCGGGCCTGATCATGTTCCTGCTCGGCGGTGTGATCGTCGCCTTCGGCTTCGTGATCTCGGCGGCCTCGACGACCACCAAGACGGTCAGCAACGAGTACTACTCGTATGAGACCACCACCAGCAGCATCGGCGCGGGCAGCGTCATCCTCGGAATCGTGCTGTATCTGCTGATCTTCCTCGTCATCATGTACCTGTCGGCGTCGATGATCACCGGTGCGCTGCGCGTCGCCGACGGGCAGCCGGTCACCGTGGCCACCTTCCTGAAGCCGGACCGCCTCGGTCCGGTCGTCGGTACCGCCATCGTCGTCGGCCTGATCACCGCGGTCGGCCTGGTGCTCTGCATCATCCCCGGCCTGATCGCGATCTTCCTGCTGCAGTTCTCGATCTTCTTCGTCATCGACAGGCGGCTGTCACTCGGCGCGGCGATGAGCGCGTCGAGTCAACTGGCACGCTCGTCGGTATCGAATTCGCTGCTGACACTGGTCGTGGCTTACGTGCTCTCCTACATCGGCACGATCCTCTGCTACATCGGCCTCATCGTGACCTGGCCGCTGGGACAGCTGTTCTACGCCCACTGCTATCGCCGGCTCACTGGCGGTTATGTGGCGCCGGCACCCCAGTAGTCTCCGCGCCTGCAGATCACCGGCGCCCGCCGTCACCGCCATGGTGGCGGCGGGCGTAACTGCTTGTGGGCCGGCGCTATCGACGCTCTCCCGGCAGCGCCGACAAGAACGCCTCCACCGCCCCGCGGTAGAAGCCGGGGGCGTCGTCGTGCACCAGATGCCCCGCCCCGCACGCAAGCACATGAGCCGCGAAATCGTTGTCCGACGCCATCTTTCGCATCTGCCCCGGCGGCGTGACCCCCGCCTGCGCCTCGATCAGCAGGCTCGGCACGCCGACGCGCCGCCATTGTGCCCCGAAGTCGCGTCGGCCCCATTCGTCGGCGATCGCGGTCCAGGTGCGCAGATCACCGTGCAACCGTCCGTCGTCGAAGGCGTCGTAGAAGTAGCGCCCGGCGACCGGACCGAACATCGCGACGGCCTCGTCGGGCGAGGCGAAGCGGTCCGGCCACGAGGAAAACCACGGCGTCCAGTTCTCGGTGGTGCGGCCCCGGAAGTCGGGTGCCATGTCCTCGACCACCAGCGCCGACACGAGTTCCGGATAGTCCGCGGCCACACACCACGAGTGCAGGGCACCCATCGAATGGCCGATCAGCACCGCCGGACCCAGATCGATCCAGGTGAGGATCTCGGCGAGATCGGCGACGAACCGTTCGGTCGAGATCTCGGCATCGTCGCGTTCGGCCGTGACACCGGCAACCGAGTGTGGGTCGGCACCGGTGTGGAAGGCCGCGTCGAAGGTGAAGACCCGCCCGTACCGACGCAACCACGGCACCTGACGCCGCCACGTGCGGCCGCGCCCCATCAGTCCGTGGACGAGCACGATCGGCCCGACGCCGAGTCCGGGATCGTCGACGCCCAGTCCGCCGTGGTCCAGCAGCCCCCGATCGACCACAACCTCCGACACAACCGACGACCTTACCCGGGACACCTTCTGACCACGACGAACACGGCCACCGACGGCGGGTGACTAGGCTGAGCACCATGGCAGTTGTGAAGATCAATGCAATCCATGTCCCCGAAGGCGCCGGCGCCGAGCTCGAGAAGCGCTTCGCCAACCGTGCGCACTCGGTGGACGGCTCCAAGGGCTTCCTCGGGTTCCAGTTGCTGCGTCCGGTCAAGGGCGACGACCGATACTTCGTGGTCACCCAGTGGGAGACCGAGGAGGACTTCCAGGCGTGGGCCGCCGGCCCGGCCCGCGAGGCCCACTCCGGCGAGCGCGCCAAGCCCGTCGCCTCCGGTGCCGACCTCCTCGAGTTCGAGGTGGTGCTCGACGCGAAGCCGAGCTCCTGACCTCGACCGGGCCTGATCTCTTCGCCGCCGCGGACCCGCGCGCGGCGCCCTTGTTCCCGCTCGGGGCGGCACTGCTCCCCGGGGAACAGTTGCCGCTGCGCATCTTCGAGCCGCGATACCGGCAGATGTTGCGCGACTGCCTGTCCGGTGACGGCACGCCCACCTCGGGCTTCGGTGTCGTGCTGATCGCCCGCGGGCGTGAGGTCGGCGGCGGTGACGTACGACATGACGTCGGCACCTTCGCCGACATCGACACCGTCGTGACCGAATCCGACGGCCAGGCCCAGCTGTCGTGCACCGGCGGCTGGCGGTTCCGGGTGATCGAATGGCTGCCCGACGCCCCGTATCCCCATGCACTGATCCGGCCGCTGCCCGAGCCGGCCGTCGACGACGCGTCGGTGCAACATCTGGTCGACATCGGTACGCGGATTCGCGCGCTCGTCGACGCGTCGTTGCAGGCCCGCGGACTCGAGATCGACGACGACGACGTGCCCCGCTTCGACGCCGCCGACCTCGCCGCGGTCGGAATCTTCGGGTGGGCGGCGCGCCTGCCCATCGGTCCCGCCGATCGTCAGGATCTGCTCGAAGCCGACGACTGGTCCGCCCGCTGCCATGTCTTCGACGAGGCGGTGACGACCCTCGAAGCCCGGATTCGCTTCGGCGCCTAGCAGTTTCGAGACTTCGGCGGCGCACCCGACACCCCAGAAAGAACTTCAAAGAAACTTTCGACTCGGGGTTGCTGATCGGATCTTTCGGGCGTAGACTCGTACACATGTTCTTGCGAACTTGTGTTCGCAAGCTTGCACCGGGGGGTGACAATGACAACGATCGATCTGCCGGCTCTTGCGCCGGATGAGCAGGTGGCGTTGTTGCATGCCCTCCTCGATCAGATGGGTTCGACGGATCTGACGCAGTGCTCCGACGAGACACTGCTGGAGGTCGCGGCAGCCAATGAACGCGCGATCAACAAGCTGACGTTTCAGGGTGACCGGCAGATCGTCGAGCTATCCGACCGGAATGCGGAGCGCCGGTTCGGGTTTCGGTCGGTG
>NZ_JBNCLY010000042.1:0-12542 GCF_049844915.1 Gordonia sp. DT30 | reverse complement strand
TCCCATTATGCCTTGCAGGGAAGGCACTTTCGCTTATCAGCACACCATTTTCCGTGCTTCCGCACGAAAAATCCAGGCTAGGGAGCGCGGTATGACGGACAAACCGGCTCTTCGAGGTGAGCGGGCAGTGTCTGGTCAGAGGGCCGGCGTGTCGTCGAGGTGAGACACCCCCGGTGTCCGGAAATCTGGATGTTGCGAAACGTTCCGATTCGGTAAGGAGTACCAAGGGCGTGGCTGATGCTACGTCGTTGTTGGATCTGGAAGGTCTCGAGGCCAAGGCGGTCACTCGACTGGCCGATCGTTCTCGGGTGGTGGATGTGGTGACCGCTGGTCCAGGGGGTACGCGGTGCCCGGACTGCCAGGCAGTCTCGTCGTTGGTGAAGGGCCACGCAGTCACCCGGCTCCGCGATATCCGGTACGGCGATGGTCCAATCACGTTGTGTCGGAACACAATACGGTACTACTGACAGAACGATCGTGTGAGCGGCGCTCGTTCACCGGGTCGATCGCACAGGTGCCGCTACGACGTCGTACCACGACCCGGCTGCGGACTCAGATCGGCCGCAGTATCGGTGAGGCGACGCTTTCGGTAGTCGAGGTCGCCGCCGCGGCGGGCGTGTCGTGGCCGACCGCGCACACCGCGTTCGTTGAACACGCCGACAAACCGGTGCGGATCCTCGGGATCGACGAAACCCGCCGCGGCAAGCCCCGCTGGACCCACGACAAGGATGGCGCCGCTGGATACGGGTGGACCCGTGGGACACTGGGTTCGTCGATCTCGGTGGCAATCAGGGCTTGTTGGGGCAGGTCGAAGGACGCTCGGGCGCCGCGGTCACCGACGGGCTGACCGCTCAGCCCGCGCGGTTCCGGGACACGATCACCCACGTCGCGATCGATCCGTCGGCGGCGTACGCGGCAGCGGTCACCACCGAGTTGCTGCCGGACGCGCAGGTGGTGGCCGATCATTTCCACCTGGTCAAACTGGCCAACGACATGGTGACCGCGGTCCGCCGCCGGGTGCCCTTCGACGCTCATGGCCGTCGGGGCCGCGCACGCGACCCGGAATGGGCAAACAGGCGGCGACTGTTGGCGGCGTATGAACGACGGTTTCCCAAGTCTTTTTGCGAAGATGTGGAATGCGTTGATCGAGCGTGACCCCACTCACGAGATCATCGTCGCCTACTTCGCCAAAGAACTGCGGTCTTCTTTCCCTCGCACATCACGGAGCCAACGATGCTGAAATCCGCGACAAGCTCTACTCGTTCTGCACCTGGTGCGCCGACGCCAACATCCCCGAGGTCACAAGGTCGGCCTCCACGATCGAACCCTGGTGGCCGGCGGTGTTGGTGTTCCTGCGTACCGGAATCACCAACGCCCGCACCGAGGGCTACAACCGGCTTATCAAACAGGCCAAACGCGCGCAGCGGGTTCCGCAATACCGAAAACTCACACCGCCGGATACGGCGATTCCACTGCACCCGCGCCCAGCGGGCCAGCATCCAATTCCACTGCTGACCAGTGCCCGGCTAACCTCGAAGAGTCGCAAATAGTAAAAACACGACCACAGGGGGTCAATTTTCAGATGTCGAAAAGGGACAGATTTCACCTGCCGTTGACAGGAACCTACCACAGCTAGTGACGATTGCCCGTCGCTCAGTGGTTGTTGAAGCGGTTTCCTGTCGCGTCGCGCCACTGCGGATCAGCGTCGATCCAGCGCGTGATCGGGTGCTGGTCGCGGAGGTTCTCGATCTCCCCGCGTAGGCGGGTGATCTCCGCGCTCGCCGACTCGGAGTCGAGGTCGAGCGCGTCGTCGTGAAGGTCTTCGTAGTCACGGAGGCCGGTCACCTTGGTGACAGCGTCGAGCATAAACCGTTCCCGGGTGAGATTGGCGAGGAGCGTCGCTTGTCTGTCGGATGCCATGCGCTGAGCCTATTCGGTCGGCAGCATTGACGCTGCTCCTTTTGCCAGCACAGGTGCGAACCGTTCCTGGACTTCCATCATGCGAGAGCCGACGCTTCAGCGATGCAAGCGTCCGACGCTGACGGCAATTACGATCTCGGACAGATCGGCTGGTGCAATCGAAATCGACCGGTGGGCTTGAGGAGCTCGCGTACACCTGGAGGAGAGAACATTGAATGCCGCACACCGGCAACGCGTCATCGAAGGGGCAGAGGTAGCGGCTGCTCGACTAGAAGTCCCAACGAGACTGATCACTCTTCACCGAGACCTCCAGGGTGCAAAGATGCGTGACGGGTCATCGATCGGTCGGGCCAAGCAGAAGTCGCTCAGATGGGGCATGTTCCTACTTGTCTACGGGCAGGGTGAAGGCTTCTTCAACGAGATACTCGGTCTTCGAGACGAGGGCCGAACACTACCGGTCAACCCTGACAAGATCGCGCGCGAGGCCGCGCAGCGACACTCGGTGAGCTATTTAGCCGAGATTGGAGCTTGCGGACCCGAACTCTCCGCGGCATGCGAGGAAACACATCCGATCGGGAAACGTATATCGGTACACAACCAATGTGCCTGTACCTCGCGGATTATCCGCGGACACCCTCACGTGACGGTCTGCGTACAACCTCATATGTAGGTGTTCGGCGAGTCCTGACGTAACTCGCCCCGACTGGGGCCACCCTTCGAATCGTCCACCGCCCGTGACAGCCCGGTGAGGAATTACGTGACGAACAACCGCCTCAACCTGAGGAATTACATGACCGCTGACATCGGTCGAGCATGGCTGCGGCGACGGTGGTGTCGCCGAGTGCTTCGCCCCATTCGGCGACGGATCGGTTGGTGGTGATGATGATGGATGTTTTCAGATAGCGTTGGGCCACAACTTGAAACAGTGCTGATACGGCTTCGGCGGGCAGGGGCAGGTAGCCTAGTTCATCGATGACGAGCAGGGTGGGTCCGGCGAAGAATCGCATGCAGGTCGACCAGCGGCCTTCGATGGCGGCTTTGTGGCAGCGGGCGGCCAGGTCGGCGGCGGTGGTGACGTAGGTGCGGTAGCCGGCGTGTACGGCGGCGTGGGCCAGTCCGACGGCCAGGTGGGTTTTGCCGGTACCGGGTGGGCCCACGAGCAGCACGTTCGTCGCTGTTTCGAGGTAGCCGCAGGTACCGAGTTCTCGGATGAGTTGTGTATCGACGCCGGGTGTGGCCTCGAAGTCGAATCCGTCGAGGGTGGCCGGGGTGGACAGGCACGCGAACCGCAGCCGCCCGGCCAGGCGGCGGGCTTCGGTGGCGTCGACCTCGATGGCCAGGAGATGTTCGAGCATCTGGGTCATCGACCATTCCTGCTCACCAGCCCTCTGACCAGACACTGCCCGCTCACCTCGAAGAGACTGTTTAACTGGCCACGAGTGGGGACATCAAACTGGCCGTTGACACGGGGCCCGCTTCTTCGCATCGGTCATGCCTTTCCATCGACCGCACATTACAGTTGCTTGCACTGCGTTTCCCAAAGCCGCTCAAGCTCGGGGAACACCTCGGATCGAAATCAATTTCCGTTGTTTAACGGTGTCCAGTGCTGGTCCGGAAACAGGCGTGACAACTCTTCGATGGGAAGTTGTTTTTTGCGGCCGACAACACGGTCCCACACCAGACCCACATGATTAGCACTCGATCCCGCACCGTCCCAACGTTGGGCAGGAGTATCTGAGCAAGCGGCACAATTGGAGCTCAACTTGCGCACCGAACGGAAGTCGGACGGCTACACCGCGATCGGTTCGAGCGCGGAACTGTATCAATTAATATAGCGCCACACTCCGATCGGGTTCCGTCGGAAGTTTCGTATATCATAAGCGGAAACCGTACGGTAAGAATCCTGCGCTTCGGTAATCACTCGTGTTTGCAGAGGTGATTGATAACTCTCGTCACTTCGCCAAAGGGGATGCATAAGTAGCACGGCCCTGTCATTGCGTGATATCAGCGGGACACCCTCAATCGAACTTGCTGATGCACCCTGCAACGCTGCCGCTGCCGTGTCCATCCACGAGGTATAGCTTGGGAGCGAGCGCTTGGTTGTGAGATCGACGCCAACTGCCAGTTCGAGCATGTCGAGGGCCAAGGACCAGTCCAGAAGAGGGTGTCGGCGCGCGTTATTGTACGAACGAAGACAGTCTGGACACGACGAGTCGCAGTTGTCAGCGTGGCTCGGACTCTCCCAGTTACTTCTGAGTTCATCTAGCGCGTCGGAGAGCAGGTTCTTGAACGCTCCCGGATCACCGAGCTCAAGCGCGTAGCCGGCCCCGTTCTCCGCGGTATCGGCGAGGAACACACCAGCACCGACCTGCTCGGTGGTCTGGCCATCATTCCTGGTTGCTGGAAGCAGCATGGGGACTAGACCGGCGGCAATCTCGACTGGATCGAGGTCAAGAAACACCTGCGCTGCCCGGCGGAGCACCTCGGCGAACGATGTGTAGGCCGCCTTCCCTGATGGCAAGTCATAGAGTGCAATTGTCCCTGATCCGATGTCAAGTGGGCCCGGTGTTACAAGCAAGGCGTCAGTGACGCGCACCTCCCCGATTGTGTTAAGCGTGCCGATCGTCGCATTGGGTGTTTCAGCGAGCACCGACTTGTCCACCTGAGTGCGGAATTCGTACCCGCGGCCGAAGTTGTCATTAATCGTGACCAGCTGAGCCTGTTCGTAGAGATCAAGCTTGAGGTGCTGGAGCTGGGCCGACTGAGTGGGTGCTTCTCCGGGAATCAGCGCGGGAGACGAGGTTGTATTGAGGACTTCCTGGTCGTCGTTGAACGCGCGAGGCGAGTATGTGGTTCGGAACCCCCGAGGCTCGAACAGATTCATCTGTGTCATCGCGCTCCCGCACGCGGAGCATGTGGCCATAGCTGAAAGGGCGGTCTGGCCGCAGGTATCGCAAGTGCTCACAGGTCTCGCGTTGCCGATTGGGTCAATCGCGTCTGCCCGGGTGCCTCGCAGTAGATAGGCAGCGAATCCATTTGAGGTATGGACGAGGCCGTCCTTGACCACTTCGGCGCCCGGTGCGAAGTTACGTACCGCAAGCTCCAAGGCCCGGTCGCTGACCGCAAACCGTTCCATCTCTCTTCGTGTGTGGACGGGCCTGCTCCACAGGTTGCGCACTCTCGTTGGAAATCCGAACATTGGCACGACGCCGTGCCTGGCCAAAGCGGCGCTGAGCTCCGTATCGGCCGAGCCAGTCTCTGCAACCACTACACTATCGATTCGGTCGGCCAGCTCTATTCTGATGAAGTCGAGTACTGCCCTACGTTCAGATGCGGGGAGTGGCGTGTGTGCGGCGAGTCTTGAGACGACCGAGTCGACCACTGGGGACATGCGTAGCCAGTCAGATACGCCGCCGCGGAACAGTGGCCCCCACTCGTCGATCTGGCCGAATGTGCCGTGGTTGCTGTCTGGTGTCCAAGACGGAGCGGGGGACTGCGCTGCAAACGCTTCGAATAGGCACTCGCTGGCGACTACGCGCTGGACAATCCGTGTCCGTGCTAGGTCCAGGAACGGCTGAGGAGGAATGTCGCCAGTAATGCGTTCGGGCCGGTTGAAATAGTACTCATCGTGTGTCCGGTCTCGGCATATCGTCAGCGCGAAGCTTAGCGCCTGTCCGGATCGGCCCGCACGACCCACACGTTGCTGGTAATTGAATCGTTGCGGCGGCATGTTTGCCATGAGCGTCGACCGGAGCGAGCCGATATCGACACCGACTTCCATCGTCGTGGTTACCGACAGAACATCGAGTTCATCGGCAAGCTTGTTTTCGGAATCCGTGAATGCACCCTTGAACCATCGCTGGCGGTCTCGTTGGACAGCAAGCGGCTTTGTCTGGCCTGTCAACTCCGCGATAGCAAGGCGCCGCGGATCGCGATGTGCAAGCCACGAGTAGTAGTCGTCTGCCTCGACGGGAACAACGTGTTCTTCGAGGGCTGTGCCGAAGCACTGACGGTTGGCGCAGACTCCAAGGCTTGGTTGAAGATGGGTAAAGTTGCACTGGGTACAGCGCCACTCAGATTCGCCCGGTGGATGAAATACAAGCGTTGAGTCCGCTGAGGTTGTCTTGAGAAGCCACCCGCTCACTGCGCGTGAGACGGCGTCTCCGCCCATGAGTGCTATGAGCTGGTTGCCGAGATCATCCTCGTTCTGGTTCTGAATGCTGGCGACTGCTGCGAGGTACTTGCGAATGGGTGCCGGGGTTAGGGCCGTCGCGTCGGCCCCGCCGCGACTGCTGCCTTCGGTCCTGCCGATCAGGCCCAGAATTCTCAAGACTGTCTGCAGCAATTGGGCTTGTTGCTCGTTGTCCAGGGGTCCGTCGACGGGGGTCCATCCGGCTACCTCTATGCGGGCGATCCCGACAGACTCCAAATCGCGTCGGGCACGGTCGAACGTTGCGTCGACGACGGCCGACCGGAGGGCCGACTTGAGTTTCTCCTGACCCATCGTGAGTGGCGGTTCAGCCCAGAGACCGGGAGTGGGCGGTCGGAAAGCCCGGTACCAGGGAGTTTCGCCGTCGAGGAAATCCTCGAGCTGCTGGTTCCACGGGTCGGTGCCCCCCGGGTTCACACCCAGTCCAACGAGTACGCTAGTTACACGCTCGCACATAACGGTGAAAGGAACCGTCGGGATCGCGCTGAGAAGGACCTCAGCCTGATGGAGTGAAGTTTTCTCTGCTTCCGAGATCTCTATTCCTGCACGCTGTTTCATTCTTGCCGTCGCGGCCGGAACAAGCTCAGGGCGTGACTGAAGTTGCTGCTCGGCAATGATGGTGTCGAGAATTTCCAGAGGGTCGGCACCTTCGGCGAGTTCTTGCCGAAGAATCTGGCGGATGAGGTCTCGGTGATGATTTCGAGCAACACCGGCTGCGGTGCGGGCAGCGTCGTCTCGGCTGTCGGTGAAGACAATGGTCTTTGACCCGGCGCTGCTCTCGTAGCCCTGCCCTTCGTCGAGAGACCGAATGAGTTGCGACAGATAGAGTTGTGTCGCGGCGGCCGCGCCAGATGTGTGTGCCCGAATCGCAGATGTCACTTGTCCGGCCCTGAAGGTTCCCTTAGGAGCGCGGCCGCCAGGCCTATACCCGCAAGCGGGACAGCGGTCGGGGAGCGCGGGGATGCGGTCATCGGGGGTGTCCCCGGCAAAGATTAGCCGGGCCCCGGTTGCGGGTCCGCCAGTGGATGCGATGCCCAGCGAGGAGTTCCATGAGGTCGGCGAGAATGCCAGCTTGATGCCATCCTTGGTCCACGAGTCGTAGCTACTCAGCACGCCTGGCCGGTACCAGAAGAACTGCTTGGCGGGCCTCAGGAAAACGGGCTTGGCGCTTTGACTCTCATCCAGGGGAGTCGGAGAGAGCAGAGTGTCTGTGCCCTGAGATTCGATGATGTATCCGCCCAGGCTGATGTCGCCGCACTCATAGCAGTATAGAAGTTCCAGAACGCGGGCACCGCAGTCTGAGCATGCGCCCAAAGGCGTGCTGAAGAGTCGGCCGATCTGTCGGTCTTCGGAATGCTCGGAAACGCCAGAGCATTCCGCGTTTGTGCATGCCCACACACCGCGCGGAACCCTGACGAAGACGTGAGCGCGAATCGGAATCGGAGTTGTGCGTGCGACGGAGAGATCAGCAGTTGCGAGCTGCTCGAAGACCGCTCTGATGTGCTTGCCATCGGCGTCGGCAGGGAACAGGCGTTGCGCGACAGTGTCGAGTGACGTCGCCCGGTAGCGGTCTTCGGCCTCGTCGAGGCAGGCCGCAGCGATGGCATGTGTGAGGTCACCGGTGTCGATGGAGCCGACACTGAGTCGGTCAGCGTCCACGGTGTTGGGGGATGTGATCGGGATCTGCTGTCCGGGCTCGATTGTGAAGCTCTCGGGACTGACGCCGAAGAACTCCTCGAGGTACGTGCGGCCATCGCCTGTATCGGTGAGCGATGCCGACGTAGCGATGATACGCAGTTGCGGACTGTCGGTGGCGAGTCCGAGACGGCGAAGCAGCGCGCGCAGGATCATCGCCACCTCGCTGCCCTGAGTGCCGCGATAGAGGTGAAGCTCGTCGACCACAATCGTGAAAACGTTCTCGCTGTCTTGTGCGAGCCACGCTGCGGTCTGCGCGAAGATCTGTTCCTCGCGATGGCGCATCATCATCGTGTTGAGCATGGAGTAGTTCGTGACGAGGATGTCCGGCGCGTGCGCGATCATGTCCCAGCGGGTCAGCATTTCACCTGAGCGAGGATCAGGGAACTGACTGAGATCCACATCAGAGCGCCCCTTTCGCTGTGCTTCAACGAGAGAATCGTACTCCGTGGCGGAGGTGCGCAGCTCGTGCGCAACTTCGGCAACCTTCTGCTTGGACTTCTGGCCCGAACCGGTCGTATTGCCGGTATAGCGGCCGAACCAGATGGGGTGTAAAGGGTCATCGTCGCGGAGCTTGCGTATTGCCCTCCGCAAACGTGTCATCTGGTCCTCCACCAGTGCGTTGGTGGGATACAGAATCAGGCTGCGGACAGCGGGCGGGCGATCCTCGCTACTACGGATTGGAATCCAGTCAGGTTTCGCTGCTTTCCACCAGGGCGTGGTGTGCCCTTGGGGTTTCCACTGCGACGACTCCCGGACAAGCCTGAGGAGTAGCGGTAGCAAAAAGGACTCCGTCTTTCCCGAACCAGTTCCGGACGTGACAACAACATTGCGGCCGTCGGTGACTCCTGGGAGGAAGTGGTAGCGAATAGAATTGGCCTGATGCTCTCGGAGCGAGATGTCATCAATTGGCGCGTCAGGGAACAGCGCGCTCGCCACACGTCGAGTGACGGACGGTACGAGTCCCGCCTCAGAGGCGACGTCATCGAGGCGGGCGGTGTTGGCGTATGGCACGACCGGTTCGATCATCACTTTCCCGACGAGAGCACCTGGCTTCGCTAGAAGTGCCCGCCGCTCACTCATCACCGCGTCATTGTTGAGCCAGAACGCAGTGTCGAAGTACCTCAGATAAGTGTCGCGGAGTGATTCAGCAAGTGTTATCGGGGTAACGGGATCCATTCTAAGCCTTACGTAGTCAGTAGAGTTGTGAGTAGGTCTGCGCTGGATTTGTCGATCGCGGCGTATTGGAGGCAATTTCGCTTCTGTTTTGCGATGGTGACGGACTTCGCTTCAGGCAATCGCCCTGAGAAGGCAACTGCAGCACGCTCGTAGAGTCCTGGTAGCTCGCAGCCGCGAGGCGCAAAGACTGCCTCGGACTTCGCGATGTAGAACGTCAACGTCTTTCCGATAGCGTTGGCGGCCAGGTGTTTTGCTAGATGCACGCCGGTGATTGCCGCGGTACCTCCCGACACGTCGTCTTCGTCACGGTAGATGTAGAGGCTCTCAAAGCCGCGTTTGATCCGGTAAGCCCCGGGGCTTGAGAGATCACCTGTCGGCTCCCACGTCGCCGACGTGAGGTCATACCTTTCCGCGGACTCGAAGCCTGGCAGCGTGACCCGATCAAGTGCTGCTGCAACGTCCGATAAACGGGGCAATGCCTTGAGCAATGTGTAGCCAGCCCGCGGGACAACCGTCGCATCTTCAAATTCTGCAAGGCTTTCGAGCTTTGCGACGCCGAGTGGTAGCACCAAATTCTCTGTGGGGCCTGACTTCGGATTGATTGGGCTGATGGCGTCAGTCCCAAACTGGGATCGAATCGATTCGATGGACGGTCGAGACCACCTGCCGGTAAGTCGGTACTGGCCCCTAGATGTCTGTGCCACGCACGAGGGCGATAGTTCCCACCTCATGGGACGACCTCGTTGATCTCGCTCGATTGCTATGTGGCCGAGCGCTTCCAGGGTTTGTACAAAGGTACTCACGAACAGTGCGGAGCCCTCGAGTTGGCGGGCAATGTTGTCGAGAGAACTGATCGACCCGCCACCCAAATGAATCAGCGCGTCGAGTGCTGCGTTCCAGTCGATTATTGCTTCTGCAACCGGCGGGAGGTCAGTGACGGTAATTTGGGGATTTCCAGCGCCTGCTAGCTTCACGGCACCTGGGTTGCGGTAGCTCGGTAACCACCCTGGGTAACGCTTAACAAGCCCACATGAAGTGCATACTCCTTCGATAAACTTGGGTGCGTGGCCGCCGTAGGCAGTCGGGAGCTGGATGTGGTGAGCACCGGTCGCAACGCACGATTTTGGATCAGGCGTTCCGATGCTGACCCGCGCAACAGGGCGCACCTTGCGTGGTTTGCCCCACGAGACGGCACTGGTGGCACGCGCGGTAGTAGCGACCCCCGCACAGCCGTCGCAGGCTAGCCCGTCCACAATGATCTGCTCAGCTTCTTCCTCTGAAGCGGACAGAACGCCCAGCGGAGAGTCGAGGACGTATGTGAGTCTCGGCGAGCGATGCCATGCGAGCTCATCGAGAGCGTCGCCGGAGCGAAGCCTAAGTGAGATCTCTTGGTTAGGAGCCTTTTTCGAACCCACGAACAGCGATATTTGATAGTCGCCATCTGCCAGTCCGAGGCCAGCGAGCGGAGCAACGAGAGACCCCGTGGCCGACGTCCACGTCTCAAGGACTGCCTCGGTCTCAATTTCAGCCAGTGTTACACGCAATTCTGCTTCGCCTTGCACGGTCGCGCGAACCTCTGGTGGGCGGACTGTCGACCATTTCCGGACGCGAGACGGAATCTGAAGTCCTCCAGCAACGGTCAGCTGGTTGCGAGCAAGCGGTACAAGCTCATTGAACCGGGTGGAGGATGGTGCAGCGAAAAGCTGCACACCACTGAACAGTGCCCACCCGTCCGGGAGCCCATCGATTGACGTTGTCGAATCGAAGCCAGGACGCGCGCAATCGATGAGGACCCGCTCGACCTCCTGCACGACTCCGCCGGCAGCCGGGGCTGTCGCTGTCATTCGCACAAGAAGCAGCGCATCGACGCCGAGCTGCAGACGCTCGGCTTGTACATACGCAGATTGCAATTCATCGTAGATGAGGGGAACGACCTGCCGAGGGAACCGCTTGTACTCAAATCCACTGTCACCATCCGCGTGACGAAGCCGGACAAGCCCTTCGAGTATCGAGCCGAAGTCAATCGACTCGGTGTAGCCGGTGCGCCACAGTCCTGCCGTGCCAGGTGCGAAGCCGATAGCCGACCACTTACCTCCAGTTTCAAGGACCTCCATGTGCCCGTCCATCTCATCTGAGAGCGGGCGAAGCGCGAGTGAGAGGTCCAGTGACGACCCGAGGAAGCCGGCCCGAAGATTCGCCACGATGTGTGCACGTCCGCTGGTGGGCGCAGCTGTGGAGCCCTGTCGGACCCCGTCCCAGTTGGCGAGCTCAACCGCCGCAATCGTCGCGATTCGGGCGTGTGAGTCTGAGCGCTTCCAAAGGCGCCGCAGGTTGGCAGTCGCTGTTGTCGACTCTGCGGTCAGCCAAGTGCTGAGGTAGGTGGCAATATCGTCCGGTGCGAGCCGCATACCTGGGCTGAGGCCAAACTGACTGAACATTGCCGGAAATCGCTGCCGGTCAGCTTCCCGAACGAGAGCCTGAGACATCGGAAGCCCAACGTAGCGGTGGGTGAGGGCAAAAGCGGTCGGCACCCCGCGTTCACCCTCAAGGTTCTCAAGCCACCTGTTGACTCGTTTCCACAGAAGCTCCGCATCGTGCTGGTAACAGCGGCGGAGGGTGGAATCGTTATCTTTCAGCCCTAGTAGGCGAGCAAGCCGAGCATAGTAGGCGGTTGACGCAAGTCCCTCGTCCGTGTTGCCCATGTCCTCCGCGGCGACAACTGTTAGCGCCAGGAAGGCAAGGCATGGTGGCGGTTCCACAGAACGAAGCGGCCATCGACGGGTTCTGCCAGCTAGCTTCACCAGAGAGAAGCTGCCGCGGTCGACGGTGACGCCTTCCACGACCGCGGCGAGCGCCTTTCGAGGGTCCGACACGTCCTCATCAGCCGCCACGGCGACCTTTTGCAGAACGTCATCTTCGAGGTCCATGTAAGCCGGCACTGCGTCGTCGCACTCGGGGTAGATGACTTCCGCAACCGCTGCGTTCCAGGTGAGATACCGCTCCCACCGCTGGGTCGCGGAGCGCGTTGAGTCCATGCTGATAGCGCTTCCCCTCTGATCAACAGGTCCGCAGAAGTCGACCTCCGCGTTGTGCGGGTGACGATAGCGCAGGAGCATGACACAAGGCGGACATTTGAAGCAGGGTGACGAGCATCATTTGCCTGAGGTGCTAACTCGATTGGTCCGAGATGAGAACTGGCGTGTACGCCCGTGAGCTGGCGCAGCAACCGACATTGCAGGCCGGCGCCGATCCACGCTGATGCGGTGCCACTGGCACTCGGACGTGGAAGGGCGAAGCTGTCCACCTCGCCCGGACACCATCGAAATGAGAGAGGTCATACATGGGCATCGGTGCGGATGCGCCGAACGACCAGTACAGACCCCCGCTGTACGTCGACAGCATGCAGGACTTCGTGGCATAGGTGTCAACGGCGGGTGAAATCTGACCCCTTTTCGACGTCTGAAAATTGACCCCCTGTGGTTGTGTTTTTACTGTTTGCCCGGTTCGGGCGTGGTTGTGAGGAGTTCCCGCCGGGAAC
>NZ_JBNCLY010000041.1:0-13066 GCF_049844915.1 Gordonia sp. DT30 | reverse complement strand
GCCGAACTCACCCGCGGCGGCGCCTGTCCAGAGTTGCCGTGGCTGTAAACCACCCACAAGAACGTCAGGAGATCCCAACGGGGGCCGTTCCATTCTCCTGATCGCCGATCATGACACGGAGTGGTTGAACTACGCCCGTTCAGTGGGAGTTGGCCAGGACGGAAACCGCTGGTCCTTCGAGCAGCAAGGCGAACCGCTGCCCTTCGAAGATGTGTCTGAGTACCAGAAGCGCAGGGTGAAGGATCGTTTCACGGAGGACATGCTCGTGGGTTTTGCTGCGAACCTCGGACTGTATCCCACGGACGAACAGTTCTACAGTCAACAGGGCGTATTGGTAAGAACCCGGTTAGAAGCCAAAGCCAGTGCATACTCCATGACTTTGGCGGAAGCCCGCGCGCATTTTGATCTGTCCTAGGAACGCGGGTAACTCTGTTGATGACGACCGCGGGTACCAGACGGACCTGACAGTGAGAGGCCCACGTATACGTGAATCATGTCTTACCTTAACGTGGCGAGATGCGCGGTAGTTGAGTGATGAATGGTGATGAGTCTTTGTCGAGGAGACTTGACGAGCTCTGCGGCAGACATAGTCAGCACCTGGTGTCGCTCGATGTTCTCTCATTACGGCTGGAGGAAATTGTAGTATTCCAAGAAGATAACAGCCGGCGAACGCTGAGGAGTTGCCAGGGATTTGGTCGGAGACGGTTGGAGGCAAGACTCACGCAATTTAAGCTCCAAGAACGGGTCAACTCCATAAACAAGATTCGTAGCTCCGATAAGACGCTTTCTCAGAATGACCGTGAAGTTGCCAACTCCCTGCTCGACAGAGCGGAGAAACTGGGAATCAAGCCGAACAGACCGAGGGCGCCTCGATGACAGACAATGACAATTACGCCAAACAGCTAGAATTTATCGAAGAAATGGCTCGCCGGTTTAGGCCGATTCATGATGCATTCCTCGATCGAAAGCAAGAGTTCGAAGAAGATGCCCTCGACCCGCCAGTTCACACGATCCTTGCAGATACCGCCTCTTGGATCGATAGGAACGTTGAGACTGATCCAGCAGGTGTTTCCGAAATACTTTCAGCTTTCGATTATGCGTATTCGAGAAACGACCTCACCATCCGCGCGCTAATCGGTATGGGTTTGGTTGAGAGCCTACCACGGACGTGGAGTGAACGAGGTCAGAAAGTGTGGGAACTTGCCGGACAAAACATCAAGAAACTCATTGACGTGTGTTCCAAGAATGGGGTTGTCTTTGAGAAGGATCTGGACTGATCTACAATCATCGAGATGCGCCTTCCCCGATGGCGAGAAGCACGCTGGGCTTTCGGGGAATTCGGCGCTGGCGACATGAGCACCACCACATCCTGGCTAGTGATCGCCCTCGGACTGTTCGTCCTCATAGCACGCGTGCTGCGCCATAGAATGCGCACAAGGACCTTCCGCGGCTTTCAAAGCGCGATCGGGGGGAGTGCATACATGAGGGCGCCCCGTGACGACGCTGTACCGCCCACCTCACCAGAAGACGCACGGTGGCCACCCACTGTCACCACGAGCGAATGAACAACGAATCCTTCCCCCGCACGACAACCACGACAGCCGCGGAGAAGCCTAACTAACTGATATGTAGGCACATTCTGTCAAGTCCCATGGCGATTGCCGCCCTGTGCGCGTGGTGATTGGGGCGGGAGGGGGATGGTCACCCGTCGCGGTTGGCGGTGGTCGTTGCTCACGACGGTTGTGTCGGACTGATATACGCGGGTTGGGTACCGCTGAACGGTGTTCGGCACGGGAACGCTTACCGACTGGTCTAGGGACGTGCGTCGCAACCAGATTCTGTGAAATCGGTTGCTACACATAGCTAGTTCGTGGTTTCGTTCCCTGCTCACCATCAGTTTCGTGACGGGTGACCAAGTGTGCGGGCGCTTGTGAGCGCTAGTTGTCAAGCACGGCCAGTGACCAGCACCATCCCGCGAGTTCACGGGCGACGGCGAATGTTGGCGACGCACGCGTGTTTGCGACGTTCGTCGAAGGTCATCCACCGCTGATGGAGTCGTTTGTTTCCGGCGTGTCCGCGGTCTTTGGCCACGGGACCGGCAACGTCCCAGCGGGCTCGTAGTGCCGCCGATGGAGTGCGATACGTGCGCCGATGATGCCAGGCCGCCTCGACGAGTAGCCGGCGCACATGCGCGTTGCCGGCTTTGGTGATCGGCCCCTGGCTGCGTGATTGCCCGGAGGAGTATTCCGAGGGCACCAGACCCGTGTAGGCGCCGATGGACGCGCCGGTGAACCGGGACCAGTCACCGACTTCAACCGCCAACCCGAAGGCTGTCAGCGTGGAGATTCCCCGTAGGCACTGCAAGCGGGTCACCACCGGGGTCCAGGCCGAGTCGGCGGCCATCTCGGTGATCTTCTCACCCAGGCTGTCACGCCGACGGGTTACCGTGAGTACGGCATCGAAGTCGTTGTCGAACGTCGCCTGCAGGGCCGGGCTGTCGAAGCGTTGGCGGCGTAACCACTGCTCGTGTTTGCCCGTCCAGGCACTGCCGTCGAAGTAGACGATCCCCTGCCGTAACAGAAGTTTCGACAGACGATGCCGGGCCCGCATCAGGTCACCGCGGGCGTCGTCACGGGCACGAACCAGATCGCGGGCCGCTTCAGTGCTCTCATCGGGCACGGTCACCGCCACCAACTCACCCATCCGCAACAGTTTCTCCAGGTGCGCGGCATCCTTGGCGTCGGTCTTCACTCGGTCACCGACTGGCCGTTGGAGTTTCGACGGAGCGGCGACTGTGCACCCTATGCCCGCAGCAACGATCGCCCGGTACAGACCAAAGCCGGTCGGGCCGGCTTCATAACAGACCTCGACCGGACCCGTCAACGCCAGCAACCAGTCGACAATCGACCGGTAGTCCGGCGTCAGCCGCGCCCTGCGAACCTCGCCGCTGGACACATCGCGCGCATGCGCAACCACCGAACGCGCATGAACATCCAGCCCAACACTTGTACCCTGAGTAATCACCGGAGGCCTCCTGAAAATCTGCAATGTGGCTCTACCAGTGTGGTACTGGCAACCCACGTTCGACTTGCAGCTCGAGGCCTTCGGCCTCAAACCTCCTCATACTGTCTAACAAGTCCTACTGGCGTCGAGCTGCGGCGAGCCGCTGCTTGCGGAGCCGATCGACCTCTGGAAGATCCAGGGGTGCAAGCGAATCGGTGCCCATCGCCTGGGCGAGCAGATGATCGGCGAGTTCCGGGTTGCGGGCGAGCGCCGGACCGTGCATGTAGGTGCCGATCACCGATCCCTGCACGACGCCCTCGGTGCCGTCACCCGCACCGTTGCCGACACCGTGCCGGACGCGCCCAAGTGGTGCGGCGTCCGGGCCCAGAGTCGTTGCGCCGCGGTGGTTTTCGAAACCGGACAGTGGCGCGGACAGACCTGGGGTGACCGGGTCGGTGACGAGTTCGCCGATGCTGCGGGCCGCTTGCGGCGAGGTGGTGAGGTCGAACATCGAGATGCCGTCCACCCGTTCGCCCGCCGATGTCTCGTACCAGTGTCCGAGCACCTGGATCGCCGCGCAGATCGCCAGCACCGGACGTCCCGCGGCGGCGGCGCGCTGCAGGCCCGGATAGCGGGACAGGTGCCGGGTGGCCAGCCGCTGGGCGTAGTCCTCGGCGCCGCCGAGGGTGTACACGTCGAGTGAGTCGGGTACCTCGTCGTCGAGGGTGATCTGCACGATCTCCGCGTCGATCCCGCGCATCCGGGCGCGCTGGCGCAGGACCAGTGCGTTGCCGCCGTCGCCGTAGGTGCCCATCACGTCGGGCAGGACCAGCCCGATGCGCAGCGTCGACTCGCTCACCGTCGTTCCTCCCGTACGCGTTCCATCGCGACGCCGAGGTCGCGGAAGGCGGTGTAGTTGGCCAGCACCTCGACGCGGCCGGGCGGGCACGAGGCGATGGCCTTCAACGGATCGGGGATCGTGGTGTGCTCGGCGCCGGCGTAGAGCAGGCGCACCGACAGGTCCGCAGCGCGTTCCCCGGCGGCGACGACCTGCATGGATTCGAATTCCTCGAAGCGTACGTCCCACAGCCAGGACAGGTCCTCGCCGTCGGGGACCTGACCGTTGACGGCGATCACCAAGCCGTCGGCGTCCTGGTCGATCATCGACAGCGCCTCCTGCCAGCCCGCCGGGTTCTTCGCCAGCAGGGTGCGCACCGAATGGTTGCCGACCTGGTGGATGCCGTAGCGTCCGGCGATCTCGCCGACCGTCTGCACCGCGGCCACGGCCTTGGCCGGGTCGGCGC
The DNA here is from genome assembly GCF_049844915.1 of Gordonia sp. DT30. NCBI lineage: Bacteria > Bacillati > Actinomycetota > Actinomycetes > Mycobacteriales > Gordoniaceae > Gordonia > Gordonia sp. DT30. Next base: position 8,759 of record NZ_JBNCLY010000041.1, on the reverse strand, counting down.
CCATCGCCACGGCCGCGGCCACCGCCTGCGCGGCGTTGCCCCGGTTGGCGCGTCCGGGGACCGCCGGCGTCATCGGTGCGACGAATCCATCAGGGCCGTAGATGTTCTCGTCGTCGACCCACCAGTCCGGGGTCGGCCGGCGGAAACTCGGGTCGCCCGACGAATACCAGTCGATACCGGTCTGCACCGCCGGCCCGCCACCGCTGTCTGCGGGTCCGCGGACGATCGGTTCACCGGTACGCGGGCAGCTCACCGAGTCGCCCACCCAACTCGACCCGGCCGCCACCCAGACGACCTTCGGTGCGTCGAAGGCCGCGGAGGTGACCAGCACGTCGTCGCAGTTGGCGACGACGATGGTGTCGGGGTGCCGGGCGATGCCGTCGCGCAGGGCACGCTCGATCGTGTTGATCTCGCCGACCCGGTCGAGCTGATCGCGGGAGAGATTGAGCAGCACCAGCACCTCGGGGGCGGTGGCGTCGCTGACGTGCGGTACGTGCAGCTCGTCGACCTCGAGGGCGCAGACCGGCGCCGCGCGTTGCAGGCTCAGTGTGGCGATGATCCCGGCGTCCATGTTGGCGCCGTCGGCCTGGGTGGCGACCTCGCCGAGTTCGGCGAGCGCCGCCGCGGTCATGCGGGTGGTGGTCGATTTGCCGTTGGTACCGGTGATCAGGGCGGTGCGTTTGCCCGCGGCCAGGCGCGTCATGATCTGCGGGTCGATCTTCTCCGCGATCAGGCCGCCGATCATCGAGCCCTTGCCGCGTCCGGCGGTGCGCGACGCCCAGCGTGCGGTGGCTGCGGCGGTCAACGCCAGCGAGGTGCGCAGCGGAACGCGGTGTCCGGATGCCGGGGAGGCGACGCGGTCGGGCATGAGGACGAGTTTGGCACAGGGGCGTGCGCGGTGCCGCCGGCCGCCCGCGGAGTACCCTCGCGGCCGTGAGTAGGGCCACGTCATTGTCGCTTCCGCTGCCTCTCCGCCCCATCCGGTCGGTGTTGCGGCTGGGCCGATTGGTGCCGCCCGGCGTGGCGACCTCGGCGTCGCGGTTCTGCCCGGTGAACTCCGACGGCGAGCACATCGCGCCGGAGATGCTGGCCGCCGGGTCGGCGACCCGGCTGCTCCCCGGCGGCGGTATGGGCGGGGCGAACGCCGCGAAGGCCCGACGCAACCTGGAGGTCAATGCCGGGATCTCCGCGGAGAAGACCCCGCCGCTCGCGGTGGTCGAGGATCTGCTGATCGAGCCCGGTTCGTCAGGCGCACCTGTTCCCGCGACGCGCTATCGCGCCGAGGTCACCTCGACCGGTCTCGTCGTGTTCTTCCACGGCGGCGGATTCGCGCTCGGCAGCCGTGCCACCCACGACGCGTACGGTCGGCGCCTGGCCCTCGACACCGGGGCCGACGTGCTCTCCGTCGAGTATCGGCTTGCACCCGAACATCCGTTTCCCGCAGCTCTCGACGACGCCATCGCGGCCTGGCGTTTCGCGGTGGCGATGGCACCGCAATGGGGCGTCGCCACCGACCGTCTCGTCGTCGCCGGTGACAGTGCGGGCGGCAACCTTGCCACGGTCCTGGCGCATCATCTCCGTAGCGAGGCGGTGACGCCGTGCCTGCAGTTGTTGATCTACCCGGTCACCGACATGACTCGTACCGGCGGTTCCCGTGAGGAGTTCGCCACCGGCCACTTCCTCACCGCCGAACGGATCGAATGGTTCGCCCAGTGCTACATCCCCGCCGGAGTCGAGCGTGGCGATCCACGCATCTCGCCGCTGTTCGCCGCGGACCTGACCGGAATGCCGCCCGCGCACGTGGTGGTCGCCGGCTTCGACCCGCTACGCGACGAGGGCATCGCATACAACGACGAACTCGGTGCCGCGGGCGTGGCCACCACACTGCAACGCGAGTCCGGACTCATCCATGGCTTCGCCAACATGCTCGGATTCAGTCCCACTGCGCGGCAAGCAGTCTCCCGAATGCACGAAGCGGTGCGCCGGGTGCTCTGAGCTTTGCTGTCCACTGACTGCGCCGAAGTTCGGCAGCAGAGGGCACTATCATGTATCAGTGCGGTCGGACTTTCCTCGAAGGAGCGACACTTGGGCGGCTATGAGGCTTGCCTCGGCGCGGTTTCTAGTTGTGGGCGGGCGACGCGATCGACAGTGCGCCGATAACGGACACACCTGCGGACTTTCTGGGCGGCACACACGGGGAGGTAACGGTGAGCCAGGACTGGGATGCTCTCATCTATGACCATTCGGGACTATATCGAGACAAGTTTCTTTTGCATCACGGCGGGTACATAGTTGTGGCGTACCAGTCGTGGTCTCTTGGCGACGGAAGCTTGATTCTGGACATAATGCAGGAGACGACACCGGTGAGGCCGGTAACTGTCGCATCGGTTCCGGGCGACATAGTCGAAAGATTGGGTCCGGCAGGATCGGAGAATGCATGCGTGCCGGTCAGCTGCGCGCCAGGGTCTCGCGTCTCGGCCGACAATGTTCGCAATCTGAGCGTCGGCATGAGCGGCGTACGCAAATGGCTATACATCTTGACTCATCCGGCGGCTTCTAAGAATTGCAACAGCGACGAGCAGTCATACGCTCCGCCATGGCCCGGCGTGCCCTACCCGTCGAGTCCGCCGGAGTTTCTCATCTCACTCGTGGGCACACATGTCCCGTGCAGGATACGTGCTCACCGCTTCTCGGTGACCGATGACGAAGTCATATTCACGGTTGGCATGCGAGATGCGGTGCATGTATATGAATATGACCATGTTCGGATCTCGCGCAACGTAATAGCGTCAAACCCTGACGATGGCGTGCTGAGGATTTCGATGGGAGGTGCGATGTGACAAGTCTTGACAACCCGCTTTTGGTTCCAGCGGTGAACGGCGTGATTGTGGTGCGCTCTATCGAGGGTAAAGATATTGAAGACGTCAAGACTGCATTCGATACGTTCAGATCTGCTTTGGAGTTTCCAGACTACTTCGGAGAAAATGTAAACGCATTCCGTGATTGTGTAGCTGATCTGTCGTGGATGCATGCCGACGTAGTATGGATCGTAATCCAGAACGCCGACCTGATACCTGTCGCGGAACCGTCGGCGCGGATCGATTGGCTTCCGCGGGCGCTTGGGGATGCGATCGAGTCGTTGAACGGTGAGCCCGATCCCGATTTTCGAGTTGAGCTACGGGTAGTTCTAGTGTGCCGCCCTGAAGCGGCAGGCCGCGTCCGAGCACTGTGGGGCCAGTTGGGGTTAGTGGTATAGGTGTTGCGGACGTAGGCTGTCCCGGGGCCGGCACGCGGTCGAGGAGAACCCGGGCAGATCCCAGACTTCGATCAGAACTGCCGTCCACCAAACCGCGCAGGAACTTTGGCCAGCCCGGCCTTCCGGGCGATCGCATGGTTGCGGCCGCGCAGCAGACGCACTTGCAAGGCCTGCTCGACCGGGAACGACAGCCGGGTGCCGTTGAACCAGGTGTTCTCGAACAGTGCCTTCGACGAGGCGACCGCATCGGGTGAGCGTTGCCGGACCTTGTCGATGAGATCATCGGCTGCGGCGAACGGATCGTCGGAAACCTCGCTGAGCAGACCCCATTCGAGTGCCTGTGCGGCGGTGAAGAACTCGCCGGTCATGGTCAGCCGCTTGGCGATGTCGATGCGTGTCAGTTGCGCGATGCTGACCGACAGTGACATGTCGGGAATGAGTCCCCATTTCGCTTCCAGCACAGAGAAATCCGCATCCGGGGTGCTGAACCGGAAGTCGGCGCCCAAGGCGAGTTGCAGTCCGCCGCCATAGCAGTGGCCGGTGATCACCGCGATCACCGGGACCGGCACACTGCGCCAGGCCCAGCATGCGGACTGGAACCCGTTGGCCGCGTTCGCGCGTCGTGGAATGAGGTTGCGCACGACACGTCCGCGTTCGGTGCCCACCGAGGCGAAGTCGAGTCCCGAACAGAACGACGCACCGGAGCCGGAGAGGATGACCGCCCGCAGCGACCGGTCCTTGGCGAGGCGATCGGCGGTGGCGGCCAGATCACCCAGCATGTCGAGGGTGAGGCCGTTGTGCTTGTCGGGTCGGTGCAACTGCACATGCGCGACGTCGTCTCGGACGTCACAGGTCAGGTTCTTCACACTCCGCACGATACGTCGCCGGGGTGCCGGCGACTCGGTCGGCACTGATCGTCGCACGGACGACACCGAGGGCGGCCACCGCGGCGGCGATCGATGCCGCGCCCAACGTCCAGGACGTGATGGACATGGCATGTGATGACGTGAACCGTTGGGCTGCCGACAGATAGATCGATCCGAAGAGAGCGATCCCCAACACGTTGCCGACCTGGAACGAGGTGGACAGTATGCCGCTGGCATCGGCAGCGAACCGCAACGGCACCCGCGCCAGGGTGACCGAGATGACCGGACTGAACGCGAACCCCATACCCAGCCCCAAGAGCGCGAAAGCGGCCTCGGCCGCGATGTTCGCACCGTTCCCGAAAGACCATGCGAGAGTGAAGAATGCGACTGCCGTTGTCGCCGCGCCGACGACAACGACGGTGCTGTGGTGGGCGGCGGGCAGCCGTTGCCACGAGAGACCGGCAAGGCTGAACCCGATTGCCAACGGCAAGAATCGGATTCCGCCGGACAGGGCTGATTCACCGAGTCCGGTCTGAAAGTGAATCGAGGTCGACAGAAGACATCCGGCGTAGCAGGCGAACACGATGACGAGTGTGAGAACCGCGGGGATCATCCCGCGCGAGCGGACGACGCTTGCCGCGATCATCGGGACCCCACCGGCGCGTTCGACACGGCGTTCCACGACGACGAACGCCGCTGCCAGACAAGCGGCTCCCACGAGCGAGATCCAGGTCCACGCCGGCCACCCGGACTCGCGGCCGAGGATCAGCGGTACGACCAGCGCGGACAACGAGCCGCCGCCGAGAGCGGCGCCGGTGAGATCGATCGTCCGCTCCGGGTCCCCCGATTCGCCAGATCGCTTGATGCGCAGGATGGCCCACAGTGCCGCGCCGATGGGGACATTGATCAGCATGGTCGGGCGCCACCCGGTGTGACCGATGTCGGCGGTGATGAGGAGCCCGCCGATGATCTGCCCTGCGACCGCACCGGTCGCCGTGACGACGGCATACAGGCCGAGTGCGCGTGTACGCGCCGAGCCCACGAAGGTGCGTTGGATCAGGCTCATCACCTGCGGCATCATCAATGCCCCGCCGACGCCCTGCAGGAGGCGGAATGCGAACAACTGTCCGGGGTCTGCGGCCAGACCGCAGGCGAGTGAGGCCACGGTGAAGATCGCCAGCCCGGCCCGCATCACGCGAGAATGTCCGAACCGGTCACCCAGGCGTGCGCCGGTGATGAGTCCGGCGGCGTAGGTGATGACGTAGCCGCTGACGATCAGTTGCACCTGCGCCGTGCTCGCCCCCATGGAGCGCTGGATGTCAGGGGCCGCGACATTGACGATGGTTCCGTCGACCAGCGCCATGAACTGGGCCGTCAGCAGTACTGCGAGGACAGCGCCGGAACCGCCGATCACCGCCGACGGTGCGCCGGGAGTCGAGGTCTGCGGAGAGGAGATGTGCGTCGATGATGTCTCGGACATGAAGCCACCCTCGGACGTCGGCGGTGCCAGTGGTGAGAGCGTGCTGATACCGGTACTGCCACCACCTGGCAGACGAGAGCGACAACGTGCACGATGAGAAGATGGCCGTGGTCCCCGCATCGTTGTCCCAGGGCGACGCAACTGGTCGCGAGGCGTCACGCGATACCCGAAAGCGCAGCGAGCTGGCGCAATTCCTCCGGTCACGCCGGGCGCTCATCTCGCCTGCCGACGCGGGTATCGCGCCAGGGGTGCGTCGGCGTACGCCAGGTCTGCGACGCGAGGAAGTGGCGCAACTCGCCGGTGTCGGCATCACCTGGTACACATGGCTGGAACAGGGGCGGCCGATCAACGTGAGCGCACAGGTGATCGACGCCGTGGCTCGCGTATTGCGACTCGATCCCACCGAACACGAACATCTCTACCGGCTCGCCGATGTGCCGGGCACCCCCGGACGCGCTGGTGCGGACTTCGAGATTCCGGCTGGGGCGCAGCGTTTTCTGGATGCACTTGATCCGGCACCGGCGTGTCTCTACGACAGTCGCTACAACTTGCTGAGCACCAATCACACCTATCGTCTGTTGTTCCCCGGGGTCAGCTCGGGTCGAGGTATGGGTGCGAATGTGTTGTGGCAGATAGCCATTGCCGAAGAGGGGCAGCGGCCGCTGGTCGACGACTCACTGCTGCGCGCGATGGTTCGCCACGTCCGGCGTGCCTACGGCGATCACCTCGATGATCCCGACTGGGTGAGCTTCATCGAGCAGATCACCGCAGCGTCACCGGTGGTCGCCGACGAGTGGGAACGTCAGTCGGTGGAGACGCCGCGCCCCATGTTCAAGGTGTTCAACTGTCCGCCGGCCGGGACGATCTGCTTGACGACGCTGAGCTACGAGCTCACCAACGTTCCCGGTGTCCGGATGGTGACCTACCTGCCACACACAGACGACGACGCGGAACGCATCGATCAGGTTCGTGCTGCCGGCGGAGTCAGATACGAATAGCGGCTGACCACCCTCTCGGCTGCTGGGCCGTCGCGGGTGCTGCGACAATGTCTGGATGACCGCAACGCTCGTCGCCAAAGACCTCGCCGGCGGGTATGCGCACCGCACCCTGTTCGATCATCTCGATCTCACCGTCGCGCCCGGGGACGTGATCGGTGTCGTGGGCGCCAACGGAGCAGGCAAGACGACGCTACTGCGTGTGCTCGCGGGTGATCTCGCGCCACTGCACGGCACCGTCTCGCGTGCGCCGGCAGACGCATTCGTCGGCTGGTTGCCGCAGGAGCATGAGCGGATACCGGGGGAGACCGTCGCCCAGTACGTCGCCCGGCGCACCGGATGTGCGGAGGCGACTCTGGCCATGGACACCGCGGCGGATGCGCTTGCCGACTCGACGGCGACGTCCGGCTCCGTCGATCCCGCCGATGTCTATGCGGCGGCACTCGACCACTGGCTGGCGTCGGGCGCGGCCGACCTCGATGAGCGTCTACCCGGGGTTCTCGACGATCTGGGCTTCCACCGAGACGCCGTGGCACCGGAATCGGTTCTGATGACCGAGCTTTCCGGTGGTCAGGCGGCGCGAGTGGGCTTGGCGGCGTTGTTGTGTTCGCGGTTCGACGTGGTGCTGCTCGACGAGCCGACCAATGATCTCGATCTCGACGGGCTCGATCGCCTCGAAGATGTGGTCCGCGGTGTGCGCGGTGGCGTCGTATTGGTGAGCCATGATCGAGAGTTCCTGTCGCGCAGTGTGACCGCAGTGCTCGAGCTCGACCTCGCCCAGCACACCAACACACTCTTCGGTGGCGGCTACGACAGCTACCTGCACGAGCGTGAGGTCGCGCGGCGTCACAAGCGGGAGGAATACGAGGAATTCGCTGCGAAAAAGGCCGATCTCGTGGCGCGAGCGAGGACCCAACGCGAATGGTCGAGTCAGGGAGTGCGCAACGCGATGCGCAAGGCTCCCGACAACGACAAGATCCGGCGGCGCGCGGCCACCGAGTCGAGCGAGAAGCAGGCACAGAAGGTTCGTCAGATGGAGAGCCGGATCGCGCGTCTGGAGGAGGTGGCCGAGCCGCGCAAGGAATGGGTACTCGAGTTCACGATCGGCGCGGCACCACGATCGAGTTCGGTGGTGGCGACTCTGAACGATGCTGAGGTGCGGCAAGGGGATTTCGTCCTGGGCCCGGTGTCGCTGCAAGTGAACGCTGGTGAGCGGATCGGCATCACCGGACCCAACGGCGCGGGAAAGTCCACGCTGTTGCGATTGTTGCTCGGCCGATTCGCGCCCGATTCGGGGACCGCGCACCTGGGCGCCAACGTCGCCATCGGTGAAATAGACCAGACACGAAGCGAATTCGAGGGTGTAGCGCCGCTGGCCGAGCGCTTCGAGGAGCTCGTGCCCGACTACAGCACCGCCGAGGTGCGGACACTGTTGGCGAAGTTCGGGCTGCGCGCCGATCACGTCGATCGGGCGGTATCGGACCTGTCGCCGGGCGAGCGCACCCGCGCTGCGCTCGCCCTGTTGCAGGCACGCGGCACCAATGTTCTGGTGCTGGATGAGCCGACCAACCATCTGGACCTCGCCGCCATCGAGCAACTCGAGTCGGCGTTGCATTCCTACGACGGCGCCGTTCTGCTGGTCACCCACGACCGCCGGATGCTCGCCAACGTCCGCCTCGATCGAGCATGGCATGTGGAAAGTGGTCGTGTGAGGGAGGGGTGACGATCGGCTTCGGTTGTTCGATAGCGTATGGACGGTATGTGTATTGGCTGCGTGGCCATAGCATTGCGATGGCGTCGCGTTGGCCAATCTGCACAGTCGAGGACTCGGCCTTGCGGTCTTCCGAAATCCTCGTTGTTCGGTGAAACTTGTGCAGACGATCAACCGACAGGTCTAGTACTACAGCCGTAGTTTGCGGTCATTGTGGTGATGACCTGCGTCTTTGGTGGCATTGGCGGGCTCGTTGTTGATGTTTGCGTCTCCATAGTGACCAGGTCAGGATGCTGTTGGCGCTGGTATGGAGTGGGGTGAGGATGAGCGTGATGAACAGTCGACGGAATTCGTTGACGCTCAAGCGGATTAGCTGAGGATTGCGGTGCTCGAGGGAACGCTGAGCGGCGGTGGTCACCGCCAGGAACGCGTGGGCGAGCATGACCAGGAT
>NZ_JBNCLY010000040.1:0-13232 GCF_049844915.1 Gordonia sp. DT30 | reverse complement strand
GCCGCGCATTCGGAAATCCACCACGCCACCCTCGATTACGCGAAGGGCGGGTTGACCAACATCGACGACCTCGCCCCCGCCTGCCCGAAACACAACCGGATGGTCGGCGACAAACTCGGCCAATACACCACCGGCATCTACCGCGACGGACCCCTCGCGGGACGCTGCTGGTGGCGGCGCAACGCCGCCCCCGGCGCCCCACCCAACCCGAAACGCGTCAACAAACTGCCCGATGTCGGGCCCGACTTCACTGCCGGGCTCGCGAAGGTGCGTGCCGAAATCCACCGGCAACCACCCGACCCACCCGACGCGGGTAAACCGTTGCCGGACAGCAGTACCGGTACCTTCACCGATCCGATCGCCGCGGACCGGAGCTGCCTGGTGGGCTTGGCACCCGGTGACAAGATCCTGCGCACCACCATCGGCACCCCGACCGGCGGCTACGACATCGTCGAGATCATCACCCACGACGACACGTACGAAGACGCCGACACCGTCGTGGCTACCGACCAGTCGTCGATCGAAGCCCACCTGGCCCACCTACTCGCCACCCGCGGACTCTGACCGCTCGCGAAAATCTGCAGCCTTTGATCGCGGAAACCGCGACTAACGGCTACCGATTACTGGCATGGCGGCCGTGCTTCGTGTCCTCCGAATCTGCAGTTTTTCGCGGTGATCGTCGTCCGGTTGACAGCACATGCGCCAGCGCGCAGACTTGTTGCACATCATGCGTACCGTTGCGTATATAGCAACTCGATAACAGTTCGATCCGTCTCAGCGTCGACGACGAATCCTCACACCTTCTCCATGTCCATGCAGTCGCCATATCCATGGACTCGTCTGCCCAGAGAGGTATTCGACGCCGATGAACGCTCATCTCGTCGCCGGCTCGGCCGATGCCGGAGCGGGTCCCGGTGCCGCGCACCTCGATTCCGAGTCGCATGCGCTCATCGCCGGCCGCGTCGTCGGCCGAAGTCTGCCGGCCCCGTTCTACGTCGAGCAGTCATGGTTCGAGCGGGATGTGGAGCAGATCTTCTCCACGCGTTGGCTTTTCGCTGCCGCCGAAGCGGAGATCCCCGACCCCGGCGACTATGTCACCATCAACTTCGGCCGACGGTCGGTGATCATCACCCGCGACGACGGCAACGTGGTCCGCGCGCATCACAACGTCTGCCGCCATCGTGGCGCCCGCCTGATCACCGCGCAGCGCGGCTCCACCGGCACCATCGTCTGCGCCTACCACTCCTGGACCTACGATATGGACGGTCGATTGAGGTTCGCCGACGCCCAGGCGCCCGGCTTCGACAAGAAGTGCTTCTCCTTGCGGCCGGTGGCCGTCCGCACCATCGCCGGTTTGGTCTTCATCTGCCTCGCCGACGACCCGCCCACCGACATCGACGAGGTCGCCGGCATCGTCGAACCGTATCTCGCGCCGCATCACCTCGCGACGGCCAAGGTCGCCAAGCAGACCGATCTCCTCGAGAACGGGAACTGGAAACTGGCCATGGAGAACAACCGCGAGTGCTACCACTGCGACGGACACCCCGAACTGCTCAACGTGTTCTTCCCGACGTGGGGCTACTCCGACGCCGACGCCATCCCGGACCGGCTGCGTCCGGTGACCGACCGCTACCGTGCGGCCACCGCGGACATGGTCGACGTCTGGCAACGCCTCGGGCTCCCCTACGTTCGCATCGCCCAACTCGATTCCCGCCCAACCGGGTTCCACATCGAACGCGAGGCGATGGACCTCGCCGGCGAATCCTTCACCCTCGACGGCAGCGCCGCCTGTACCCGCCCACTGTCCGATGACCTTCCGGACCGACGGCTCGGCCGGCTGTCGATGCACCTGCAACCCAACATGTGGCTGCACATCACCAGCGACCACGCCGTCCTGTTCTCCGTCATCCCCGTCGCGCCGGACCGAACGCTGGTACGCACGACCTGGCTGGTCCACGCCGACGCCGTCGAGGGCGTCGACTACCGCCTCGACCGACTCACCGGCGTCTGGGAGATCACCAACAACCAGGACGCCGACCTCGTCGCGCTGGCTCATCGCGGCATCGCCGACCCCGCCTACCGGCCCGGCCCCTATGGTCCCTCCGAGTTCCAGGTGGAGGCATTCGTCAACTGGTACATCACCACGCTGCGCTCCAATCTCGGTATCGCGCCACCGGTTTCGAGCATGCCGGAGCCGGTATGAGAAGCGATGAGCACCTACTGGTCTGCGTGGACCGCGTCCCGGCCACCCACGACATGACGACCTTCACCTTCCGCACCGTGGAACCCCACACCTTCGTGTTCAACCCCGGCCAGTTCCTCACCATCGGGGTGACCATCGACGATCACACCGTCCAACGCTGCTATAGCATCTCCTCACCTCCTACCCGACCCGACACGCTGTCCATCTCGGTGAAACGCAAGGCTGGCGGCCACGTCTCGAACTGGTTGCACGACAACATGTCCCCCGGTATGACGATGACCGCCAGTGGCCCCCTCGGCCGCTTCAGCTATATCGGTACCGGCGCCGAGCGCTACCTGTTCATCTCGGCCGGGAGCGGCATCACCCCGATCATGTCGATGATCCGCGCCGCCACCGACGACGCCACCACCACCAGCACCGCGACCGATGTCACCGCTGCACGCCGCCCCGACATCGTCTTCATCCACAGTGCCCGCACGCTCGAGGACATCCCGTTCCGTGCCGAACTCGAGCAGCTCTCGGTCGCCCACCCCGGTCTCGACGTGGCGTTCGCACTCACCGCACTGACCGCCGACCACCCCGTCGCACCACCCGGCAGCAACAAACGTCTCGGCGCCGACACGCTGACGCGGCTCTGCCCGGACCTCGCCGACCGTGAGGTCTTCCTCTGCGGCCCAGGACCATTCCGCAGCCGGGTGCGATCAGCGCTCCTCGCCTGCGGCGCGAGCCTCACCCGCATACACGAGGAGAGCTTCGGCTTCGTGCTGCCCACGCCCGATGCCGACAGCGACGGCATCACCGTCGACTTCACCCGCCGCGCCCGCCGCGTACACGTCACCGAGGGCACCACCATCCTGGCCGCCGCCGCAGCTGCCGGAGTGACACTGCCATCCACGTGCGGCATCGGGCTCTGCGGCTCCTGCAAGGTCACCAAGATCTCCGGCGACGTCGTGATGAATCATCAGGGCGGCATCCGCAGCCGCGAGATCGAGCAGGGCCAGATCCTGCTCTGCTGCTCCGAACCCATCAGCCCCGTCGTGATCGACTACTGAGGACGGCAACCATGACCACCGAGCCCCGGCACCCGGACTTCCTCTGGCACAACCCCGATCCCCGCCCCACCTACGACGTCGTCATCGTCGGCGGCGGCGGTCACGGGCTCGCCACCGCGCACTATCTTGCCAAGAACCATGGGATCACCAATGTGGCCGTGCTCGAACGTGGTTGGCTGGCCGGCGGGAACATGGCCCGCAACACCACCCTGATCCGGTCGAACTATCTCTGGGACGAGAGCGCCGGCATCTACGAACACTCCCTCAAACTCTGGGAAGGACTCGAAGACGAACTCGGCTATCCGATCCTGTTCAGTCAGCGCGGCGTCCTCAACCTCGCACACAGCGAGCAGGACGTCCGCGACTCGATCCGGCGCGTGGCGGCCAACCGGCTCAACGGCATCGACGCCGACTGGCTCGACCCGAAGCAGGTCGCCGAGATCTGCCCGATCGTCAACACCTCCACCGACATCCGCTACCCCGTCATGGGCGCCACGTTCCAGCCACGTGGCGGCATCGCCAAACATGATTGGGTCGCCTGGGGATTCGCCCGCAGCGCAAACGAATCGGGCATCGACATCATCCAGAACTGTGAGGTTTTGGGCTTCGAGACGACCGGCGGGACGATCACCGCCGTCAACACCTCCCGGGGCCGCATCGGCGCCGGCACCGTTGCCCTGTGCGCCGCCGGTCACACCTCCACGTTGACCGATCGGCTCGGCTTCGCCCTCCCCCTGCAATCACATCCGCTGCAGGCACTGGTCTCCGAGCTCCTCGAGCCGATCCATCCGACCGTGGTCATGTCCAACGCGGTACACGTCTACGTCTCCCAAGCCCACAAAGGCGAGTTGGTGATGGGCGCCGGGGTCGACTCGTACAACGGCTACGGTCAGCGCGGCGCGTTCCACATCATCGAACGCCAGATGGCCGCCGCCGTCGAGCTGTTCCCGATCTTCGCCCGCGCCCGGCTGCTGCGCACCTGGGGCGGCATCGTCGATGTCACCCCCGATGCGTCCCCCATCCTCGGCGCCACGCCGTACCGCAACCTGTTCGTCAACTGTGGTTGGGGCACCGGCGGATTCAAGGCCACGCCGGGCGTCGGCTGGTGTCTGGCCCACACCATCGCGACCGGCGTACCACACCCGATCAACGCACCGTTCACCATCGACCGATTCACCACCGGCGACCTCATCGACGAACACGGCGCCGCCGCCGTCGCGCACTGACCACAGATACCCAGACCACCAGATACCCAGACCCGGGAGACACCGATGCAGATGATCCCCTGCCCGCACTGCGGGCCACGCGAGGAGACCGAGTTCCACTACGGTGGCGCCGCGGACACCGCCTACCCCGCACATCCGGACACCCTCGACGACGCCACGTGGGCGCGGTACCTGTTCTTCCGGCCCAACCCGAAAGGGCCACTGCCCGAACGATGGTGCCACCGCGCCGGCTGCCGCCGATGGTTCACCATCACCCGCGACACCGTCACGTACCGCTTTCTCTCCGGCCCGGAATCGGGTGAGCACCGATGACCCAGGTACACAACGCGTTTCGCACACGCACCGGCGGACGGATCGACCGCAACCGCCCGATCGACTTCGTCTTCGACGGCCGCACCTACCAGGGCTACGCCGGCGACACCCTTGCGTCGGCCCTGCTGGCCAACGGAATCCGCACCGTCACCGCCAGTACGATCCTCGGCCGCCCGCGCGGCATCACCGGATCGTGGTCCGAGGACGCGACCGCACAGGTCGGCATCGACGCGCCGTATATCGAACCGATGATGCCGGCCACCATGATCGAGCTCTGCCCCGGTCTGATCGCCCACGGCGTGCCCGGCCGGGGCACGCTGTCCACCGACATCGACACCGCGCGTTATGATGCGCTGCACCATCATCCGGACCTCCTGGTCGTCGGGTCCGGTGCCGCCGGTCTGATGGCCGCGCTGATGGCCGCTCGTGCCGGCGTCGCCGTCCTGCTGGTCGACGAGCGACCCGAAGCCGGTGGTGCCGGCCCGTCGGCACCGTGGGTGCGCGACGCGGTCGCCGAACTCGACGGCCACCCGCACGTGACACATCTGTCACGCACCACCGCCTTCGGCGCCTACGACGACGGATTCGTCCTGGCCGTCGAGCGACGCACCGATCACCTCGGGGCGGCGCCCGCGCACGTCTCGCGTCAACGCATCCACCGCATCCGGGCGCGGCACACGATCATCGCCACCGGCGCGCACGAGCGGCCGATCGTGTTCGCCGACAACGATCTTCCCGGTGTGATGCTCGCCGGCTCGGCCGGCGATCATCTCCGCCGCCACGGTGTGCTCGTCGGGCGCACCGCCGTCGTGTTCACCGCAGGCGACTCCGCCTACGGTGAGGCGTTCGCACTGGTCGGGGCCGGTATGCAGATTCGCGCCATCGTCGACGTACGGACGCACGTCTCCGATGACCTGCGTGCGGAGGCGACTCGCCTGGGCATCGAGATCCGCGCCGACGATACCGTCGTCGCCGCGTCCGGCGACGACGAGGTCAGCGGAGTCCGCATCGCCGACGGCAGTATCCTCGACTGCGACACGGTCCTGGTATCGGGCGGCTGGAATCCCGCTGCGCACTTGTGGAGTCAGCTGCGCGGCACCATCGACTTCGACGCCGACGCGGCCGCCTTCGTCCCGACCGGCACACTGCCGAATGTCGACATCGTCGGCGCCGCACGGGGTCTGTTCACCACCGGCGCCTGCCTCACCGACGGTCGGCGCGGCGGGCTGGCCGCCTTACGCTCGCTGGGTGTGAACCCGCCCGAGTATCGGGGCGTGCCCCGCACGACCGATCGCACACCCGCGCCCACCGCCGTCTACTGGCGGGTCCCCGAAGCGGCCGAGCAGGTGTCGTTCGTCGACCTGCAGCGAGATGCGACCGTGGCCGACGTGAGGCGTGCGGTCGGCGCCGGGATGGTCTCGGTCGAACACGTCAAGCGGTACACCACGATCGGCACCGCACACGATCAGGGCAAGACGTCCGGCATCGTGGCGTCGGGTATCGTCGCCGAACTCCTCGGCGTCGACGTCGCCGACACCGGCACCACCACCTTCCGGCCGCCGTACACCCCGGTCTCCTTCGCCGCCCTCGCCGGGCGCAACCGCGGCGAGCTCTACGATCCGGTGCGGCGAACCCCGTTGCACGAGTGGCACGCCGAGTGGGGTGCGATCTTCGAGGACGTGGGGCAGTGGAAGCGTCCCCGCTTCTACCCGCGGGGCGGGGAGGACATGGAGTCGGCCGTGCTCCGCGAATGTGGCGCCGTCCGTGCGGGAGTCGGCATCCTCGACGCCTCCACCCTCGGCGTCATCGACGTCGCCGGCCCCGACGCCGGAGAGTTTCTGGACCGCGTCTACACCAATGTGCTGAGCACCCTCGCGGTCGGCAAGGTGCGCTACGGCGTCCTGTGCGGTGTCGACGGGATGATCATCGACGACGGCACCGTGCTGCGTATCGCCGCCGACCGCTACACCTTGTACACCACCACGGGAAGCGCAGCAACGGTCCTCGATTGGATGGAGGAGTGGCACCAGACCGAATGGCCGCATCTGCGCGTCTTCACCACCTCCCTCACCGATCACGTCGCCACCTTCCCGGTCGTCGGCCCGCGCTCGCGCGACGTGATCGGCGCGGTCTTCGCCGACCTCGACGTGTCCCGCGAGGCGTTCGGCTTCATGCAGTGGCGTGACACCACTTTCGACGGTGCGCCGGTACGGGTCGCGCGCATCAGCTTCTCCGGAGAACTCGCCTTCGAGGTCAACGTCGCCGCGCCATACGCCGACGCGTTGTGGCGCGCCCTCATCGATGCCGGTGCGCCTCACGGCATCACTCCGTACGGCACCGAGGCGATGCACGTCCTGCGCGCGGAGAAGGGCTATCCCATCATCGGGCAGGACACCGACGGCACCGTCACCCCGCACGACCTCGGCATGAGCTGGGTGGTGTCCACGGCCAAGCCCGACTTCATCGGCAAACGCTCCTTTACCCGTGCAGCCCAGCAGAATCCGCAGCGCAAACAACTCGTCGGACTGCTGCCCACCGACGCCACCACCCTGCCCGAGGGCGCGCAGATCATCGCGCACCGCGCCGATCGGTGCCTGCCTCCACCACCGGTACCGATGCTCGGCCACGTCACCTCCAGCTACCGCAGCGCCGAACTCGGCCGGCCGTTCGCGCTGGCACTGGTCAAAGGTGGACGCGCCCTGATCGGCACCCACCTCGACGTCCCCGTCGGCGGCCAGCTCGTCGAAGTCGAGGTCACCACAACCGTTTTCGTCGATCCGGAAGGAGCGCGCCGCGATGGCTGAGCGTCCCCCGGTGCGGAGCACCGAATCCCCTGTCGCCCAGGTCGTCGTGCGCACCGCCGACCCCGAGACCATCAGCCGCCTGGAGCTTCCTGCCGCCTGCCACATCCGCCGCACCGGCGACGAGGTCGCGATCTGGCTGGGACCCGACGAATGGCTGCTGAGCCGGCCCGGCGTCACGGGACCCGACCACCTCGGCGAGATCGTCGCGCGCGCAGGCGAGCCAGATGCCTCCTACTTCCTGGACGCCACCGGCCAACGCACCCGACTGCTGCTCACGGGTTGCCGCGCCGAAACCGTGCTGGCCCACGGCTGCGCCATCGACTTGGCGTCCAAGGCATTCGGGCCCGACGAGACCGCGCAGACACTGATCGCGCAGACCGGGGTGATCCTGCACCGCGTCGACGACGGCTTCGCCCTGTTCGTTCGGTCCTCGTTCACCGGCCACCTCACCCGCTGGCTCGTCGACGCTTCCACGGAGTATTGCACCGGCCCAGCGGCCGCAGCCACCGACAACCCGGAAGGTCGTGTCCCATGACCACACCCAAAGTCGTGATCGTCGGCGCCGGCATCGTCGGCACCTCCCTGGCCGACGAGCTCACCCTCTGCGGCTGGACCGACGTCACCGTCCTCGACCGCGGACCGCTCTTTGCCACCGGCGGATCCACTTCACATGCACCGGGTCTCGTGTTCGCCACCAACCCGTCGAAGACGATGACCGAGCTCGCCTCCTACACCCTCGAGAAGTTCTCGAGCCTCTCGCATCCGGACGGTTGGTGCTTCAACCACGTGGGCGGCCTGGAGGTGGCGACCACCGAAACCCGTTGGGGCGACCTGCATCGTAAAGCCGGCTGGGCCGCATCACGTGGCGTGGAGTACGAACTTCTCGTGCCCGCCCAGTGCGCCGCGCGGTATCCGCTGCTCGACGCCGACCGCATCCTCGGCGGACTGTTCACCCCGCGTGACGGCCTGGCGAAGGCAATACGGGCGGTGGAAGCCCAAGCGGCACGCGCAATGTCGCGGGGCGCGCGGTTCCTGGCCCATCAGGAGGTGATCGACGTCGTCGAGTCCAACGGCGCGGTGCGCGGGGTGCGCACCGCGACCGGTGTCGTCGACGCCGACATCGTGGTGTGCTGTACGGGCTTCTGGGGCAGGGAATTCGGCCGACGCGTCGGCTTGACGATCCCGCTGGTCCCGATGGCCCACCAGTACGCGGTCACCACCCCGCTCGAATCCCGGGCGGGCGCCAATTCTGCACTCGCCGAGGCATCTCTGCCGATCCTGCGCCACCAGGATCACGACCTCTACTATCGCGAGCACGGTGACCGGATCGGCATCGGCTACTACGGGCACCGGCCGATGCCCACCGACCTCAGCGCCCTCGACCACAACACCACCACCTCCGACGCGGACATGCCGTCGAAGTTGATGTTCACCCCCGACGACTTCGCCGAGGCGTGGGAACAGACGATCCGGCTGATCCCCGAACTCGGCGCCGGCAAGGTGGACGACGGTTTCAACGGCATCTTCTCGTTCACCCCCGACGGACATTCGGTGGTCGGCGAACACCGTGACCTCAGCGGATTCTGGGTCGCCGAGGCGGTATGGGTCACCCATTCGGCGGGCATCGCCCGCACCGTCGCCGAGGCCATGGTCGACGGCACCCCATCGGTCGACACCCATGAATTCGATCTGTACCGCTTCGACGACGCCGCACTCGACGACGATTTCATCCGCACCACCAGTTCCCAGTCCTTCGTCGAGGTCTACGACGTCATCCATCCCCACGATCAGCGTGCGGCACCGCGCCGGATCCGCGTCAGCCCCTTCTACCCCAGGGAAGTGGCGCTCGGTGCCGAGTTCTGGGCACCCGGCGTCTGGGAACAGCCGGCCTGGTACGAGACCAACCAGACAGTGCTCGACGAGCTCGTCGCGGCCGGGATGGCGATCCCCCAACGGGATTCGTGGTCGGCGCGTCACTGGTCACCGATCTCGGTGGCCGAGGCGGCACACACCCGTAGCCACGTCGCCCTGTACGACATGACGCCGCTGACCCGCCTCGACGTGACCGGGCCGGGTGCCCTGGACCTGTTGCAGCGGCTGACCACCAACGACCTCGACAAGTCGGTGGCGTCGGTCACCTACACCCTACTGCTCGACGAAATGGGTGGCATCCGTTCGGATCTCACCGTCACACGGCTGGCCGCCGATGCCTTCCGGGTCGGCGCGAACGGACCGCTCGACGTCGACCGGATCACCCGCCACCTGCCGCCCGACGGAGTGACCCTGCGCGACATCACCACCGCGACCTGCGGCGTCGGCCTGTGGGGCCCACTGGCCCGCGAGGTGCTCGCCCCGATCACCCCGACGGATCTGAGCAACGACGGACTCAGATACTTCCGGTGCGCCCAGACCACCGTCGGATCGATCCCGGTGACACTGATGCGTGTCTCCTACGTCGGCGAATCGGGCTGGGAGATCTACACCGACGCCGAGCACGGCCTCGCACTGTGGGACCTGCTCACCGACGCCGGACGCCCGCACCGCATCATCGCGGCGGGCCGAATCGCGTTCAACGCGTTACGCATCGAGAAGGGCTACCGCTCGGCGGGCACCGACCTGACCACCGAATACACCCCGGACGCGGCCGGACTCGGCTTCGCTATCGCAATGACCAAGGGCGACTTCATCGGCAAGAGCGCCCTCACCAGTCGAGACGCTCCGAAACGCCTGCGCACCATCATGTTCGACGACCCCACTGCGGTGGTGCTGGGCAAGGAACCGGTGTCGGTGGGCGCCACCGTGGCCGGCTACGTCACCAGCGCCGCGTGGTCGCCGACGCTGGGCCGTTGCCTCGCCTACGCCTGGCTTCCCGCCGATCTCGACGAGGGCGCCGAGGTCACCGTGGCCTACCAACTCGCCACCTATCGGGCGGCCGTCGCCCCCGACGTCTCGGTCGACCCCTCGATGTCGCGCGTCCGCCGGTGACACCCGGCGGCACCGCGCACGTCCACCGGACCGTGACCGGCTCGGCTAGGGTTGGATCCGTCATGCCCAGCAACGAGAGCGCCCCGCAGACCGGTTCGGTGCAGTCCGTGGACCGGGCCCTGCAGATCCTCGAACTCATCGGCCGACTCGGTTCGGCCGGCGTCACCGAATTGGCCGGCGCACTCGGCGTCCACAAATCGACGGTGTCCCGGATCATCGGCTCGCTGGAGAACCGCGGCTTCGTCGAGCAGGAACCCGCCGGACGCAAGTACCGCATCGGATATGCCATCGTCCGGTTGGCCGGCTCGACGAGCGCGACACTCGACCTGGCCAAGCATGGGCAGGAGATCTGCGAGAAGCTTGCCGCCGACCTCGGTGAGACCACCAATCTGGCCGTCCGCAGTGGCGATCAGGCCGTCAATCTCGTCGAGGCGCAGGGGACGTCGAGTGTGGCGTTGCAGACCTGGGTCGGGCAGACCTCGCCGGCACACGCCACCTCCTCGGGCAAGGTGTTGCTGAGTGCGTTGCCGGACAACGAGGTCCGAGCCCTGTTCGCCGGCGGCCCACCCCGCTACACCGACCACACGATCACCGGGATCGACGCCCTGCTGGCCGATCTCGCCGCGGTCCGCGAACGCGGCTGGGCCCTCGCCGACGAAGAACTCGAGGTCGGGCTGGTGGCGATCGCGGCGCCGATCCGCGATCACACCGGAACGGTGATCTCGGCACTGAGTGTGTCCGGTCCGCGCTACCGGTTCGACCCCGAACGCGCCGACGAGATCGCCGACGCGGTGCGTGGTGCGGCCGCAGAACTCAACGCCCGCTTCGGCTTCACCGGCTGAATCCGTCACTGCTCCGTTGGCGTCTGTTGCCGACCACCGGGGTCGATCCGCCGGTAGGCGCGCAGGGCGTCGGACACCGACGCGAAGATGTGATCGGGACTCAGCTCGCCCAGGATGTGTTCGGTTCCCAGCGTTCGCTGCAATTCCGGGTCGACCCCGACCAGCACGAAATGCGCACCACGCGAGTGGATGTAGCCGATGAGATCGGTCAGGACGGTTGACGCCGAGTAGTCGACGTCACTCATCGCCGAGGCGTCGAGCACGAGCCAGCGCACCGGATCGGGTGCGCGGTTCACCAGCGCCATGACGTCGTCGGCGAACCGGCCGGCGTTGGCGTAGAACAGGTCTGCGTCATACCGGAACACGATCAGGCCCGGCAACGACTGACTGCCCGGAGTGGCCGGCTCGTAGCGCGGATGCCCGTGCAGACCGACACCGAGGACGAAGCGCTCGGGCCGGTACTGTCGACGGACGAGTTCCAGCAGCGACACCACCATCGATGCGACGACTCCCACCTGCACCCCGAATGCCACGACGACGACCACCGTGAGGACGGCGATCCCGAACTCGATCGGCCGGATCCGCCAGATCCGGACGAAGCCGCGCACGTCGATGAGCCGCAGGGCGACGAGGAACACGATCGCGGCGAGTACGGCGTGCGGCAGATCGGCGAGCAACCCGTCGGCGAAGACGACCACCAGCAACGTGATCGCGGCCATCGTCAGATTCGCGACCTGGGTCCGCCCGCGTTGATCGTCGAGGAGCTGCGTCTTGGTGGGGCTGCCGTTGACGACGAAGGTGCCGGAGAACCCGGCCACCAGATTGGCAGCCGACAAGCCGACGACGTCACGATCGACGTCGGCGTTCTGGCCATGGCGCTGGGCGAAGCTGCGTGCGGTTGCGGCACTTTGGGCCAAGATCACCAATGCGCAGCCGCCGGCCACCGTCGCCGCCTTCACGACGTCACCGAATCCCATCGCCGTCGGCCACCCAAAGTCAGGCAGCCCACCGTGCACGGCGCCGACCACCGCGATCTGATCGCCCCAGCCGAAGACCGCCACCGCCGCGATGGAGCCGATCACCACCACCACGGCGACCGGAAACCGCGGCGCCAGACGCCCGCCGAGCACCAGCGCCAATATGGCGGCGGCGGCGAATCCAGCGGTGGCCCAGTTGATGTGGTCGAGATTCGACACGATCGCCCACCACCGTGTCGCGATCGACCCGTCGGTGCCCGGCAGACCGAGCAGCGCCGGGACCTGACCGGTCATGACGGTGATGCCGGTGCCTGCCAGGAATCCGATCAGCACGGCGGTGGACAGGAAGTCGCCGAGGAAGCCGAGCCGGAACACGCGGGCCAGGGCGAGGAGGCCGCCGGTGACGATGGCGATGAGACATGCCCACCGAAGCCACGATTGTGAGCCGGGCACCAGTCCGGCGACGCCGAGTCCGGCGATACCCGATGCCAGCAGGGCCGCCGTCGCGGAGTCCGCGCCGACCACCATCAGCCGCGACGAACCGAGCACCGCGAACACCGCAGCCGGCAGAATGATCGTGTACAGCCCGGCGACCACCGGCACATGCGCAATCGAGCTGTAGCCCATGGATTCCGGGATCGCCACCGCCGCCAGGGTGCATCCGGCGACGAGGTCGGTCCGCAACCACGAACGCCGATAGCCGGCCAGAGCCGGCGGCACCAGACGAGTCAGCACGGACCGCTTCATCACGTCAGGCTAGTGTTCCGCGCCGTTAATTCATTGAATATGTTGTAGGGTTGGGTATGGCACGCACTGGACGCCCAAAAGCCG
>NZ_JBNCLY010000039.1:0-18596 GCF_049844915.1 Gordonia sp. DT30 | reverse complement strand
AACAAACTGCCTGATGTCGGGCCCGACTTCACCGCCGGGCTCGCGAAGGTGCGTGCCGAAATCCACCGGCAACCACCCGACGCGGGTAATCCGTTGCCGGACAGCAGTACCGGTACCTTCACCGATCCGATCACCGCGGACCGGAGCTGCCTGGTGGGCTTGGCACCCGGTGACAAGATCCTGCGCACCACCATCGGCACCCCGACCGGCAGCTACGACATCGTCGAGATCATCACCCACGACGACACGTACGAAGACACCGACACCGTCGTGGCTACCGACCAGTCGCCGATCGAAGCCCACCTGGCCCACCTGCTCGCCACCCGCGGACTCTGACCGGTCGCGAAAATCTGCAGCCTTTAGTCGCGGAAAACGCGACCAAAGGCTGCAGATTCGGCGACACCATCGACGGAAATTAGAACGTGTTCTAACATCGGTTGTGGAGTAGTTCACAACCGAGGAGCACCTACATGACCGAGACCGTCGAGGCCGGCACCCGCACCGGCGTCGGGAGCGACCACACCAGCCTGTACCTGGGGGGATCCTGGGTCGCGCCGCATTCCACCGAGATCCTCGAGGTCTTCTCCCCTGCCACCGGCGAACGAGTCGGATCGGTGCCGCTGGCCGACGAGACCGACGTGGACACCGCTGTGCGTACCGCGGCCGCCGCGTTCGCGTCCGGGGTGTGGTCGGGCAAGCCCGCTGCCGAACGTGCCGACGTACTCGACCGGGTGGCCGACCTCATCGACGCCCGCTTCGACGAGATCGGCGCCGTCGTCTCCGCGGAGATGGGTGCGCCGCCGAGCGCCATCGACATGCTGCAGAAACTGCCCGGCACCGGGGTGCTGCGCGCCTACGCCGCCGCCGCCCGCACGTATCCGTGGGAGGAGTACCGCACCGGCCTGTTCGGCACCACCCTGGTCACCCGTGAGGCCGTGGGCGTGGTCGGCGCCATCACCGCGTGGAACGTCCCATTGTTCTTGGTGTGCAACAAGTTCGGTGCCGCGCTGGCTGCCGGCTGTTCGGTCGTCCTCAAGCCCGCGCCCGAGACCCCGCAGACGGCGAATCTGATCGCCGAGATCTTCACCGAAGCCGGTGTGCCCGAGGGCGTCATCTCGGTGGTGCCCGGCGCCGCCGCGACCGGCGAGGCCCTGGTGAACCATCCCGACGTCGACAAGATCACCTTCACCGGGTCGACGGCGGCGGGCAAGGCCATCGGTGCGGCCTGCGCCCAGTCCCTCAAACGCTGTTCGCTGGAGCTCGGCGGCAAGTCCGCGGCCATCGTCCTCGACGACGTCGACGTCGAGGCCAACATCGGCATGCTGGTGTTCCTCGGCCTGTTCAACACCGGCCAGGCGTGCGTCGCGCAGACCCGCGTGCTGGTCCCACGCAGCCGCCACGACGAGATCGTCGACGCGATGGTCGCCGCAGCCAAGACGATGAAGGTGGGGCTGCCCACCGATCCCGAGGTTCAGCTCGGTCCGGTGATCAGTGAGCGCCAGCTGAAACGCATCGAGGGCTACATCGAGGCAGGCAAGGCCGCAGGCGCCACGGCGGTATTGGAGAGCGTGCGCCCCGAGGGCCTCGACGGCGGCAACTTCATCACCCCGACGATCTTCACCGGCGTCACCAACGACATGACCATCGCCCAGGAGGAGATCTTCGGACCGGTGCTGTCGGTGATCGACTACGACGACGTCGACGAGGCCATCGCGATCGCCAACGACTCCGAGTACGGGCTCGCCGGATCGGTGTGGACCTCCGACATCGAACGGGGCATCGAGATCTCCGGCAAGATCCGCACCGGGACCTTCGGTATCAACTTCTATGCCATCGACCCGGGATCGCCGTTCGGCGGCTTCAAGAACTCCGGCATCGGCCGTGAATGCGGCCCCGAAGGACTCGAGTCCTTCGTCGAGCACAAGTCGACGATGCTGCCGATGGGCTACACCCCGACCCAGTCCTGATCCCGGCCGTCCCGCTCACTGACGTTCCCGCTCAACGATTTCGTTCCCGCTCGACGAGATCGTCGAGCGGGAACGAATTGATTGAGCGGGAAGCCGATCAGGGGGTCGGCACCGGCGAGCTCTGCGGCGCGGGGCCTGCCGGCGGGGTCGCGCTCGACGACGGGGCGGGAGACTCGCTCGGTCCGGGCAGCGGGACCGCCCCCGGAGGTGGCGTCGACACCTGCTGTATGCGGCTGCGGAACGAATCGTCGGTGATGATGTCGATGTTCTCGATCAGCCAGCGTCCGTCGCGCTTGATCATCGAGAAGGTCAACCGACTCGGATCGACGCGCACGAGGTCCTTGCCGCCCCGGCTGACCGACTGGTTCATGAACAGCAGCACCGTCGAGGAGTCCCGGGTGTTGGTGACGACCCCGGCGTCCTGGATCACCGCCTGCGAGACGACCTGCTGTTTGCGCACCCCGTCGACGAAGCTTATGTCCTGTCCGGGAACGGGTTTCGTGATCAGCTTGTCGTACTGGGCCTTCGCCGGACCGGTCACCACCGACTTCGTACCGTCCACATGCGCAGCAACATTCCCCGGGTCATAGCCGAACATCGTTGTCGCATAAGACTTCGCATCCGCCAGCGACGAATCCCGGGCGTCCTCTGTCCACCGGGCATCGAGGTAGCGATACCCGAGCACACCGGCGAGCGCCACCGAGGCGACGACCAGCACCGCCACTACGCCCGCGACCACCTGCCCGACCGAGAGCCGCATCAGGTCACCCACTCGAAATCGGTCATCTTCAGTTGGCCGTTGATCCGGGTGATGTCCACCCGCCAGCGGAACGTCTGAACGATGGTCTGCTCCTTCGGATCCGCAGGCTTCATCTGCCAGCCGTATACGACGATCACCGAACCCTCGTCGTCGGCGGCCTTGGTGACGGCGTCACTGATGACCCGCGACGACACATCCAGCTTCTGATCCCGCACGAGCGAAACCGCCTGTCCCATGGACTCGTTGAGCCGCTGCTGCGCGGTCCCGCTGGTCTTGTCGGACATGGTCTTCATCGCGGCGTCGACGTTGCCGGGATTCAGGCTGGTCATCGTGACCGTCATCTGCTGGGCGAAACCTGAATACTCCGCACGCAGATCCCGCTGGTGATCGATGCGGCCGAGCGCGATCGCGAACACCGCCGAGGCGACGAGGCAGCCGACGATGATCAGCACCGCCAGACTCGTCGCGACCAGCTTCAGGATCGAACGGTCCGAACGGGCGCGTAGCGCCGACACCTTGGCGACCTGGGCGGGCGCGGTGTCACCGGATGCGGCGAGCCGACGGCGACGCCGTTCGCGGTAACTCATCGACGCCACCAACGCGTCCGGGTCGGTGGCGGAGTCGCTCGTGTCCGCCGATTCGGCCGGCGACTTCGTCAGCGAGACATCACCTTCGGGCGTGGCGTCTTCGGTGGTGGTCGGTTCGGTGGTGGTCGGTTCGGTGGTGGTCGGTTCGGTGGTGGTCGGCTCGGCGGTGGTCGGTTCGGTGGTGGTCGGCTCGGCTGCGCCGGGCTCGGGCTTTTCCGTCTTGCGGCGGCGACGCAGCGGTGCCGAGCGCACCGGCGCCGATGGCACCTGTCCCATCTTGCGCGAAGCCGAGTTCACCGGGCGTCCACCGCTCCCGTGATCAGGCTCTGCCATGTCGTGTCGTGTCCTTGCTCGCCGGTGCCGGCGTTGTACGTGCGTCCGTCCGGGCCGATGAAGTCGCCCGACCCCGGATCGTACGTGGTGCCGTAGACGGCCGGCCCGGCCTCATGTGCGGTAGGCGTCCCCTGGGTCACATAACCTGCAGGTGCGGGCAGCAGACCCGGGATTCCGTTGGGGAAGGGCACCACGCGGTTGCTGATCGGCTTGTATCCGGTTCGGCACTCCTCGGGGGTCGGCGCGCGTCGGCCGGGGAACTCCGTACACGGATAGTTGCGGGCGCCGCGCACCGCGATCTGCGAGTTCTGCGGCACCCGGCACAGCATGCCCGGCGGCAGTTCCCGCGCATTCTGCTCCGCGGGACTGCGCCACTGCGAGGGCGGCAGGTACCCGATCGTGCAGGGCGGCGGATCCTGGAAGCCGAGCGAGAACTCGACGCTGGGGCCGTAACGCGGATCTCCGGCGTTGACGGCCGTCAGGAGTGTGTCGATCAGCCGCGGGTAGATCACCAGCACCTGCTGCAGATTCGGCAGATATACCGCCGTCGTCTTCGACACCGTGTTGAGGTTGGCCAGCAGCAGCGGCAGCGACTGATCCATCGATGCGAACAGCTTCTGTGCCGACGCGGCCGCCGCCGGACCCTTCGCGAGCAGGTCGGAGATCTCGGGATTGTTGGCGCGCAGCTGATCGGTCACCTTCACCGCGTCGGCCGTCCACGCCCGGATCTGACCGGCCGTCGCCGACTGCGTGGCCATCAACGGACCGGCCTGTTTGACGAGGTCGATGGTGACATCGGAGTTCTTGTTGGCGTCGTCGACCAGCAGGATCATCGAATCCATCAGGCGGCGCAGGTCTTCGGCGGTGCCGTTGAACGCGTCGAAGGCCTCGTCGATGAGTGAGCGCAGGTTGGCGTCGCCGACCCGGTTCAGCAGTGCGGTGGCCTGGTCGAGCACCGCCGAGATCTCCACCGGCACGTCCTTGGTGGACACGGTTGCACCGTCACCCAGGTCGTCGGTGCTCGAATCGCCGGGGGGCGGGGTGAATTCGACGTACTGCTCACCGACCGCCGAGACGCTGCGCACCGCGGCCGCCGAGTTCGCCGGGATCTTGGTGTCGCTGTCGATCGACAACTGTGCCGACACCCCCGATTCGGTGAGCTGTACCGACTTGACCTTGCCGACGTTGACGCCACGGAAGCTGACGTTGGCGTTCTCATAGAGGCCGCCGGTATCGGGCATGTGCAGGGTCACCTGGTAGCGCCCCACCCCGAACATCGCCGGAATACGCACATAGAACAGGGCCATCGCCACGATCGCGACGACGGTGATGATGGCGAAGATCGTCAACTGAATCCGGACGAAACGGGTGATCTTCATCAGTGGCCACCGCCCTGCGAGCGCGGCGGGTTCTGCGTCGCCGGGATGGGAGCGGCGTTCTCGGAACGTGTTTCGCCGCCCGGCTGCAGCGGCGAGGTGAACGGGTTGAGCCCACGCCCGGCGGCGCCCGCGGGCCGGCCGGTGATGCCCTCGGGACCGACGACGCCGACCGAGCGCAGGATGCTGCGCTGCAGCTTGGGAATCGTGAGGTCCAGGACGAGGTCGGAGTTGATGTAGTCACCCTTGACCATCGTCGGGATCTCCTCTTCCAGGAACGGGAAGGTGAGGAGCAGTCGCAGCGAACCGGGCAGCGCCGGGCCGGCGGCGGCAAGTCCTTGGAAGGCCTTGGCCATATTCGAGACGATCGTCTTGATGTCTTGCGAATTCGCATCCAGCACATCGTTGGTGGTCGCCGACAACCGGCCGACCGAGTCGAGTGCGTTGACGAATTGCTGACGCTGATCGTTGAGCAGCTTCAGGATCTCCGGGCCGTCACGCAACGCCTTCTGCAGGGTGGGGGTCTGCTGGTTCACCGCGAGCGAGAGCCGGTCGAGACCCTCGGTCGCATGAATGATGTTGTCGCGCTGCCGGTTCAGATCGCCGACGAGCGTCGTCAGCCGCGGGATCAACGCGCGGATCTGCTGATCGCGGCCCGCGAAGATCTGGCTCATCTCATGCACGATGTCGCCGAACTGCGAGAGTCCACCACCGTTGAGCACCACCGACAACGCGCTGAGCACCTGCTCGGTCGACGGGTAGTTGCAGCCGGGCACCTGCTGGGCGGAGTTGATGTCGGGGACCGGGTTGCTGGTGGGCTGGTCGATGTTGTCGGCCTTGGGGCAGTGCGGCAACGGTATCTGATCACCGGGCGCCAGATCGCCTTGATCACCCGGCGCCGGCTCGACGATCTCGAGGTGGGTCGAACCGAGCACACTGGTCATCCCGACCATCACGTGCGACCCCTTGGCCACCTTCACCCCGGGATTGAGCCGGATGACGACCTTCGCGTTCCATCCGGGTGCGACGGTGATCGACCCGACGCTGCCGACCGTGGCGTCGTCGATGAGCACCGGTGCGTTGTTCACCAGGCCGGTGGCGCTCGGGATGACCGCGCTGATCTGGTACGAATCCCGGCTCGTGCCCTGCGCGCCGGGCACCGGCAGGCTGTTGATGCCGTTGAAACTGCACGCCGACGCCACGATGGTGACCGTCGCGACGAGCAGGATCAGGCGCAGATGCCGCACCTGTGGCCTGCCCATCATCCTTCGCCTCCCCACGGCACGAGCAGATCGGCCAGCGGGCCGCCCCCGTTGGCACGGCGGGTGGCCGCGTCCTGATCGCGGATGCCCTGCTGCGCCCGCGCCGCCACGTCGGCGTTCTGGTAGGTGACCTGACCGGGCGTCGCGTTGATGCCGTTGACCGGGTTGGTCATGAACGGCGGGTAGGCGACGACGATCGACTGCAAGACCGGCGCCAGGGTGTCGACGCACTTGTTGATGTCGACCTCGCTCTGCCCGGGCCGATTGTTGGCCTCCATCGTGCCGCACAGCAGGGTGATGAGGTTGTTGCCCATACCGAGGCCGAACACACCCGACAACGACCCGGTGAGCGGGTTGTAGATGTTGTAGAAGTTGGCGAGCTGATTGGGTGCCGAATGCAGCAACCCGCGCATCTGCTCGTCCTTGTCGGCGAGGATGCCCGCGGTCTTGGCCAGCCGCGAGACCGCCCCGGTGAGCGAGTTCTGGTTGGTGTTGATGAAGTTCTGCACGTCGGTCATCGCCGAATCCAGGTTGTGCAGCGCACCGTTGAGCTGATCGGTGTTGTCGGCGAGCACACTCGACACCGACGCGATGCGGCCGTTGAACTGCACCATCTGCTCATGACTCGACGAGAGCGCATCGGTCAGCTTCTGCAGATTCCGGATCGTGGTGAACAGGTCGTCGCGCCCGGACGCGAGGGTGCCCATCACATCGGAGAGCTGGGTGATCGAGTTGTTGATGGCTGTGCCCGCACCATCGAGGTTCTGGGCGCCGACGTCGACGGCCCGCGCTGCGGCGCCCGGGTCGGCGCCGTGGGGGCCGACGGCTTCGGTGACCCGCTGCAACTGCGCCTTGACCTGATCCCATTCCATCGGCACGGCGGTGCGTTCCATCGGGATGTCGGCGCCGTCGGTCAGTTGCGGGCCCTTCGAGTACACCGGCGTCAGCTGGACGAAGCGCCCCGAGACCAGGCTCTGCGCCACGACGACGGCACGCGCGTCGGCCGGGATCTTGACGCTGCGCTCCACCTCGAGTTCGACCTTCACGTCACCGCTGCGCGGCGTGATCGACGCGACTTTTCCGACCTTGACGCCGAGCACCCGCACCGAGTCGCCCTCGTAGAGGCCGGTGGTGCCGGCGAAGTAGGCGGTCAGCCGTGCGGTCGTGGAGCGGTGATAGCCGACGTAGCCGAGCACCGCCACCAGCACGACCAACACGACGACCGCGAGTACCACCCATGCGGTGCGCCGCGTCCCGCCGTCGGCCGTGGCCGTGCCGAATCCGGATCGTCTGCTCATCTCAGCCACCCGGCCTTGTCGTCGGAGGGGGTGTGGGGATCGTCGGCGACGGCGCCGGGCCCGGTGCCGGACGGCTGTTGGCGCCGGGGGCCTGACTCCATGCGTTGGGCAGCAACGGGAATCCCGAATAGGCGAAGGCCTGCGCGACCTCGGGATACTTCTGCTGCAGCACCTTCATGAAGGTCGCGGTGTAGTCACCGAACGTGCTGACCCCGACCAGCGAGTCGAAGTTCGGACCGTTGGACACCGATTCGCCGAGCGCGTTGGCGAACGGCCCCAACCGGTCCACCGTCTTCTTCAGGTTCGCCTCGTTGTCGTTGAGGATGTCGAGGACCCGGTTGAACTTGTCGAGCACCGGCGTCAGCTGCGCGTTGTTGTCGGCGATGAACCCACTGATCTGCGCGGCGACGTCGCGGGTTCCGCTGATCAACTGCGCGATGGCCGTCCGCCGGAACTGCAATTCACCGAGCAGCATGTTCGCGTCGAGGAGCAACTGGTTGAGCTGCTTGCTGCGGTCGCCGACGATCTTGCTGACGCCGTTGGCCTTGGCCAGCAGTTCACGCAGCGCATTGTCGCGGTCGGCGACCGCCTTGGACAGCTTCGCGACACCGTCGACGGCGCCCTGCACCTGATCGGGGGTGGCCGAGAAGGTCACCGAGAGCGTGTCGAGCGCCTTGTTCAACTGGGTGGTGTCGGTCTGCGACAAGGTGTCGGTGGCGTTGTCGAGCGCGTCGGTCAGCGAATACGGCGCCACCGTGTTGCGGTTGGGGATCTCACCGCCCGGCTGGATATGTCCCGGGCCGTGCGGCAGAATCGTCAGATTCCTTCGGCCGAGCACGGTTTCGGTCTTGATCGCGGCCTGGGTGTCGGTGCCCATCTGCACGGTGTCGGCGAGCCGGAAGGCCACTGCGGCCTTGGTGCCCTGATCGGTGTCGGCGAGTTCGATCTTCTCCACGGTGCCCACGTTCACCCCGGCGACGGTGACGATGTCGCCGGTGACCAGACCACCGGCGTCGTCGAAATATGCGGTGTAGGTGCTGATCGGCGAGATCAGCGGCAACTTGTCCATCTGCAGGGCGACGATGACGACCATCGTGGTCAGCACGATGCCGATCATCCCGATCTGCCGACGGGTCCGCCCACCGCGCTTGTGTTCCCGCGCGACGTCGGCCTCGCCCGACCCGGAACGCTTGGTGCCGAACAGATTTCCCAAAGATCCACTGATACTCATGACTGCGTCGAACACCTCCCCCCGGCCTTGGTGGTGTCTCCCATGACGTCGTTGGAGGTGAAGAAGTACTGTTTGCCGTCCGGACCGCTCAGCAGCAGCCGGATGCGGCAGAAGTAGATCTGCAGCCACGCACCGTAACTGCCGAGATTCGACAGCATCTTGTAGTCGTTGGGCAGCCGCGGCAGCAGCGACCGCAGGAACGGTTCGGCCTGCAGAACGTTGTCGGAGGCGACCCCGATGCTGGTCAGCGTCGACTTCAGCCCGGGGCGGGTCGACGAGAGGAGGTCGGCCAGCCCGTTGGTGACCTGCGCGGTCTGGGTCAGCGAATTGCCGATGGTGCCGCGCTGTGCCGAGAGCCCGGTGATGAGCATCTGCATCTGGTCGAGGCCGGTGTCGAGGCCCCGGCGGTCACCGTCGAGGGTGCCCAGCATCTGGTTGAGGTTGTCGATGACGCTGTCGATGAGTTGATCACGGTTGCCGAGCGCATTGGTGAAGGTCGCGGTGTCGCCGAGCAGCTTGTTCAACGCCGGGCCCTGTCCCTGGAACACCGCGACCAGCGACGTGGACAGCTCGTTGACCTCCTTGGCGTCGAGAGTGCGGAACAACGGCTTGAACCCGCCGAGCAGCTTGTCGAGATCGAGGGCCGGCTCGGTCTGCGAGATCGGGATGGTGTCGGCGGGCGAGAGCTGGTCGTCGGGATCGCCGGGGCCCTGCTGTAGTTCGAGATACCGGTCGCCGGTGAGGTTCTCATACCGGATCAGCGCCCGCACCGATCGCGGCAACTTGTACTGCTCGTCGACGGAAAACCGCACCTGCGCCTCGTTGTCGCGGGTCAGTGACACCCCGTCGACCGATCCCACCTCCACCCCGGCGATCTTGACCTTGCTGCCCGACTTCATCTGTGAGGCGCTGGTGAACAACGCCTTGTAGTCGTCGGAACTGCCGGAACGGTAGCTGCTGAACACCACGACGAGACCGATGAAGACCAGGACCATGACGATGGCGAAGGCAGCAAGTTTGATGACGGTCGCGCGGAAGGCGCGTGCGCGGTTATCCAAGGCTCGGCTCCCCGAACAACAAGTTGAAGAGCTTCTCGCGGTTGACCTTTGGCGTCATGCGCGGCTGGTAGGGCACCGGCGCGTTGTCGGTCACGTAGAACTTCGAGTGTTCGGTCGTGCTCGGATCACTCAGTCCGCCGGCGCAGGTGGGGGCACCTTGGGCGCCGATGCGCGGCAGGCTCCGCGGGTAGGTGTAGGGCTCCTTGCCGGGCAG
The DNA here is from genome assembly GCF_049844915.1 of Gordonia sp. DT30. Classification (NCBI taxonomy): domain Bacteria; kingdom Bacillati; phylum Actinomycetota; class Actinomycetes; order Mycobacteriales; family Gordoniaceae; genus Gordonia; species Gordonia sp. DT30. The sequence continues at coordinate 8,510 of NZ_JBNCLY010000039.1, read as the reverse complement.
CAGTCCGGCGTAGAGCTTGAGCATGCCGTTGTCACCGCCCTCGAGGGGCTTGGCCATGTCGGCGGCGGTGGCGGTGGTGCGCAAGAAGCAGGAGATCCCCGGCGCCTGATAGCCGAGAAGCTGTGACACCGGGTCGAATTGGCTCAGCGTCGCCATCAGGTCGGCCTTCGACGGGACGAGCACGTCGTTGTTGATGGTGTTGGCCATGCCGGTGACGTTGATCAACAGGGCATCGAAATTGGAGGCATTGCTGCGCAAGGTGTTTCCGGTGTACACCGCGTTGTCGATGGTCCGCATCAGATCACCCATCACATCGCCGTAGACGTTGGTGGCCGTGGCGGTCTGGCGGATCAGTTCGTCGAGCTCGGGCAGGTGCGGGTTGGTCTTGCCGAGCAGATCGGACAGTTGGGCCAGCGAATTCCCGATATCGGCGCCCCGGCCGGTCAGCGCGGTGTTGACGGCACCGACGGTGGAGTTGAGCTTTTCGGGCTGCAGGTCGGCGAGCACCGACACGAGTTGCTGATAGACCGTGTTGAGCTCGACGACGACGTGATCTGCGTCGAGGACCTGCCCCGGCTGCAGTTGGCCGCTGGCCCCGGACTCGGGGACCTCGAAGTACACCGACTTGGCACCGAAGACGGTGTTGGACTTGATCTGTGCGGTCACATTGCCCGGGATCTGCGACATCTGGTCGGAGTCGATATCGAGGGCGAGGACGGCATGGTCGCCGGTCTCGGTGATCGACTTGACCCTGCCCACCTGCACGCCACGCAACCGAACCTTGGCATCCGGACTCATCACCAGGCCGGCGCGGGGCGCTTGCAGCGTGATCTGTTCGGTGTCGGCGAACCACCCGAGGAACGAGCCCGCGGCGGCGGCGATGACGGCGACCAGGGTGCCGACCATGACCACCGCGGCGACCTTGCGCACCGCGTTGCCGCGTTCCTGCCGTCTCGCCATCGCTCAGCCCGCCAGGTTGAATTTGCCGTCGGAGCCGTAGATGGCCAGGGAGGTGAGCAGGGTGATGACGACGACGACCACCAGCGACGCGCGGACGGCGTTGCCGACGGCGACGCCGACGCCGACGGGGCCGCCGGTCGCGTTGTAGCCGTAGTAGGTGTGGATGAGCATGACCGCGATGGCCATACAGATGGCCTGTACGAACGACCACAGGATGTCCGACGGGATCAGGAAGGTGTTGAAGTAGTGGTCGTAGACTCCCGGCGACTGTCCGTAGAGGACGACGGTGGCAAAGCGGCTGGCCAGGAAGGACGCGAGTGAGGCCAGCGAATACAGCGGGACGATGGCGATCATCCCGGCCACGATGCGGGTGCTCACCAGATAGGGGATCGAGGAGATCGCCATCGTCTCGAGGGCGTCGATCTCCTCACTGACACGCATCGCGCCCAACTGTGCCGTGGCGCCGGCACCGATCGTCGCGGCCAGGGCGATGCCGGAGATCACCGGCACGGCGATGCGCACGTTGATGAAGGCGGAGAAGAATCCGGTCAGCGCCTCGACGCCGATGTTGGCCAGTGAGCTGTAGCCCTGCACGGCGATGGTGCCGCCGGTGAACAGGGTGAGGAACCCGACCACCACCACGGTGCCGCCGATCATGGCGAGTGCACCTGTGCCCATGGAGATCTCGGCGATCAGTCGCAGCGTCTCCCGCTTGTAGAGGCGGACCGCGCGCGGGATCGAGATGATGCTGTCCCAATAGAACAGGGCCTGATCGCCGATCTGGTTCCAGTCCTCGCCGGCGCGTTTGACCGCCACACGCGCAGTGCGGAGCCGGGTGGTGAACGGTAGGACCATCCCGCTACCCCGCCGTCGCCTTGAGACCGACCGCGGTCACCACGACGTTCACCACGAACAGCGCCATGAAGGAGTAGACGACCGTTTCGTTGACCGCGTCGCCCACACCCTTCGCGCCACCTTTGACGTTGAGCCCTTGGTAGCAGCCGACCATCCCGGCGAACAGACCGAACAGTGCGGCCTTGACCATCGAGATCATCAACTCGCCGAACCCGGTGAGCAGTGTCAGGTTGGCGATGAAGGCGCCGGGATTGACGTCTTGCAGATACACCGAGAACACGAAGCCGCCGCCGATACCGATCGTGCAGACCAGGCTGTTGAGCAGGACCGCCACCCCGGTGGAGGCGATGATGCGCGGCACGACGAGCCGATGCACCGGATTGATGCCGAGCACCTTCATCGCGTCGATCTCTTCGCGGATGGTGCGCGCGCCGAGGTCGGCGCAGATCGCGGTCGCCCCGGCGCCTGCGACGATCAGCACCGTCACGATCGGACCGATCTGGGTGATGGTGCCCAGGGCGGCGCCCGCGCCGGAGAGGTCCTGCGCACCGATCTCGCGCAGCAGGATGTTGAGGGTGAAGCTCACCAGAACGGTGAAGGGAATCGCGACGAGGAGCGTGGGCACCATCGACACCCGGGCGATCGCCCAGGACTGTTCGACGGTTTCCCGCCACTGGAAGGGCCGGCGGAACAGTTCCCGGGTCGAGTCGACCCCGAGCGCGACGAAGTCGCCCACCCCATCGAGGGGCCCCGCAAGCCTGCTCAGCACAGCACTCCTCAAGCCTTGGAACTCACGCGCAACATATCACCGGGATCGGTCAATAGTAGGTCACTTGACCCACAGCAACCATTCAGCTCATCAACTCGCGGACCATTCAGCTCATCAGGTCGCGGGCCGAGAATGTGCGGCGCGGATCGCGGTCGGCGAAGTAGCTGCTCAACGTCTTGGCAAGGTCCCCCTCGTCCCATGCATCCCCCTCCGCGGTGAAGACCTCATCCACCGTGGGCGCGGCCATCACCATGACTCGGGGACCGTACACGACAAAGACCTGTCCGGTAACCGAATCGGCATCCGGACCGCCAAGGTAGGTCACGAGTTTCACCACGTGATCGGGCGAGAGCGGGTCGACACCTGCGGTGGGTGCGTCCCCGAAGACACCGGCGGTCATCGCGGTGCGCGCCCGCGGGCAGATGGCGTTGGCCCGGACGCCGTAGCGCCCCAGCGCGCGTGACGCGGACAGCGTGAGCGCGGTGATCCCGGCTTTCGCGGCACCGTAGTTGGCCTGCCCCTCCGGGCCGAGGAGCCCGGCCTCCGAGGAGGTGTTGATCAGGCGGCCGTACACCGGCGCCCCGGCGGCCTTGGACTCGTTGCGCCAGTACGCACCCGCGTTGCGATTGAGCAGGAAGTGCCCGCGCAGGTGCACCCGAAGGACCAGATCCCAGTCGTCGTCGGTGAGGTTGAACAGCATCTTGTCGCGCACGACGCCTGCGTTGTTCACGACGATGTGCAGGCGGCCGAGGTCGGCGGTGGCGGTCCGCATGATCTCGGCCGCGGTGGCCGAATCCGAGATGTCGCCCGCGACGGGCACCGCGGTGCCGCCGGCCGCGGTGATGGTGTCGATGACGTCACTGGCCTCCAGCGCCGCGGCCAGATCGTTGACGATAACCGTCGCTCCCTGCCCGGCCAGCCCGAGCGCCTCGGCGCGGCCGAGGCCCGCTCCGGCACCGGTGACGACCGCGACGCGGCCCTCCAACGATCCAGCAGTCACGTGAAACCCCTTCAGCCAAACCCCGTGTGAACGAAAACTAGAACCTGTTCTAACAGGCTAGCCGGTGGCGGCATCACCTCGGGGCGGTTTCGTCAGAAACTCACTCCTGGATCGACAACGCGGACTTCGGGCAGCTCGCAACCACCTGCCGGAGCTCCGCCTCCCGCCCCTCGGGCACTTCGTCCTTCAAAATCACCAGGTAGTCGTCGTCATCGAGCTCGAAGATGTCGGGCGCCATCCCAACACAGACGGCATTCGACTCACATAGGTCGAAATCGGCCTTGATATGCATCGACTCGCTCCTCCTCGGTTACGCCCGCTGGTTGACGGGCTTCGCCAAACACGTTAGAACGTGTTTCAGATATTGGCGAGTCCCGATGTCACGTCCGTGCGTGCGGCCGCGACCCTCGACCCGCCCGCTACCTGCCCGCGCGGCCTGATCCTCCGACGGAGTCCACCATGCGCATTGCCTACACCGACGAGCAATCGGCGCTACGCCGTGAACTGCGCTCCTACTTCACCGGCCTGATGACCGATGATCGCCGGGCCGCCCTGTCCGGTGGTGACGGTGAACTCGGCGAGGGTGACGCCTACCGCGACGTCGTGCGCCAGATGGGTGCCGACGGCTGGCTGGCGCTCGGGTGGCCCACCGAGTTCGGTGGACAGAACCGGTCGATGATGGATCAGTTGATCTTCACCGACGAGGCCGCGATCGCCGGGGCGCCGGTCCCCTTCCTCACGATCAACTCCGTGGCACCGACGATCATGCACTACGGCTCCGCGGAGCAGAAGTCCTATTTCCTGCCGCGGATTGCTGCAGGCGAATTGCACTTCTCGATCGGCTACTCCGAGCCCGCCGCCGGCACCGACCTCGCCGGGCTGGCGACCACCGCGGTGCGCGACGGCGACGAGTACGTGATCAACGGCCAGAAGATGTGGACGAGCCTGGTCGCCTACGCCGACTACCTCTGGCTGGCCTGCCGCACCGACCCGGCCACCCTCACCGAGGAGGGGCACGAGCGCGGACTCAAACGGCACCACGGTATCTCGGTACTCATCGTGCCCGCCGACGCCGATGGATTCTCCTACACACCGGTGCACACCATGGCCGGCGTCGACACCAGCGCCACCTATTACTCCGATGTGCGGGTGCCGACGAGTTCGCTGGTCGGCGAGGAGGGCCGCGGGTGGTCGCTGATCACCAATCAGCTCAACAACGAACGCGTCGCCCTGTGCAGTGCCGCACCGATCCAGACCGCGCTGCGCGAGACCGTCTCGTGGGCACAGCAGACCAAGACCGGCGACGGCGAACGCCTCATCGATACGGCGTGGGTGCGCCAGAACCTGGCCCGGGTGCACGCCAAGGTGGAGTTCCTCAAACTCCTCAATTGGAAAATCGCGTCGGCGGCCGCCTCGGGTGGGGCGCCGAGCCCCGCGGACGCGTCGGCCACCAAGGTGTTCGGCACCGAATTCGCCACCGAGGCATACCGTCTGCTGATGGAAATCCTCGGACCCGCGGCGACCATCCGGGCGGGCAGTTCTCGGGCGCATCTGCTCGGCAGACTCGAACGATTCCAACGGACCTCGCTCATCCTCACCTTCGGGGGCGGCACCAACGAGGTGCAGCGCGACATCATCGCGATGACCGCCCTCGGCCTGCCCCATCAGCGACGCTGACCACCGACTGCCAACCCCTACCGACGCCGACGCGAGAGCAGCACAATGGATTTCACAGCCTCTGAGACCACCGAAGATGTGCGCGGGCTGACGCGTGACATCGCCGAGAAGGTCAGCACCGATGAGCGGGTCGCGAAGCTCGAGGCGAACGACGCATCCATCGACGACGTGCTGTGGCGCGAACTCGGCGCGGCCGGGCTCCTCGGGCTCGAGCTCGACCCGGATTCGGTCGGCGATGCCGGCGCCGGTGCGTCGATCCTCGAAACTCTCGCCGTCACAGAGCAACTCGGACGACGCCTGGCACGGGTACCGTATGGCCCGCATGCCGTCGCCGCGGCGCCGGTGATCGCCGCGTACGGTTCGCCGACGCTGAACGAGCATCTGCTCGGTTCGGCCGCCACCGGCGCGGCAGTGCTCACCGTCGCGTTCGAGGAAGACCTGGGTACCGATCCGGGCACCCCGCAAACCCGGCTGACCCGCACCGAGACCGGCTGGAGCCTCTCGGGGTCCAAGGTCAACGTGGCATACGCCGAGGTGGCCGCGGCGATCGTGGTGAACGCGATGTCGCCGGACGGGGTGCGCGCCGTCGTCGTCGATGCCGATGCGCCCGGGATCACCTGCATCGGGACCCCGGCCACCGGCAATACCCCGACAAGTGCGATCGACTTCGACGGGGTCGTCGTCGGCGATGACCGCATATTGCACGGTGGCGCCGATACCGTCACCGAGATCACCGACCGATTGACGCTCGCGGTGTGCGCCGATCAGTCCGGAACCGTCAGCCGCGCACTGGAACTGACCGCCGGATATGCCACCGAGCGTGAGCAGTTCGGCCGGGCCATCGGATCATTTCAGGCCGTCGCGCAGCGCCTCGCCGACGGCTACATCGATGCACAGGGTCTGTCGCTCACCACCACCGCGGCGGCCTGGCTGTTCACCCGCGCTGCCGATGACACGCCCGAATCCGATTCCGGCGGCGATGATCTCCGGGTCGCGGTGCAGACCGCCAAGTTCTGGGCCTGCGACGCCGGGCATCGGATCGCCCACACCGCGGTCCACGTACACGGGGGTGTCGGCCTCGACACCACTCACCCACTGCATCGATACTTCCTGCGCGCCAAGCAGAACGAGTTCACCCTCGGATCGGCGCCGGTGATGCTCGCCGCGATCGGCGCGGCACTGGCAGCCGTACCTGCCTGAACGGCAGCCCGTCTCGTGTCCACCACCGCCGAGCTCGGATCGTCCACGGCGACCGTCGCGCAGTTGCTGAGCGCACTGGCCGACGTCGACGACCGCGGCGTCCACCACGAAGGCGGATTCCTGTCGTACTCGGAGCATCTGCGGCGCTCGGGTTCCTGTGCGGCCGAGCTACGCGCGATGCTCGGCGACACCGGCACACCGCATGTCGGGGTGCTGCTCGACAACGTCGTCGAATTCAGCATCCTGGTGGCCGCGGCGGCGCTCGAGAATCTGGTCATCGTCGGACTCAACACCACCCGGCGCGGTGGCGCGCTGGCCGCCGACATAGCCCGCGCCGACTGCCGATTCGTCCTCGTCGACGAGCACACCGCCATGCTTCTCGATGGCGTCGAGGTCGGGGTGCCGGTGCATGACGTCCACCGGTTCACCGATCCCGGCACCGCAGACCTTCCTGCGCCCCGGCCCGTCCCGCGAGACACCTCCCCAGATGACCTGCTCATGTTGATCTTCACGTCCGGCACCACCGGGGAACCGAAGGCGGTGCGCTGCACTCAGCGGACCTTTGCCGCGGCCGGCGTGATGCTCGCCGAGCGGTTCGGTATCGGCGATGATGACGTCGTCTACCTGTCGATGCCGATGTTCCATTCCAACGCGATGATCGCCGGCTGGTCGGTCGCGCTGGCCGGCGGGGCGTCGATGGTGTTGCGGCGCCGGTTCTCCGCCCGCGGCTTCGTCGACGACGTCAAACGTTACGCGGTCACCTACGCCAATTACGTCGGCAAGCCGCTGAACTACATTCTCGCCACCGACGAGGCGCCCGACGACGCCACCACCGCGCTCCGCATCGTCTACGGCAACGAGGCATCTGCCGCCGACCGCGAACGCTTCGCCCGTCGCTTCGGCTGTACGGTGGTCGACGGGTTCGGGTCCACCGAGGGCGGCGTAGCCATCACCCGTACACCGGACACGCCACCGGAGGCGCTGGGCCCCTTACGTTCTCCCGTCGGCCTCGTCGATCCGGAGACCGCGGCACCGACTCCCGCGGGCGAGATCGGCGAGATCGTGAACACCTCGGGCTCCGGACTGTTCAGCGGGTACTACAACGATCCGGATGCCACAGCGGATCGGATACGGGGCGGCGTCTACCACACCGGCGACCTCGGGTGCGTCGACGAAGCCGGCTATCTCCACTTCGCCGGCCGCCTGGGCGACTGGCTGCGCGTCGACGGCGAGAACCTGGGAACCGGCCCCATCGAACGCATTCTCCTGCGCCATCCGGTGATTCGACAAGTCGCAGTGTTCGGCGTACCCGTCGAGATCGGTGACGAGATCGAAGCAGTTCTGGTCACCGACGGCGATCTCGACCCAGCCTCGTTCACCGACTTCGTCTCCACGCAAGCCGATCTCGGCTCGAAGCAGTGGCCGCACCGGATTCGTCTCGCCGACGAGCTCCCCGAGACAGCCACCTTCAAGACCGTCAAACGTCATCTCCGCGACGCCACGCAAGCCCCGACCTGGGTTCGCGTCGACGGCGGGTATCGGGCCCTGTAGCCTGCCCGGTTCATGAACTGCCAGCCAGGTCGCGGCATTGGTACTGCGCAGGTGACGCGAGCAATTCGAACCGCACCGGCAGGCCGGCCGAGCGCCGATCGATGAACGACGCGGATGAGCCGAAATATTGACGCCCACATCAAAGCTGCCAGCACCTACCATCGAGCGTTGACCGAAGCCGGCTCCGGGCTTCACTCGCTCGCGGCGTTCATCGCCCTGGCCAACTCCCCTCCGTCGGCGCCTTCAGAACTGTTATGGATACGTCCACTCAAAAGAACATCACAACAACTAGTTTTCGGGCAGCGCCTCGCGAACGTCGGAGTCCACGGGAATGCGCCCGTTACCACACGCCACCGACAAGAATCGGCCGACTCGAACCGCGCGAATGATGTTGTGCACAAACAGTATTCGTCCTTTGAGACCTTGCGCTCAGCGGATTTCCATGTAGACTGGACCCATCGCAGCGATCGCCAGGGGAGGGCACATGATCGACGACAC
>NZ_JBNCLY010000038.1:0-18638 GCF_049844915.1 Gordonia sp. DT30 | reverse complement strand
TCCGGCGCAAGAGCCGGCAGGTCGATCGTTGTCATTGTCACCCCCCAGTGAATACGACCAAAGTGAATGCGATCAAACATCAGTTCGTCGCTGGTGCGTTCGAGTCTACGCCCGATCTGCCAGGTTGACAACCCTCGATCGAGAATAGTTTTGACGCGGGAATCGGTAGACATCGAGTCACGGTTTCCGCGAAAAATGTCTACCGATCCAGCGTGGCGGAAGGGCCGGCAACCCGACTGCTACTCGGTCTGCCTTCCGAGGGTGAACAATTCCCAGACCTCTTTCTGGTCCTGCGCCCACGGGTCGTAGACGAAGGGTGCGTGCCGCAAAGCCATCGCTGCTTCGCGTGGTGTGCGGTCGGCCTTGAAACCGTTGCAAGACTTGCACGCCGCCACCTGATTGCCGAAAGTGGAAGCGCCGCCGCGGGACTGGGGGACGATGTGGTCCACGGTGTCGGCCGGTCCCTCGCAGTAGGCGCAGATCCACTGGTCTCGACGCAGGATCGTTGGCCCGGACGCGTAGGAGTCGATCGACTTGCCTCCGTATGGACGGTAGGCGTTGCGCTTGATGGCGACGACCTGGTGAATGTGCTGGCTGATGCTGGGCGAATGCACGACGCGCACGAGTGGGGTGCCCTCGACGTTGCGTGCGACGTCGGTGGTCAACAGCACTGCGGCCCGGCGCCAGGTGACGCGGGCGAGTATTTGCAAACCGGCGTTGGTGACAAAGATGGTCATGGCTTCTCCTGGGCAAACGATGGCGTACTCGAGTCGCGCGCCACCGGCACGGGATCAGCCGAAAAGGCGCCCGGTCCCGGTGACGCAGGGGGTGAACCGATACGGCGGTGTCATCCCGCGGGTATCCGTCAGCAGCTCATGCCGACAGTGCAATTCGTTGTCGTCATGCCATGCGGATCGCGAGATCATCTGCGCCACCTCCTTTCGTTGTCGTTGATTCCTCGAAGCGCGCCCAGGGTACCGCCGCATCGAATATGCGTCCAGGATTTAAGGCCGACCGCCACGTGAACAACTGGCCTCATGTCCGCCAGCGGAGGACTTCCAGCGCCGCGGCCACGTCGACGAGACACTCGGCCAGGGGGCGAGGGAGTAGTGCGTCGGCGCGGTCGAGTCGGCGGATGACGGTGTTGCGGTGCGTGTAGAGCCTTTCCGCGGTTCGAGAGGTATTGCACTGCAAGCTGACCCAGGTCCGGAGGGTCTCGATGAGCTCGTCGTCGGCGTGCGCGAGGCGCCCGAGTGTATCGGCGAGGAACTCGTCGCCGGCGGCGGAATCGGCGGTGAGCAGGGAAACGAGCCGGATGTCGTCGTAGTGCACGATGCGATGGCTCGCCCCGAGCTGTGCGTGTCGGCGTTGGGTGGCCAGAGCCTGAAAGTGGCTGGACCGGAAGCCGTCGAGGCCGGTGCCGGGGCGCCCGACGGAGAGCCGTACGCGCGTAGATGTCAGCTCGGGCGTTCCGAACCCGCTCACCGGCAACCAGATCCACCAGGAGGTGGCACTCGCGACGATGGTGAGGCGGGTGGTCGCCCCGGCGGCTCGGGTGAGTTCGGCGGCGGCGGCCTCGAGGTCGGACGCACAGTCGGGCGTGGTGGACCACAACACCACCGCGGTGTGGGGTCCGGCGAGTCGGTAACCGAGCTGCTCCTGGGCACGATCCATCGGGATCGGTGCACCCTCGAGGACGAGGGAAACCGCCTCCCGGCGCTGGGCGTGGGTGCCGCGGGACAGTTCCTCACGTTCGGCCCTCATCTGTTCGCTCATCGCGGTCACGGTGTCGTCGATGAACGTCGAGATCGACCGCGAGGTGATGTCGAGCAGTTCGCGCAGTTCGGCCAGGTCGTCGGTGAGGCCGAAGCAGATCTCCATCCACAACCGCCACGCGACGCTCTGCGCCGTGCGAAAGGCGTCGAGGGCGGCCTCGTCGAGTCCGCGCCGGACCAGGTCGTGCGTGGCGACCATGATCTCGGCGGTGAGCTGTGCGGGTACGCGCTCGCCGGGGTGCTCGACGTTGTGCAGCGCCCAGCGCATCGTGTTGGCGAGGTTGGTGCGGCGCGTGCCCTCGGCCAGGACGGGGTCCTCGGCGACCGGACGCATCCGCGCCCCGCTCAGCGAGGCGTCGTGCAGTTGCTCCACCCAGTCCGCGGGCGGATCGAGGATCTGTTGGGCGCCGACGCGGATCAACTGTTGAATTCGTGGCGGCGACGCAGGCCATTCTCCGTCCATGTGAACATTGTGCACCTCCGGCGATCGTCAGGGTGGGCACATTGCCACTGGCGCGATCGCCACGACGGGGGCACTCTGGATCATGACAACGCTGAGTGTCATATTGGGATGAGGCCCGGACGTACGTGTGCCACGTCGAGACACCCGGCAGCCCAGCGGCGAGGAGAGAACGTGCCCAACACCACCACACCTGTCGAGACCGTCGATGTGCTGATCATCGGCGCCGGGATCTCCGGCATCGGTGCTGCCCACTACCTGACGACGATCGTGCCGCAGAAGTCGTTCGCCATCTTGGAGGGGCGGGCGGTCTCCGGCGGCACCTGGAATCTGTTCAAATATCCGGGCATCCGTTCGGACTCCGACCTGCACACCTTCGGTTTCGCGTTCAAGCCGTGGACCGACAAGCAGTCGATCGCCGACGCGCCCCGCATCGTCGACTATCTGCAGGAGGCGATCCGCGAGGACGACCTCGGCGACAAGATCCGCTACCAGCACAAGGTGCTCTCGGCGCAGTGGTCGAGCCAGGAATGCCGGTGGACGGTCGACATCGAACGCGGTGACACCGGCGAGCACTTTCAGATGAAAGCAGCCTGGCTGTTCGCCGGCGCCGGCTACTACAACTACGACGAGGGTTTCACCCCGAATTTCGAGGGCAGCGAACGCTTCACCGGTCAGATCGTCCACCCGCAGCACTGGCCCGAGGACCTCGACTACACGGGTAAGAAGGTGGTGGTCATCGGCTCCGGCGCCACCGCGGTGACGCTGCTGCCCGCGATGGCGGCCAAGACCGCGCACATCACGATGCTGCAGCGCACGCCGACCTACATCGTGCCGCTGCCCAAGCACGATCCGGTGGCCAACGTCGGCCGCGCAGTTCTCGGCGACAAGCGCGGATATGCCTTGGCGCGTGTGAAAAATATTGCGCAGCAACGCTTGCTGTATGAGGTCTGCCAGCGCTTCCCGAATGCCTCGCGCAAGGTGATCCGCGCGATCAACAAGAAGCTGCTGCCCGAGGGCTTCGACGTCGACAAGCACTTCAATCCGCCGTACAACCCGTGGGACCAGCGGTTGTGTGCCGTGCCCGACGGCGACCTGTTCCGGACGATCCGGGAGGGCAAGGCATCGGTGGTGACCGACCGGATCGCCACCTTCACCGAGAAGGGAATCCTGCTCGAGAGCGGCGAAGAACTCGAGGCCGACATCATCGTCACCGCCACCGGCCTCAACCTGCAGCTCTTCGGCGGCATGGACATCGCCATCGACGGCAAACCCGTGTCGCTGCCCGACACCGTCGCCTACCGTGGATTCATGCTCAGCGGAGTTCCCAATTTCGCGTTCGCGATCGGGTACACGAACTCGTCGTGGACACTGAAGGTCGGACTGCTCTGCGAGCATTTCTGCCGACTGCTCGCCTACATGGACGCCCGCGGCTATCCGGCCGTCGCGCCGATCGCCGATCCGACCATGGAAACCCGACCGCTGCTGGACTTCGGCGCCGGATATGTAAAGCGGTCGTTGGCGAATCTGCCGAAGCAGGGCGTCGCCGAGCCGTGGACCATGTCGATGAGCTATTACAAGGACCGCAAGTCCTTCGACATGGATGTGGCCGACCCGAACCTCGAGTTCACCCGCACTCTGCCGGCGGCTCCGGCAACCGACGCGTCCGATCTGGAGACGGCGAGCGCGTAGAACCCCCACCGAGGAGCCACCGAGGAGGCGCCCGATGCGAACCGGTCCCTCCGAGGTGGCGCTCGCGTTCGACATCGGTGGATCGAAGACGCATGCGGTCCGGGCCGAGGACGGCATCGTCGTCGCCGAGACCGTCGTCGGCAGTGCCAATGTATCGTCGCGGGGCGTCGAGGAGGCCGGCCGACAACTCGACGCGGCGATCGAGCGGCTCGGCGGCGCGCGTGAAGTGGCCGCGGCGCTGGCCGGTTCGGCCGGGGTCGACACGCCGGCCGCTGTTCGGCGGCTGGAAATACTTCTCGCCGAACGTCTTCCGGGTGCAGCGGTCGGCGTCGTGCACGACACCCATCTGATCCTGGCGGCCGCCGGCCTCGACGAGGGGATCGCGCTGATCAGCGGTACCGGCGCGGTCGCCTGGGGGCGGCGAAACGGGGATGACGTGCGAGCGGGTGGCTGGGGTCATCTGCTCGGCGACGAGGGCAGCGGGTATTGGGTTGCGCGCGAAGCGCTTCGACGGGCGCTGCGCGACAACGACCACGGTCGGGTACCCGCCCCGCTGTCGCGGCGGATGGTCGAGGACTGCGAGGTCGATGCCGTCCTCGATCTGCACGACCTGTTCTACACCCGTGCCGATCCGCACTTCTGGGCGCGGCGCGCGCATGTGGTCTTCGAATGCGCTGCCGCCGGTGACGACCGGGCCATCGAGATCATCGACCTCGCCGCCGAGTCGCTCGCCGATCTGGCTTGCACCGTCGCCGACCGGCTCGGACTGGCCGGGCCGCTGGTGCTCGCGGGCGGACAATTGGTCCATCAGCCCGTGCTGGAACGTCGGATTCGTGAGATTCTCGCGCCCAGGGGTATCACCGGCATCCGCGTCCTCGAGGTCGCCCCGGTGCACGGTGCGGTCCGGCTGGCGAACTCGCTCCTCTCGGCGCATTGAGGCTGCCGTGAACAGGCCCGGGCGAAAGGGGATCTCATGAACACCGGACGCACCGACGGGCCCGGTCATCTGATGGCCGCCGAGATCGCCGAGCAGCCCGACGTCTGGCGCACCCTGTTGCGCGCGAGCCGAGGCGAGATCACCTCGGTGGCACGCCATATCGCCGACCGGCGCCCGCGTTTTGTCCAATTCGTCGCGCGCGGCACCAGCGATCATGCGGCGCTCTACGGCAAGTATCTGGTCGAGATCCGGCACGGCTTGCCGACGGGGATGGTGTCGCCGTCGACGATGACCGTTTACGGCGCCCGACCCGATCTGCGGGACGTCCTCTATATCGCGGTCAGCCAGTCGGGCGGTTCGCCCGATCTGGTGCGCTCGGTGCAGGTGGCGCGTGAACAGGGGGCGCTGACCGTCGCCGTCACCAACGCCACCATTTCTGCGCTGGCAGATGCGGCCGAACTCGACCTTCACGTGCACGCCGGCCCCGAGCGCTCGGTTGCCGCCACGAAATCGTATACGGCGGAACTGCTTACGCTGTACCTGCTCTCCGAGGCGATCCTCGGTGCCGACGGTGCGCGCGCGGCAGCGGCATTGCCGGAGCTGGGGGCGCACGTGCTCGACGGGGAGGAGCGGGTGCGGGCGGCGGCGCAGCGGTATCGATTCGCGCAACGGTTGGTGACCACCGGACGTGGATACTCCTATCCCACCGCCCGCGAGGCGGCGCTGAAACTGATGGAGACGTCCTATCTTTCGGCGCAGGCCTTCTCTGGCGCCGATCTGCTGCACGGGCCGTTGGCCACCGTGGACCCGCAGGTGCCGGTGCTCGCCGTGGTTCCCGAAGGAGTCGGCGGCGCGGCGATGCGGCCGGTCCTGGACCGCCTGGCCGAACGCGACGCCGACATATTCGGCGTCGGCGCAGGCGAATACGTGTCGACGCTGACCGGCGGGTTCGTCCTGCCGACGGGCGCGCCGCCGGAGTTGTCGCCGTTGCTGGAGATCATCCCGTTCCAGCAGTTGGCCTTACACCTGGCGATCGCCCGCGGCGGTGACCCGGACACACCGCGCGGCCTGCGCAAGGTGACGGAAACGCTGTGAATGGTGGTGCCGCGACGGACGCGGTGACAACTATTTCCGCCGGGCGCATCGTCAGCGGGAGCCGGGCGCTGGAACCGGGATGGTTCACCGTGTGTGCAGGCCAGATCGCCGCGGTGGGGCAGGGCGCGCCACCGACGCCGGCCGACCGCTCCTATCCCGACGCCACCATCGTGCCCGGCTTCGTCGACATCCATGTGCACGGCGGTGGGGGAGCCGGCTACACCGACGGCATCGCCGACGAGATCGGCGCCGCGGCCGCATTCCACCGATCACACGGCACCACAACCACATTGGCGAGTCTGGTGAGTGCGTCGCCAGATGCGCTGGTGCGACAGGTCCGCGCGTTGCGGGACGAGGTGGCGGCGGGCACGATCGCCGGCATCCACCTCGAGGGACCATGGCTGTCACCGGCGCGCTGCGGTGCGCACGATCCGGCCACGCTGCGTGATCCTGATCCGTACGAGATCGAGGCACTGCTGCACATCGGCGGCGGGGCCATTCGGATGATCACGGTCGCCCCCGAACTCGACGGTGGTCTCGACGCGGTGCGGCAGATCGTCGACGCGGGAGCCGTTGCGGCGGTGGGCCATACCGAGGCCACCTACGGTCGGACGTGCGCCGCCATCGACGCCGGCGCACGGGTCGGCACGCACCTGTTCAATGCCATGCGACCGCTCGGCCACCGCGAGCCCGGGCCGGTGCTCGCGCTGCTCTCTGACGACCGCACCGTCGTCGAGCTCATCGGGGACGGTGTACACGTCCACCCGGATCTCGCGGCCTATGTGCAACGGATTGCCGGTCCCGGCCGGGTCGCGCTCGTCACCGATGCGATGGCCGCGGCCGGAATGCCCGACGGCGCATACCGTCTCGGTGCCGTCGACGTCGATGTGCGCGATGGCGTCGCGCGTGTGCGGGCGAGCGGTGCAATCGAGTCCGGTGTAATCGAGACCGGTGCGATCGCGGGCAGCACCGCCACCATGGACGTCCTGTTCCATCGCGCCGCTCTTGGCCTGTCCGGTGACGGACCGATCACCACCGATGCGCTCGTCGCCGCCGTCGAGATGTGTTCACGCACACCGGCTCGGGCTGTCGGCCTCACCGGTGTCGGCGACCTCGCTCCGGGCTTCGCGGCCGACTACCTCGTGATCGACGCCGACGCCCGGCTGGTCAAGGTGGTCGGGGCCGGCGCGTAGCGCGACTCTCCAGTTCACTCGGGCAGACCGACAGCAACGCGGCCGGCGGGAACGCCCGCCGGCCGCGTTGCTGTCCTGCGGGTCAGCCCGCCGGGGTCGTCTCCTCGCTCGTCTCGGGTGCCTGGGTGGTGGTTTCCTCGGTCGTCGTCGGGACCTCAGGGGTCTCCGTTGACGTCGGGGTTTCGGCGGTGGTGGTTTCGGTCGTGGTGGGCACCAGGGTCTGCCAGGTGGCGGAGGTGACCGCGACCGAACTGCCGCCGAGGGACACTCGCCAGACACCGGTGGAGTCGGTGGCCGAGGTGACCGACGACTGGGAGAGCGAACTCTGATCCACCGACCTCGACTGGCCGTCGGTACACGTCAGTGACACCGATCCGGTGGCTTCGGCCGAGGGTGCCTGGCAGGTCACCGACTGATCGTTGTCGGTGAAGGTGAAGCTGCCGATGGAATCGCCACTGCCGGTGAAGGCGGTCCGCGTCGGCGCGGCCGACGAGGAACTTGAATTCGACTGCGACGCAGAGCTGTTCCCTCCGGATTCGGTGGCTGCCGACGTCGCGCCACCGGCCGGGTTCTGGGCGCCCGACTCCGTGCGGCCCGCACCTTCGGTCGGCGGGGTGTTGCCGTTCTCTTGCGCCATCCGCGTGACCTCCGGAGCCGGTGCCGGATCGCCGGCGCGGGCGAGTCCGTTCTGTGCGGCGGCCTCGTCACTGTGGGCGACCAGTGGCACGTTCAGCGACGTCGGCGTCGGCAACGGCTCGTTCAGTGGTGGCTGACCGGACAGATCGATGATGCCGCCGACGGTTCGGTCGAAGAGCTGCCGTGTCTCCGGATTGAGCAACGTCAACAGTGCGGCCGGCCCACTGGCGGGGGGCGGTGCCTGCGACGGCGCCTGGTTGATCACGGTCGTCGTGTTGTTGATGACGGTGACGTTCTGCGTGTTGTACGCGACGCGAGTGATGTAGTTGACCTGGTAGCCCTGCCAGTGGGCGCCACGGATTCGGTATCCGCCGATGGGCGCAGATGCCGACGGCCCCAACGGATTACCGCATTGGCATCGCACCCGGGGCACGCCGGCGCTGTCGACGAGCACCGACGTACCCGCCTGCAGCACATCTTGGAACGGCACCGCGGAACCGCCGGTATAGCTGTAGTTGGTCACCCATGTGTCGGCCGCGAGAACAACCGGTGTGAGCGTGTCGAGGTAGTAGGGAATGGCCTGGGTGCTTATGCCGTAGACACTTGCCCACGACTTGGCCTGCCCGGGGTGTTGCGCCAGGAAGTTGCCCAGACCGGCCGGGTCGCAGGAGGTGGAACCACCCATGTACAGGCCGGGGGTCGTGCCGCTGACCACCCGGGTGCCCTGATCGGGTGCGCCGGTCTGGGCGCTCAGCCGCAGCCCGTTGTCCAGCGGCCGGTTGGTCAGGTTGGGTTGCGCCATGAACGGCTGATTGCCGGGTGCATCCGCGGAGGTCAGCGAGAGGAACGGAATCGAGAACTCGCCCTTCTTGTGCTTCAGCACAATCACCACCACCGAGGCGAACACGAGCGCGAGGACGGCGACGACCGCGGCGAGAATCAAGGTGAGGTTGCGCCGATTGTGTCGTTGCGGCTCGGGCGGTACGGCCCCGAAAGGCATCGATGGATAGGTCGGCGGTCCGGGTGGATAGTAATTCGACATCTGCTCGGTCTCCTGCGGCGAAACGTTGGTGGTCTGGCCCCCGAGCCACAAGTATTGTGACTGCGCCCGACCGGGATCCAGCGAGTTCGTCCGCATTCGTCCGCCTGAAGGCGAAATCCACCCGAACGGACTACATATCCGTAACGGCCACCAGATTCACCACGATGAACATCGACGGCCGATCTCAGGCCGGGGCGCCGAAATCGAAAAGCGCGCCCATTGTCTTCTGACCGTCGAGCGCCTCCCGGATGATGTCGGCGTGCCCGCTGTGATGCGCCGTTTCCCGCAGCAGGTGCAATGCCATCTTCCGGACCGACCACCATTCCCGCGCCGGCTGCCACGGAGCCGTCGGCTGCGGGATGCTCTCGTCGAGCGAACCCACCTCGGCGATCACGGCGTCGAATTCTGCAGCGGCCTCGCGATAGGCGGCGATCCATCCGTCCAGAGTTTCGTCGGCGGTCAGCTCGTAGCCGTGCGCTGCCTCGCTCATGTCGAATTCGGCGGTCGGATCGCGGTCGATGATGACTTGCGTGTTCCCGCGCGCGACCATTGTCAGGTGCTTGACCAGTCCGCCGAGGGTCAGTTCGCTCACGGTGGTGCGGCGCCGCGCCTGCTCGTCGTCGAGACCACGCAACGTCACCAGGAACATCTCGCGCTGATCGGTGAGGAGCGTCAGCACGTCGGCCTCCTCGCCGCTGACGTCGACGCTGAGGGTGACGGAAGTGTAGGTGCCTGCCATGGTTCTGCCCTTTCGCAGTGGTTTTGCTGGTCACCACCGACGTTAGAGATGATTGCGGACAAGTCGCGTCTGCATTGAAATGGCAGGTGACCGCAGATGCCCGCACACGCGCGGTGAGCAAATCGGTTGCCGCGACGGCGCCGGTCGCGCACCATGCCCCTCATGGCCTCCTCGGATCAACCGCCGCACTCGGATCAACCGCCCTACTCGGGCGAACCCGCTGCCCTGTCCGCGTTGCGGCGCAAACCGGACCGCGGTGGTGACCGGGCCCAACTCGATGACGTCCTCGACGCGGTGCTCGTCGGCACGCTCTCGACCGTCGTCGACGGCTGGCCCTGGTCGGTGCCACTGCTGTTCGCCCGCGACGGTGACGACATCCTTCTGCATGGATCGGTCGCCGCGGGCGGGTTGCGGCATGTGGCGCAGGGTGCGCCGTCGACGTTCACGGTATTCGCGCTCGACGGAATCGTCGTCGCCGAGACGCTTTTCGACCACTCCGCCAACTACCGATCGGCAGTCATCCGGGGTATACCCGAACGTGTCGCCGACGAGGAGAGTGCCCTGGAGGCATTGTCGGACAGGCTGATTCCGGGACGAGTCGCCGAGACGTCGGCGATCACCCGCAAAGAGTCCGCTGCCACCCTCGTACTCCGGCTACCGATCGTCGACGGCCAGTGGGTGGCCAAGGCGCGCACCGGTGGACCCGGGACGGACTCCGACGAATGGACCGGCGTCATCCCCGTTCGCACCGTCTACGACGATCCGGTACCCGCGACAGGCACCGAGATCCCCGCGTCGGTGCGGCGCCTGGTGTCGGGGGCCTGACCGGCGTCGCCGAATCACCTCTGCCGCAGGACGAATCGCTGGATCTTGCCGCTCGGTGTCTTCGGCAGCGCGTCCACGAAATGTACCGTCCGCGGATAGGCGTGCGCGGCGAAGCCCGTCTTGACCAGTTGCTGCAACTGCTCCTCGAGAGCGCCGTCGCCGACGACGCCGTCGGCGAGAACGACGAAGGCCTCGAGGACCTCCCCGCGCAAGTCATCGGGGCGGCCGACCACGGCCACGTCGACGACCGACGGGTGAGTGATCAGCACGCTCTCGACGTCGAACGGTCCGATGCGGTAACCGGCCATGATGATCACGTCGTCGTCGCGGGCGGTGAAGAAGTAGTTGCCGTCCTCGTCGCAGCGGCCGGTGTCGCCGGTCAGATACCACCGGCCGTCCTCGGAGAACCGGGCCGCGGTCTTCTCCGGGGCATCGAGATAACCGGTGAACCACATCGCCGGACTGGCCGGCACGTCGATCGCGATCTGCCCGTCGACGATGCCGGTGGCGAAACCGGGCATCGGCCGGCCCATCGACCCGGGGATCAGCGTCTCGACGACCCCTGGCTCGAAAATCCCCGGCGCCCAATGATTGTTGATGAACATGCCGTGTTCGGTCTGCCCATAGTGATCCCGGACCTCGGTGCCCAACGCGCCCGTGGCCCACTCGATCACGTCCGGCGTCAACGGCTCACCCGCCGACGATGCGTGCCGAAGCGAGAAACCCTGGACCGCAGTGCTTTTGCTGAGCGACCGATAGACGGTCGGCGCGGCGGCGAAGTTGGTGACGCCGAGCTCGCGCAGAACGCGGGCGGTCAGCTCCGGCGTGAAACCGGCCTGCAGCAAGAGGTTCGGGCGTCCGATCGCCAACGGACCGAGAATTCCGTAGTACAACCCGTACGCCCACCCCGGGTCGGCGGCGTTCCAGAACACGTCGTCCGCGGACACGTCGAGTCCGAACCGCATATACGCGACGAAGGCGGCCAGCGCGCGCACCGGCACCGGCACCCCCTTGGGAGCGCCGGTGGTGCCGCTGGTGAACAACAAGATCAGATGACCGTCGCCGCCGACGGCGACCGACGACTCCCACGGATCGCTGCGCGCGACCAGATCGTCGAAATCCACGACACCCGGCCCGCTCCCGGCGCCGGGCCCATTCGGCCCGCTCGCTTCGCTCCCGGCGCCGGCCACCACAGTGGTGAGCCCGCCGATCCCCTCGAGTTTGCCGACCTGACTCGCCTCGGTCACCACCACCTCGGCGCCGCCGCCCCGCAGCCGCATCTCGATGGCCGGCGTGGCGAATGCGGTGAACAGCGGTATGTACACCGCGCCGAGGCGTGCGAGCGCGAGCAGGGTGACGACGATTTCGGTGCGTTTGCCCATCAACACGCCCACCCGCGAGCCGCGCTCCACACCGAGACCGGCCAAGCCGGTCGCCAGCCTGCGGGAGCGCGCGGCGAGCTCCCCGTAGGTCACCGCCGTGACGACGAGCTCGTCGCCGTCGGTCCCGACGGTGCGGAACGCGATGGCATCGGGGTCGTGGCGGTCGACGAGCAGCGCTGCGGCATCCGCATCGTCGGCGCCGTACTCGGCCAGCAGCGCGGCCACCTCGGCATCGACGGAGGAGTGCGTGGGAGCGGTTGGGGTCATGATTTCACCTGAGCCTCGTGAGTAAGCTGGATCACATTCGCACGCCATTGTCGGACCCCGCCGACGGCATGTGCCACCCCCCGAAGAGGGGTCGGAACAACACGAGGAGGTGACCTCCGATGCCCGAGTCGCTCGCCGCGCCGGTCACCGACGCGTTGCGTCGTCTACGCAAGTCCAGTGGGGTCACGCTGGCTTTCGGGGGAGTGGTCCAATACGGCCGCGGACTGCGGTTGACGCAGTTCGTCGGCCACACCGTCGGTGCACTCGACGGTGTGGCCGTCGACGTCGGGCACGGTCTCGGCGGCAAGGTGGTGGCCATGAACCGGCCGATGGTCGTCGACGACTACCTCGCGACCCCGCAGATCACGCACCGCTACAACGCCGTCATCGCGACCGAGGGTCTGCGCGCGATGGCGGCGGCACCGGTCATCGTCGACGGGGTCCCGGTCGCGGTGATCTACGGGGCACTACACAGCGACGATCGGCTCGGCGACCGCGCCCTCGACGCCCTGGCCGGAGAGGCGCGCACCCTGGAGCAGCAGATCGTCGCCACGCGGGCCTCCGTCGAGGCCGTGGCCGTGCAGCCCGGGGCCGAGGCCCTGCGTATCCGACTGATCGAGGCGTACGCCCGGCTGCGGGGACTCGCGGACTCGGTCGACGACGCCGAGGTCGCCGCCGCGATCGGCAAGATCACCGACGGACTTCTCGACGCCGATCCCCGCCCGGATCGCGCACCCGTCGCGCTGACACGCCGCGAACAGGATGTGCTGGCGCTCGCCGCACTCGGCTATCCCAATGCGCGCATCGCGGCATCGCTCGGCATCGGGCTACAGACCGCGAAGGGCTACCTGAAGTGCGCGATGCGAAAGCTCGGTGCCACAAGCCGATTGGAGGCAGTGACGATCGCACGACGTTCGGGGGTGCTGCCGTGAGAGCTCAGCTGTTGCGCAGCGCCTCGATGAGGTCGTCCTTCTTCATCGACGAATAGCCCGAGACGTCGAGTTCCTTTGCACGAGAGCGCAACTCGTCGACGGTCCAGTCCTCGTACGAGCCGGAATGGCCGCCTTTGGAGCCGACCGACGAACGCCCCTTGTTCGCAGCGGCATTCGCGATCCGCGCGGACTTCTGCTTGGAATTGCCCTCGTCACGCAGCTTTTCATAGAGTTCGTCGTCCTTGACCGATGGGCCAGGATCCTTGTTCGGCATGGCTGTCTCCTTTCGGTGCCGACAACGTTACGCCGAGCGCACCGGGCCGACAGGTCGTCGCGCGACCGGCCGGTCGAAAATCCGAACGGAGGTGTAACCATCACTCCGACGGGGTATGCCGGTTGCAGAAAGATGTCAACTGACTACGGCACAGGAGGACAGCGGCGTGGGCAAGAAGGACGGCGGCGGAAAAAAGAAAGCGATCAGGCGCCTCGACGCCCAGATCGGACGACTCACCAAACAGGTCTCCCAACTGGAGAAGGCCGCCCGCGAGCGGGTCGGCCGCGCCCAAGACGACGTGCTCGCGGCCGTCGGTGTCGGCGGGGCCAAGCTCGACGGGAAGAAGCCCGGCGGGTCGGGCAAAACTCCCGGGGAGAAGAAGACCCCCGACAAGAAGGCCCGCGACAAAAAGCCTTCGGGGAAGAAGACCGAGGCGAAGAAGACCCAGACCAAGAACGCTCCCGCGAAGAAGACGTCGACAAAGGCCTCGGGGACAAAGAGCGCATCGACAAAGAAGGCGTCGGGCACAAAGAAGGCGTCGGGTCCGAAGTCGCCGGGGAAGAAGAAGTCCGCGCCCGCGAAGGGCGGAGCGAAGGCGAAAGGCGGATCGAAGGTCGCCGACCTCCGTGCAGCGGCAAAGGCCGAGGGGGTCAAGGGCTACTCGTCGATGACGAAGGCCCAGTTGCGCGCCGCCCTCAAGTGATACCGCGCGTCGCACACCTGAGTCGCACCGTGACAATGGGCTCGTGACGAACGATCCCGGCGCCTTGCTGCAGTTACGTGCGGTCGTCGACGGCCCGCTGCCGGAGATCGCGGTGCGATTCTCGCGGTTCCTGATGGCGCAGGCCCCGCACGATGCGCTGGTCATCTTCACCCGCGAGTGCACGGGCCGCCCGCGCAAGGTCGCCGGTGATGCCGACATCGTCGACCGCGTCACCGTCGCCGAACTCGATGCCGTCAAGGACGCCACCCAGGTCGGTGAGGTGGTGCAGCGCAGTGCAGTTCTCGCGGGCGCTGAGCGCCGGATCCGGGCGGCCCGCGACGAGACCGACACGCTGCTCGTGCTGGTTCCCGGACGGGCGCCCACGGCGGCGCCCGAGATGCTGCGGGCCTGGTTCGCCATCGTCGCGGTGTCCATCCGCCAGCAGGTCGCGCAGGCGAGCCCCGACTATCTGGCCGAGTCGCGGGCAGCGTCGAGTGAGCGCGCACGCACCATCCGGCAACTGACCGAGACCCATGAGGACACGCTCGGCTCGATCCTCGGGACCCTGCGTTCACGGGACCTCGACGATCGGACCGCCCGCTCGACCGCCGCGGAGACCGCGTCGTCGGCACTCATCGCGCTGCGGACCGTCGGCGACACCGATCGCACACTGGCCACCGAGGCGGTGACCACCGCTTTCGGCCGGCTGCAGGCCGAGCTCGAACCGGTGCTGCGTCACCTCGGCGCCGACGTCGACTACGTCCGGCCCGTTGCCGACGGCCGTTCGCTGCCCGGTGAGATCGCGCATGCGGCGCGCGCGGTCGTGCGGGCGGTCGCGGTCGCCGTGGCCTCGCAGCAGCACTCGCACCGTATCCGTGTCGCCTGGGACTGTGTGGACGACGACCTCGTCGTCGACGTCCGTGACCAGGGCAGCGGGGAACTCGACGGAGATTCGCTGCGCCGCCAGCTGGCCGGTCGTCTGCAGGCGCTCGACGGTCGGCTCGAGGTCGAGACCATCGGCGGATGGGGCAGCCGGGTCTCGGCGCACATCAGACCTGCTGTCGTCACTGAATCCGCGGGAGGTCGAGGTGCTCGGCCACCTGGCGTTGGGGCGGCGCAACAAGGTGATCGCCGCCGAACTCGGGGTCAGTGAGAGCACCATCAAGTTCCATGTCACCTCGATCCTGCAGAAGTTGCAGGTCACCAACCGCGGGGAGGCCGGGCTGCTCGGGGCGCGGGCGGGGATCGTTGCCGGTGAGCAGGCGAGGTGAGCGAGCACGGTCGCACCGGCCGATCGAGCGCAGTACTTTCGTCTAGGTAGAACCATCCATTCGAGTGGCTGCATGTGTGTGCCGGCGCCGCGAGACTGAGAGGTGTACCGGACTGTGCATACGCAGTCCGGGGTTGTGCGCACCGAGAGTCGGACCCCACCGGGACGACACGGAAAGGACAGAGAAACAGATATGTCGGAGCAGACGGTCAAGGGAGTCATCTCGCGGAGCAAGGGCGCGGCGACGGAAATCGTCGACGTGGTGATCCCGGACCCGGGCCCGCGGGACGTGATCGTGAAGATCCAGGCGTGCGGCGTCTGCCACACCGATCTCGCCTACAAACAGGGCGGCATCAATGACGAATACCCCTTCCTGCTCGGCCACGAGGCCGCCGGGATCGTCGAGACCGTCGGGTCGGAGGTCAGCCACGTCGAGGTCGGCGACTTCGTCGTCCTCAACTGGCGCGCGGTCTGCGGGGAATGCCGTGCGTGTAAGCGGGGCCGGCCGTGGTACTGCTTCGACACCTTCAACGCGTCGAAGCCGATGGCACTCACCGACGGCACCGAACTCACCGCGGCGCTGGGCATCGGTGCGTTCGTCGAGAAGACGCTCATCCACGAATTGCAGTGCACCAAGGTCAATCCCGAGACCGACCCGGCCGTCGCCGGGCTGCTCGGCTGCGGTGTGATGGCCGGTCTGGGTGCGGCGATGAACACCGGCAACGTCGGACGCGGCGATTCGGTGGCCGTGATCGGCTGCGGCGGTGTCGGTGACGCCGCCATTGCCGGTGCCCGCCTCGCCGGTGCGACCACGATCGTCGCCATCGACCGCGATCCGGCAAAACTGAAGTGGGCCACCGAACTCGGCGCCACCCACACCATCAACGGCGCCGAGACCGACGACGTGGTGACCGCCGTGCAGGATCTCACCGACGGCAACGGCGTCGACGTCATCATCGACGCGGTCGGCCGCCCCGAAACCTACAAGCAGGCGTTCTACGCCCGCGATCTCGCCGGCACCGTGGTGCTCGTCGGCGTGCCGACCCCCGAGATGACACTCGAGCTGCCATTGGTCGACTTCTTCTCTCGCGGTGGGGCATTGAAGTCGTCCTGGTACGGCGACGCTCTGCCCGAGCGGGACTTCCCGATGCTCATCGACCTCTACGAGCAGGGACGGCTGCCGCTGGACAAGTTCGTCACCGAACGCGTCGGACTCGGCGACGTCGAGTCGGCGTTCTCCGCGATGGAGGCCGGCAAGGTGCTGCGCTCGGTGGTGGAATTCTGATGGCGCTGAAGATCGACAAGGTCGTCACCTCGGGCACCTTCAGCCTCGACGGCGGAACGTGGGACGTCGACAACAACATCTGGATCGTCGGCGACGACGACGAGGTCGTCATCATCGACGCCGCACATTCGGCGGCGCCGATCCTCGACACCGTGGGCGATCGGACCGTACGCGCAATCCTGTTGACGCACGGGCACAATGACCACATCACCGTCGCGCCGGAACTATCGGCACAGACCGGCGCGCCGATCCTGCTGCATCCCGGCGACGACATGCTCTGGAACGACACGCATCCCGGTGTCGCACACCAGGATCTCGCCGACGGCCAGCAGATCGAGGTGGCCGGCACGGCACTGACGGTGCTCAACACGCCGGGACATTCACCCGGGTCGTCGGTCATCCACGTGCCTGAGGCGGGAGTGCTGTTCAGCGGCGACACCCTGTTCCAGGGCGGCCCGGGTGCGACGGGACGCTCGTTCTCGAGCTTCCCGACGATCATCGAGTCCATCCGCGACAAGATCTTCACCCTCGACCCGGCGACCAAGGTCTACACCGGCCACGGCGGCGGCACCACCGTCGCCGACGAGGCGCCGCACCTGGAGGAATGGATCCGGCGGGGCAGCTGACCCGGCGTAACTGCGGGGATCGGCCGGGGGCGTAACGTCTGCGCGGTGAGTGAGTCCACCCTCCCCGCCGCCGATCCCGCGAGCCCATCGGTGCCGCGCGGCCGAATCATCATCGCGTCGATGGTCGGTACGAGCATCGAGTTCTTCGATTTCTACATCTACGCGACGGCCGCGGTGCTGGTGTTCCCGACGCTGTTCTTCCCGAAGGGCAACGACACCGCCGCGCTGCTGTCGTCGTTCGCGACGTTCGGGCTGGCGTTCGTGGCACGTCCGATCGGGTCGGTCCTGTTCGGCCACTTCGGCGATCGGATCGGCCGCAAGGCGACACTGGTGGCCTCGCTGCTGACGATGGGGATCGCGACCTTCGCGATCGGCCTGCTGCCGACGTACGGGTCGATCGGCTACGGCGCACCGGCATTGCTTGCGCTGCTGCGGTTCTGCCAGGGACTCGGGCTCGGCGGCGAATGGTCGGGGGCGGCGCTGCTCGCGACCGAGACCGCGGCGAAGGGCAAGCGGGCGTGGGCGGCGATGTGGCCGCAACTCGGGGCGCCGATCGGTTTCTTCGTCGCCAACGCCACCTTCTTGCTGCTGATGGTGGGTCTGGACTTCGACGCCAAGACCGCGACCTCCAACCATGCCTTCCTCACGTGGGGCTGGCGCATCCCGTTCCTGGCCAGCTCGGTGATGGTCGTCATCGGGCTCTACGTGCGGCTGAAGCTCACCGAGACACCGGTATTCGCCCGCGCCGTCAAAGAGGGCAAGAAGGTTCGCGCGCCGCTCGCCGAGGTGCTCAAGACCAGTTGGCGGCCACTGATCGCCGGCACGTTCATCATGCTGGCCACCTACACGCTGTTCTACATCGTCACCACCTGGACGACGTCGTACGGCACCGGCAAGGTGACCGACGCGTCGGGGGTGAAACTGTCCATAAGTTACGTCGACTTCCTCGGCCTCCAGCTCATCTCGGTGCTCTTCTTCGCCGGCTGCGTACCGATCTCCGGGCTGCTCGCCGACCGGTACGGCCGCCGGCCGGTGCTGCTGATCATCACCGCGGCCATCATCGTCTTCGGTTTCTGCTTCGGCTGGCTGCTGAACCCGTCGTCGGTGACCGACAGCATGATGCTGGTGTTGCTCATCCTGGGCATGGCGCTGATGGGCCTGACCTTCGGGCCGATGAGTGCGATTCTGCCCGAACTGTTCCCGACGAATGTGCGCTACACCGGATCGGGCATCTCCTACAATGTCGCCTCCATCCTCGGTGCGGCGGTCGCACCGTTCATCGCGACCTGGGTGGTCGCCGATTACGGCGTGTTCTGGGTGGGGGTGTACCTCGCGGTCGCCGGGTTGCTCACCCTGATCGCGTTGTGGTCGGTGTCGGAGACCCGATCGGTGGATCTGTCCGAGGTGTGAGCCGGGCCCGACGCGCGCCGGGCCGCTAGTGTCCCGCGCCGTTAATTCGTTTTAGAAGTCTGCCGAGGGATTCGAGTATCTCTTCGGCGGTCTTG
>NZ_JBNCLY010000037.1:0-23291 GCF_049844915.1 Gordonia sp. DT30 | reverse complement strand
ACACCCACCTCGGGGCCGTGAACCCCGACGCCCACCGACGCTCGGGCACCCACACACGGCCCGACCCCGGAAATCGGCCCTCAGACCACCCATCCGGGCTCAACCATCACGCAGCGTCGCCACACGAAAGATCGAGGCTAGGGTCGAAGCGATGCTGGCAGCGTTCTCGATGGAGTCGGTCGAGAACGCTGCCTTATGGCGTCTGGGCACTGCTGGACCAGGGCAGTCGGTCCCTGAAGGGGTCGGCGGCTCAGGCCCGCCAGATGGCAGGCCCAGCACGGGAGATGACAATGTTCGGGACCACAGCTTTAGCAGACATCCGTGTCAGTGCAACGACCATTTCGGCGACATCGGATGACTGCAACATCGTGTCCGGCTCGACACTGTCGGGCATCTGTGCGGTCATGTCAGTGGCCACGAAGCCTGGCGACAGTGCGGTGGCGCTCACGCCGTTGTCTGATTCTTCCAGAGACACGGCTTCACACAGTGAGATCAGACCGGCCTTGCTTGCTCCATAGGCCGACAACGTTGACTCGGCGGCCACTCCGGTGATCGATGCCAGCGCCACGATCCGTGCTCCCGTGGCGGGATTGCGTGCAGATGCTTTGCGCAGCAGAGGAAGTGCTCGTTGGACAATGAGAAACTGAGACCTAAGATTCACGTTCATGACCAGGTCGTAGTTCTTCATCGACATTTCCCCGACCGTGCCTGCTGCGGCAACTCCCGCGTTCATGACGAGAAGGTCGAGATCGCCGAACCGGCGCTCGTGCTCATCGACGAGGCCGGGCACCTCCGTCGCCGTAGCGAGGTTCGCGACCACCGCATGAACGGTGCCGCTACCTTCGGTCCGCAGTATCTCTACAGCCTCAAGAAGCCCCGCTTCTCGACGTGCGGAGATGGTGAGGTCGAATCCTTCGCCTGCCAATCGTCGAGCAATTTCCAGGCCGATTCCGCGTGATGCGCCCGTGACCAGTGCGCTGCGCGCCGGTAGTGCGTCATCGTGTTGCCACTTCTGAGGAGCCGACTCGACAGCCATGTGCTACTGCCTTTCAATTGGGGGAGTGGACTATTCGTCACTCATCAAGATAGCGCGAATCCAGATCTGAGTCAGCGTGTGGGTGGTGAGATCTTCGTCGTAGGGCTCGTCGAACGTCGACCAGTGTGCGTAGCTGGCCAGCATCGCGACGAGGGCTCCAGCGGTCGTTCGTGGGTCGATATCGGTGTAAGCCAGCCCGCGGTCCTGCAGCGCACGGATGATCCGCTCGATGCGCGTCACGTGTAGTGCACGTCCGCTCAAACGAAATGCCTGAACGTCTGGATCGGCCGTAGCGACCTGCTCCATCAGCGCGAGGATTCGCGCATGCTGGTGATGCGTTCGCAAATAGCGACGATTGGCCTTCTCCAGATTCGCCGCCGTGTGCCCGGGCACGTCTTCCGGTGCCTGGGCTACAGCTTCCTTGATTAGATCATCGACCTGGCGCACGACCTCTTGAAAGACTTCACTTTTGGACCGGAAATAGGTGTAGAACGTCCCGTGGGACACCCCGGCCTCGGCAACGATGTCCGATACACGGGCGTCCATGTATCCGTCGCGATCGAACACCGCACGAGCACCGTCGACGAGGGACTGGTGTGTGGCCTCCGACTTCTTGGTGATGCGTTCTGCTGCCTTGATTCGTCGATCGGCCGAGACCCCGGTGGGAATGTGTCCACCCCGGGTCACGCGACTCTCACTCCCGTTCTGCGGTATCGCCACAGCGCATTCCTCGCATTCTGTGTGCCGCTGTACCGCGGCGACTGCCCTGCCAGTTCGAGACGCCGCCGGCAATCCCCCCATGACAAGGGATTACCGGCGGCCTCAACTCTGTTACGGGACGTCTACGGTTGTTTGGCTGCTGCCGTTGTGGACGGCTCCCGTTCTCGAAGACTGTCGTCAGGATCGGGATGGAGCGTGTTTGGGTGTGCTGCGTCGCTCTCAGGTCGCTCACGACGGATTGTCTTGCGTGCCGCCCATCCGGCGAAGGCGACGGCCGCGATGAGGGCGACTCCGTTGAACATCGCGGGGAGCCACTGCACGCCGGTGACCAGCTGAAGGCCCTTCACGCCGGTCGCGAGCACGTACACCGCCAGCAGGGTGCCCCAGATGTTGACACGGCCCGGTGTGAACTGCGTGGATCCCAAGAATGCCGCAGAGAATGCAGGCAACAGCAGGGCCGGTCCAAAGGTCAGGGATGGACCGTTCTGCGACGCGTAGAGAACCCCCGCCGCGCCGCTGATCCCAGCAGACGCGATCAGCGACATCCACGTCCACCCACCGACGTTGACGCCGGAGAGGCGAGCGGCTTCGGGATTGCCGCCGATTGCGTAGAGGTAACGCCCGACGGGCGTCTTCGCCAACACCCACCAGACGATGAGGGCTAGCACGAGAAGGTATAAAACGATGATCTGGAATCCACCGGCGAACTGGACCTGCGTCAGGTTGTTCCATGTCTCCGAGACAGGCGGCAGCGGCTGAGATTCACCGGCAGCGATGACGATGAAGGCGCCGACGATGGATGAGCTGCCCAACGTTGCGATGAAAGAGTTCACCTTGAAGACCACAACGACCAAGCCGTTGAGAGCGCCAATCACCAGAGAAAGGCCCACCGCCACTGCAATCGAGGACCACACTCCCCATCCGTGGTTGGACTGCAAGGCCGTGACGACGATCGCCGAGAACCCGACCACGGCGCCGACCGAGAGGTCGAATGTGCCCGCGGCCAATGGGATGGCGATCGCGATACCCAGCATCGCGGCGACGGCTTGGCTATCTGCCACGGTGTGCAGTGTCACCGTAGTCAGGAACAGGTCGGGGACCCAAATGGCGAAAGTGATGATGAATATGGCCCACAAGTAGAGGCCGCTGAAGCGATTGAATCCGAGTGACGGAAGTTTTGTCGGTCGGGTCATGAGATAGCACCACCATCGTGTATGAGACGCGAAATACGTTCGGGAGATATATTTTTGGCTTCGATGTCAGCAACGAGACGTC
Source organism: Gordonia sp. DT30 (assembly GCF_049844915.1). Classification (NCBI taxonomy): domain Bacteria; kingdom Bacillati; phylum Actinomycetota; class Actinomycetes; order Mycobacteriales; family Gordoniaceae; genus Gordonia; species Gordonia sp. DT30. The sequence goes on along the minus strand of NZ_JBNCLY010000037.1, from coordinate 20,260 downwards.
CTCGTCGCAGGACCAGAACTCGATGACAGAGGGCGGCGAGTTCGTCAGTGTCGGAACAGCTGACGACAACTGCGGCGCCGTCGAGTGCAGCATGCAACAGCTGCTGGTGGATTGCCTCCTTGGCTGCCAGATCGACACCCTGTGTGGGCTCGTCGAGCAGAAGCAGGCGAGGTCGGCGCCGTAACCATTTGGCGAGTACGACCTTTTGCTGATTGCCGCCGCTGAAGCTCGCCATGGGCATCTCGGCTCCGTCGGCGGGGCGCACGTCGAGTTGCTTGAACCATGAGCTGACCTCGGCGTCCTCCTTGTTGCGCCGGATCATGAAGCGATTCCAGAAGGGAGCAAGGTCAAGAAGCGTCAAATTCTCGCGAGCCGTGAGCGTCATCAGGGCACCCAGGTTTTTGCGATCGGACGGTACGAATGCGGTGCCGGCTCGAATGGCGCTTCGAGTGTTGGACTTTGGCACCGCTTTTCCGTCGACCGTCACCGTACCGCCGTCGCGAGGTGTCGCACCGAAGACCGCCGCGAGTGCACCCTCGCGCCCGGATCCTGTGATCCCGGCGATCCCGGTGATCTGATGTGACCGGATGTCGACGCTCAGATCGTGGATATGTTCGGCTACAAGATTTTTCACGGAGAGTACAGTCTCGCCGTCATCATCGAAGGTTGCGGTCGCAGCGCGGCTCGTGCGAGCGAACTCCTCACCCACCAAGAGGCCCACCAGATCAGGTCGGGTGAGGCCGGCCACCGGCCGTTCGGCGATCTTGCGTCCGTCGCGAAGCACCGTCACTTCGTGAGCGAGATCGAAGATCTCGTCAATGCGGTGGGTCACGTAGATGACCGCTACGCCGCGGCTTGCGACCGCGCGCACTGTGGCGAGTAGTTTGTCGACATCGCTGTCGGGAAGCGTGGCGGTCGGTTCATCGAGGACCAGAACGCGGGCGGGGGCCGACGGATCTGCCCGTAGTGCCCTGGCCACCGCAACACCTGTGCGCAGCGCCGGTGACAATGCAGATATCGGCGAGTCAGGGTCGACGTCGTCGAGTCCGGCGACCGCCAGAAGTTCACTGGCAGTTCGGCGCAGGGTGCGGGCACCGATGGTTCCCAGACGCGTCGGGAACTTGGTGCCGAGGCACAGGTTGTCGGCGACCGATGAGGTGGCGATGAGTCCGAGGTCTTGATGGACGAATCGCGCGCCGAGCCGATGGGATGCCGCCGGGTTGCCGAACGGCAGCTCCGTTCCGCTGATCGTGATCTGACCGCCTGCATCGGGTTTGTGGAATCCAGACAGGATTTTGATCAGCGTTGATTTCCCGGAACCGTTTTCACCCAAGAGTGCGTGCACCTCGCCGGCGCGGACTGTGAGGTCCACACCGGCGAGAGCAACAGTCCCGGCGAAGGTCTTGCGTACCCCGGTGATTTGCAGATTCGGGGCAGTAACGTCATCGCGAGGCAAGGTAGTCACCGGACTCAGCTGACCTTCCACAACGTCTTGAACTGTTCTTCCCAATCGGCCGGATAGTCGAACGAATCGGAAGGTGTCACGTTGCTGGCTTTGGTGATCAGCATCTTGTTGATCTGCACGTCTTTGGGCTGCTCCATTCCGAGCGAGAACCGCAGCGCGGCATCGACAACCAGCCATGTCGTGAAGTTGAGTGACGTTGGAGTCACAGCCGCGAGCTGACCTGAATTGACCGCAGCCTCTTCAGCCTTTTGAGCAGATCCACCCGCCAACTTCACATCCGTCAGGCCGGCGGCCTTCAGGGCCTCGGGTGTTCCGGCGGTGCTGACCTGATTGTGTGAGATCACGTATTTGATTGCCGGGTCCTGCTGTAACGAGGAGATGATGGAGCTGGATGCCTTACCTGCCACCACGTCGGCGTACGGAAGCTTGAGATCCTTCACCTCGCATTCAGCGCAGCCGGCTTCGACGGTCTTTACAAAGGCATCGCGGTAGACCGTGCTGGTACCGATCTCGGGGGTACTGAACAGTAGGGCTTTGCCTTTGCCTTTGGAGTCTGCGATGAACCACTGCGCGAGGATTTCTGCGCCCTTCGCGGTGGCGTCGGGGCCACCGATATTGGCAGGAACGGTCGCGCTGAGAGGAACTTCACCGACGTTTTGCGGTATGAGGGCGACTCCGGCTTTCTCGTAATCTGGAATGACGCCCTGCCAGACGGCGTAGGGGAGAGCGACGAACCCGACAGCGACCGGCTTCTCCTGCAGTGCCTGCTTCAGGCCGCTGACGAGGGTTGCCGGGTTGGCGGCTTCGAAGTTCAGAACTTTGAGGTTCCAGCCGACGGCCGCGATCGCCTCTTTCATGAAAGTCGTGATGATGGAGCACTGCGGTGCTTCGCATTGCATCCAGACAAAGGTCTTGCCCTTGGCCGGCGCGGAGGTGAGCGGGGTGTCGACGCCGATACCGGTGGGAGGGGTCGAGTATTCCTTTACGAGAGCCTCGGCCTTCGCAACCTCGGCGGAGGTGTCCGAAGAGCCCGACGGCGCGGCTGTGTCAGAACCGCCGTCGTCTGAAGAGCCCCCACAGGCGGTGAGAATTAATGACGTCGTCAATAGTAGGCCGGTCGCGGCGAGTTTTCCTCGCCGCCAAGCCTTGTGACTGAACATCCAGAGCCCTTTCGTTCATGGTGATACACATCAGCCGGAGCCCTCGGATTGCTGCTCCGACAAGCGATTCCATGCGTGCCGACTACCCAGGATTGGGTGCACCGGAGGCGGCTTAATTTATCGACATATATGTCGACTACGGGAAAGCTAGCATCGATGCATGTGTGGCGCAAGACACAATTTTGTAGAATCTCGACGGCCATCACTGCCACGCTCTGCTGTTACTGCTGTGTCGTCAGTCGTCGCAGAGAGCCGTCGGATTTGGCGGCGACACCAAATGACTTGTGAATGAATGATATTGAGTCTTCATGTCGACGTCCTCTCCGTGAGACCTGGTCGTTGAAGTCATCCGGGTCCGGGTGAGAATCGATAGTGCGCGCGAGCGGATCGGTTGTGACCCACCGAGTTGAGCGGGGACTGCAGATCGTTGATGCGCGCGAACGCCCGATCAGCGGCCGTCGGCGCTCAGATGGCTCGCGATGCGTCGTGCTCAGCGGTCGTCGCCAGGTGATGTGGACCGTTGCGGCGCGCAGGTGTGACGTGTAGCATACGAAATCGACATCAGTGTCGAAAAGATTCTGTTTCGGTGGTGCCAGCGAAATCGACGTCTCGCCACCATCTCTCGCGAAGGGGAGCCGTATGCCCACAGACTCGTTGTTCATAGATGGCAAGTGGAGATCGTCCCAGGGAACTGACGTGATCTCGGTGATCAGTCCGTCGACAGGGTTGGAAATCGGCGTTGCTGCGGACGCGACTGCTGACGACGTCGCGGCCGCGGTCGCTGCGGCGCGGAACGCTTTCGACCATGGAAGTTGGCGGCATCTGGAAATGTCCGAACGAGTAGCGGTGGTGACTCGGGCAGCGGACACCCTTACGCAACGTATCGACGAGATATCGGCCCTGGTGACGTCCGAAATGGGTGTGCCGATCACGCTGTCGACCGCCATCCAGACCCGCACCGTGGATTCGATGCATTTCCTGTGCGAGCTTGCCTTCAGGACCAAACTGCAGGACGTCAGATCCGATGGCGGGAGCACTGCGGTTGTGAGAGAACCGGTCGGAGTTGTCGCCTCCATCGCGCCGTGGAACGGGCCGTTCGCGATGGCGGTCAACAAGATCGTCACCCCAATCCTCGCTGGATGTGCAGTCGTCTTCAAGCCTGCGCCCGAAACCCCGTTCGACGTCGCACCCTTGGTCGACGCGCTACAAGCGGCCGGCCTGCCGGACGGCGTTCTGAACGTCGTGACAGGTGGAGCGGCAACCGGACAGGCATTGGTGGACAGTCCGGAGATCGACAAGGTCTCATTCACGGGCTCGACGGCTGCCGGTCGCGCGATCGCGTCGGTCTGCGGCCAGAATCTCAAAGGCGTTCAACTCGAACTCGGGGGCAAGTCCGCCGCAATCGTGCTCGAGGACGCCGACATCAACACCTTCAGAGCCGGGATCTCCAAAGGTTGCTTCATGAACTCAGGTCAGGTGTGCGTCGCGCTCAGTCGAGTGCTCGCGCCACGCAGCCGATATGACGAGGTGGTTCAAGCTCTCGTCGCCGCTGCCGGCGACTGGAAGACCGGCGACCCCTTCGACAGCGCCACCACGTTGGGGCCACTGGTCACCGAGCGTCAACGCGATCGCGTCGAATCGTATGTGGCATTGGGCATCAAGGAAGGCGCCAGGTTGGTCACCGGAGGACGCAGGCCTGCAGACCTCGACACCGGCTGGTTCGTGGAACCGACCGTGTTCGCCGATGTCGACAACTCCATGCGGATTGCGCGAGAAGAGATCTTCGGACCGGTGGTCGTCGTCATTCCCTATGACACAGAGGCCGACGCGATCGCAATGGCAAACGACTCCGACTATGGCCTCCATGGTGCGGTGTTCACGGAAGACCTCGACCGCGCTGCGAAGGTTGCCGCAAGCATTCGTACCGGAACGTTCTCGATCAACAACTACGTCTACAACAACCGGGCGCCGTTCGGTGGCGTCAAGGCGTCCGGAATTGGGCGTGACTCGGGACAAGAAGGATTTGAATCGTTCTTCGAGCTCAAAACGATCAACCTCGCACCGGGAATGGAGGGGCTCTACCAGGACTCCTCGGAGCGGTCGAAAACCCATGCCTCACAAACAATATAGTCGCTCGGTCATTGCCATTGAGGTAGCAATGGTGCGCCGAAAGCTGATCGATTACCGCACGGGGCGACGGGTGGCACGACGGCCTCATTATTTCGACGCCACCAATGCATTAGCTGCGTCTCGTATACCAAAGGATGAAGATATTGCCAGGTTTTGACTTCTTGGACGGCGTCACGGTTCTCGAGGTGTCGCAGTATGGCCCCGACGCGCTCGGTGGCCACCTCGCGGACCTGGGAGCGTCGGTCATCAAGATCGAAGCACCCGATGTGGGCGATCCCGTCCGGTTCAGTGGACCATACGCGGTGGGCGGACCCAATGGCGTCGGGTTCTTGCACCTGCGCTGGAATCGTGGGAAGCGAAGCATCACCCTCGATCTCGGCTCACCGGGCGGGGTTGCATCGTTCAAGGAGCTGGCCGCCGACGCCCAGGTTGTGATCGAAGGGATGCGGGCGGGCGTCCTGGAGCGGTTGGGACTGGGATACGACGAGCTACGTAAGGTCAACCCTAGGTTGGTCTTCTGCTCTCTGTCAGGACTCGGGAGTTGGGGCGACTACCATACACAGGGTTCTCATGGACCGTCGTACGACGGATTCGGCGGTTTGTTGAAGCGAGCGGACGGCTCGCTTCCGGAGTCGCCGGGTACGCCGGTCGGGATGTACGCGATGGGTCTCTACGCAGCCCTGGCTACGACGGCTGCAGTTCGTCGTGCCGAGCGAACCGGGCTTGGAGCGATGGTGGAGATCGCAGCAGCAGACTGCGCGGCCCATTGGCTGCCGACGGGTGTAGACCCTGGACTGAACGCGGATTCGATTGTGGCGCGACCCGGTTTCGCATCCGACGACGGCAAGATGACATATTGGCCCCGCCTGACGCCGTACGAGACATCTGACGGTCGAACAATCATGTTCCAGGCGATCAAGGAGAAATACTGGCTTCGTTTCTGTGACGTCGTCGATCGGCCAGACCTCATCGAGATTTACGCATCCGCCGATGAGGTGGGCGAGGCCGACAGAACTGTTCATGCCCAACTGATCGAGTTCTTCGCACAGCGACGCTACGTAGACCTGATGAAAGTCTTTCTCGCCAACGACATCCCTGCGCTACCCGTGAACTCTCATGCGGAACTGGCAACAGATCCCCACTTCTTGGCTCGAGACAACATTTACGAGGTCGAGGGGCCGGGGGGTGAACCGTTACGGCTCACCGGCACCCCGATCAAGGTTCGGGGACAGGGCTTCTCGCCGCACCTTGCACCGATGCTGGGTGCGGACACCACGACAATCCTGAACAATCGGGCGCAATCGGAGCACGCATGACCGAAATATGGACAATCGAGATGTCCCAGGACCTCGAAAGGATGGCGGAGATCGCCGAGTCGGTCGAGTCGCACGGATGGGACGGGATGCATGTCACCGACTCCCAGAATCGCTCGCCGGAACCTTACGTGGCACTGACAGTCGCAGCCCTCGCGACCACTCGTCTCGGGCTCGGTATCGGAGTCTCCAACCCGACGACTCGTCATCCGGCTCTCGCCGCCGCCTCCGCGGCCAGCGTGCAGCGGATCTCGAACGGCCGGATGACTCTGACGATCGGTCGGGGCGACTCTTCGGCAGCCCAGATCGGTGGAGGCCCGGCCACACTCAAGTACTTCGAACGTTACGTCCGAGCCCTCCGACGCTACCTCAACCGAGAGCCACTGACCCTTGAAGAGGCCCACCAGTTCCTCGTGGGTTCGGTGCCGTCGATCGACAGCCTCGGGCTGGCCGGCAATCCGCTGAATAGCTCCCTCGGTTGGCTTCGTGAATCAGATCCGGCCGTTCCACTAGAGATAACCGGCAGCGGTGCGAAGGTTTTGGCTATTGCAAGCAGAGTTGGCGAACGTGCGATGGTTGCAGTGGGCGCCGATCCGGAACGGGTCGACTGGGCGGTCACAACGGTCCGCGCGCTGGGCGAACGCCCGGTCGGGGCATTCGTCAACGTGGTGGCACACGACGACCCCGCGGTGGCGCGCAGACTGATTCGTGGTGTCTTGGCGTCGACGGCAAGGTTCTCGGTGATGCACGGCGTTGTCAACGGTCCGGCGGATTCAGATTCACAGAAAGTGTTGTCTTCGATCCACAGCAACTACGACATGAATGGGCACGGCACCGCAGGGTCACATCAGTCTGCTGGTATCTCGGACAGATTTGTCGCGACCCACGGAATCGCGGGCACGCCCGAAGAGTGCGTCCGGCGACTGCGCGAACTGGAAGAGCTCGGTATCAGCAAGTTCGTAGTCTTTCCGGTCGGGCGCCGCGCAGATGCAGTCGAGGCCGAGAGGGCACGGACGATACTCGACAACGAAGTCGTCCCCTTCTTCTCGAATGCTCTGCGAAAGCCGGCGAGTGAATTGTCACACCAATGAGGCCGACTGATACCCAGGCCTGTCCATCAGCTCCGAAAACAACCAACCTGGGAGGTCGTTATGTCTGTTGAGACATGGACTCTGCTTCCGACGTTTCCGAAAGTGGCTGCACGAGAGGCGATTCGCTCAGAAGAGGAGGGGTGGACGGGAATACTGCTACCCGACTCCCAGAATCTGGCGGCCGAACTGATCGTCGAGATGACCATGTGTGCGGCACGCACCGAGCAGATACTCATCTCGCCGGGCGTGACCAACTCGGTGACAAGACACCCCGCTGTGCTTGCCGGCGCCATGGCTACGCTTCAGGCGGAAACCGGTGGCCGGGCGGTCATGGAGATCGGCCGGGGCGACTCGGCACTGGCCCATCTCGGCTTCGCGGGAATGAAGGTGGCGCCCTTCTGTCGCTACATCACTGCTCTCCAGACGTATCTTTCGGGGGGCGAGGTCGACTTCGACCCGTCATTTGTTCCGGCAGGACAACCCAGCATCTCCGAACTCGGCCTCGGCCAGGAACCCGAGGCCAGCAGCTTACGGTGGCTGCGGCCCTCGCAGAAGAAGGTCCCGGTCGGAATAGCAGCCACCGGACCGAGAATGATCCAGATGGGTGCCACACTCGGCGACGGTGTGTCCTTTTCAGTTGGCGCGGATCCCGGTCGGATCGGAAGCGCAGTCGATATTGCCAGGAAGGCCCGCGTCGACGCCGGCCTGGATCCGGACACTCTGAGGATGGCGGCCTTCATCAACGTCGCCGTCCACGACGACATCGACCGTGCCGCAGCGATCACAGCGGGCAAGCTTGCGAGCTTCTCTCGATTCTCGGTCATGAATGGAACCGTGACTGGTGTCGGTGCAGGGGCGGACACGGCGGTACTCGAGAAACTTCATGGGAACTACGACATGGTTGCGCATGGGCGAACAGACGCACAGCACGTCGAGACCCTGACGCGAGAGTTTGCCGAACGCAATGCCGTCATAGGCTCACCCGCACAGTGCCTGGAGCGATTGAAGACTCTTCGTGACCTCGGCATCACGCGGTTCTTTTTTACGGAAGATTTCTCGCGCGAGGGTGCGAGCGGTGAAGCCCATGACAACCTCGTCCGCCATGTTCTCCCGGTGGTCAACTCATGGTCATGAATCGGGTCGGCGGCGCAAATCCCTTGACGTTCAGCAGGACCGACGCCTATAGTCTCGACATAGATATCGAAAAGAACGAAAGCGCGAGGCGTTCCTGCTTCGCAGTCGTCTGGTCGGAAATCAGCCACTGGCCAGGCCGCGTAACTAGTTCAGCCTACAGGGGTAAGACCACGATTCGCTTGCGGGAGATCGGCTCCGCACGCGCGTTGCAAACTCACGTCGCGAGACACCGAGTGACACGAGTGCAAGCGATGCACGGACATTTAGGTCGCCCGGCAGCGACAAGTCATGAGGTGATGGTGTGAATCAAAATTTGGTGGAAGTACTTCGTTTCTGGGCTCGCTGGCAACCGGCGAAGGTGGCGGTGCATTGCGAGGGTGTCGAATACACCTGGTCTGAACTCGATCAGCGTACCGATGAGTTGTCTGCCGGCCTTGCCGCTGCGGGGGTGGGTAGGGGTGACGTCGTAGCACTGGTCACCACCAACTGCCTCGAGTTCGTCGAGGTTCTGTTCGCCACGCTCAAGGTCGGCGGGACCGTCGCACCGTTGAACATTCGCTGGACCGGGCGTGAGTTGGCGCATCCGCTGCGGGATTCGGCGGCTAAGATCATCGTCACCGAAAAGCGGTTCCTGGACCGTATGTCCGTGGTCGCGGAGGAACTACCGGAGATCGCGATCTACTCGCGCGACGGTGGCGACGTCCTTGCTTTGGATACGTTGCGTTCTAAGGGTTCTTGTTCGCCCCACATGGACATCGAACCCGATGCGACGGCATTCCTGGTCTACTCCTCTGGTACCACGGGGTTTCCCAAGGGCGCCTTGGTGACACATGCCGGGGTGATCTCTGCCGGGATTGCGAAGGTGATCCCCAACGGACTCACTCCCGACGATCGACTGCTGGTGACCAACCCGCTTGTCTACACGAGCGGTTGCCTGACGAAGTTCATGGAAACCGGTTTCATGGCCGGAGCCGCCTCATATCTCGTCAGCGAGTTCGATCCGGAGTCGACCCTCGATCACATCGAGCGCCACAAAATCACGACGATGTCGTCGGTGCCGATCATCATGGAACGGATGCTCGCGTCTCCGACCTTTGACAAGCGAGACCTGTCGAGTCTGAAACGAGTCTGGATTGGCGGAGCGCCCGTGTCGCCCGCGCTCCTGAGCGCATGGAACGAACAGAATGTGCCACTGATCCAGGCGTACGGCCTTACCGAAATCTCGGGCGCGTGCGTTCTGATCCTGCACCCCGACGAGGCATGGTCCAAGGCCGGTTTCGCCGGTCGGCCGATGTTGTTCCACGAGGTGAAGATCGCTCGCGCCGACGCCACCACCGCCGAGGTGGGCGAAGTTGGCCAAGTCCTTCTTCGGGGCCCGGCAGTGATGAAGGCGTATCTGAACCTGCCCAAGGAAACTGCATCCACCCTGGTCGACGGATGGCTGTGTACCGGTGATCTCGGATTCGTCGACGCCGACGGGTACGTGAAGATCGTCGACCGTCGAAACGACCTGATCATCTCCGGGGGAATGAACATCTACCCCGCTGAGATCGAACGGGCTCTTTCGGGATTGACGAACGTCGACGAACTCGCAGTAATCGGTGTCGCCGACCAAAAGTGGGGAAACGTGCCACTCATGGTGGTGCCGGATACGTCCCAGATCGACAGAGAGGAGCTCGCCCTCCTATGCCAACAGGAGTTGGCTGACTACAAGCGGCCTCGTGCAATGGTGAGCTTCGGTGGCCCCTTGCCACGGACTCTGTCCGGAAAGATCGAGAAAGGCGCCTTGCGCCGTAAGTTCGAAGCGCTACCGACGGACGCCGTCGCACTGTCTGGCAGCCGGGACAAAGCGAAAAGTGGATCTCAGCCGGCGCTCTAGGGGTCTTCTCCACTGCGCCATTTTGCCCAACTAGGTCCGCTCAGCCTGCGGGCCACCACCAGAAGGATTGACGAATGACCTCAGTCAAGCATGAAGTCGCCGAACAGCTCACGACTCATCTGCGCAACGACACCACCGACCAGGCGGCCGAAGAACTTCGAGTTCCGATCTCGGACTTCGTCAGCGAGGAACGTGCAGTGCTGGAGCGGGATCTCCTCAAACGGCTCCCGGTGATCATCGGGCGCAGTTCTGAGATCGCCAAGCCCGGCAACTTCATCACCCGGGAGGTCATGGGCATACCAGTGATCGTCTCGCGCCAGTCGAACGGACATGCTGCGGGCTACGTCAACATCTGCCGGCACCGCGGCGGGCGGGTCGAGGACGCCGAGTGCGGGAGTAAGCGATTTTTCACCTGCAAATACCATGGTTGGAGCTACAGCGGGGACGGCGGAGGTCTGCGTGGAGTCCCCTACGACAAGTTCTACACCAATGTTGACCGTGACCGGAACAGCCTGCATCTGTTCAAGGTCGAAGAAAAGCATGGGTTCCTGTTCGCGGACTTCTCCAGCGATTCCGAGCGAAACATCACCGACTGGCTCGGCCCTGAGGTCAACGAGCAGTTGGCATCGTTCGATCTCGAAGACGCGGCAATCTACCTCGACAAGTCCTTCACTCTCGACATCAACTGGAAAGTCGTTCTCGACGGTGCGATCGACGTCCTGCATCCGAAGTTCCTGCACCCCGAGGGTGTCGGAAAGTTGATCGAGACCAATACGAGCGTGTGGAAGGACTACGGCCGTCACGGCCAGGTCTTCAGCCCGAGAACGAAGATGGGTGACTTGATTCGTGCAGGCGAAGAGATCGAGGCGGCGTGGAAACTGATCAGCTGCAACCTGTTCGTATACCCGAACACGATGGTGATTGCAGCACCGGACCACGTCGAACTATGGACAGTGTGGCCCGATCCGCACAATGCCAATCGCTCGACAACGCAAATTCGCTTCCTCGCGGACGCCGAGCATCTCGCAAGCGAACGGGGACAGCGACGGATGGCGAAGAGCTGGGAGATCCTTGAGGATGCTGCGGTCAACGACGACTGGCCCATGGAGCTCACGATCCAGCAGAACTCCGAGGCCTGGCCGGACGGTACTTACTTGTACGGACGCAATGAGCAGCCCTGCCAGCATCTTCACCGTCAGTTGGCCAAGGATCTCGGCATAGAGCTCGACGGAATCACCGGATAACCGTGCCGCAGTCGGACATTGAAGGATCGATCCCGTTCCGCTGGTTCGAAGAGGCGCCAGCGGACGGATATCGGAATGATCCAGACGTCCGTCACGCGTACACCTCGATGATCGACGCTGTGCGGAGGTTCCAGGACGCTGTTGCCGGCTCCGTGCCGCCGCCCGGCGTCAGTCATCAGATAGAAGCTGCACTCGCGCGGATGGTCGATATGATTGCCCCGTTTGCGGTCGGTGAAGACAGGCAACTGTTCAACCGCGTGCTTGAAGTATCCGGGCGCGCACAGTCATTCACCCCTGAGATTGTCTTCGATCATTCAGATACCGACGAGGTGCAAGCGCGGGTTGTATTCAGGCGATTCCACCTCGGTGGCGGCGGAGCTGCGCACGGCGGGGCCGTATCGCTGGTGTTTGACTCGTTGCTGGGTGGGCTCGCGAACTCGGGCCGTTCTCGATCTCGAACCGTGCACCTCGAGATCGACTACCGCCACATCACTCCCGTTGACACCGAACTCACTCTCTTCGGAAGAGTGGTCGAAGAGAAGGGCCGCAAACGGTATTTGACGGGCAGCCTTATGGACGGCGACACGATTCTTGCTGAAGCGAACGGGCTTTTCCTGGCGCTACTGCCAGGACAGCAATGAGACTTTGTGCGGTCGCTGTCCGGGAGTGGTGCTAGACGCCGCTCACTTCTCGTGGAGGCCAATGGCTCTGACCCAGATTTGGGTCAGGGTCTTGGCTGTCAGATCCTCGTCGTAGGGGTCGTCGAGCGTTGACCAGTGCGCGTAGCTTGCCAACATCGCGACAAGTGCGCCGGCGGTGGTGCGTGGATCGATGTCGGTATAAGCCAAGCCGCGTTTCTGAAGTGCGAGAATTGTCCGCTCGATGCGTTTGACGTGCATCGCGCGACCGCTGAGGCGGGACTTCTCGACTTCGGGATCGGCGGTCGCGACCTGCTCCATCAATGCCAGTATTCGAGCATTCTGGTGATGGGTGCGTAGGTAACGCCGGTTGGCGTTTTCGAGGTTGGCTGTTGTCTGCCCGGGCACGTCCTCCGGTGCGTGGGCCACGGCCTCTCTGATCAGTAGGTCTACTTGCCGTATTACCTCTTGGAACACTTCGCGCTTTGATGGAAAGTAGGTATAGAAGCTGCCGTGTGAAACGCCGGCCTGGGCGACGATATCCGTCACCCGTGCGTCCATGTATCCGTCGCGCTCGAAGACTTGGCGGGCACCGTCGACGAGCGCCTGGCGTGTGATCTCGGACTTTTTGGTGATGCGTTCTGCCGCCTTGACCCGCCGGTCCGCCGACACGCCGGTGGGAACGTGTCCGCCGCGGGTCACACGCGTGGTGGTCTCACTTTTTGGGATCGCCAACTCGGGCTCCTCATCAGGAAACGGCACGCCTACCGCTGCACCAGCGGGCTCGGTGTTGCCGACATTTGTACGCAGTACTGCACCATCATAGAGCTATCGACATCTGAGTCGGTTTTGCGTGCGGCCGAGTCGCATATCGGGAGGTCCGTGCGCTTGGTCCATGGTCGTCGGTCGGATCTGGCCTTGTGCTTCGACATGCATGTCGATAATCTTGTGTGGCGCGACGTGATCCAGCTCACTGACGCCTCGAAGACGGGACGGTTTCGTACCTATATCTGGAAATCGCGGCGCCACGTCGACCTAAGCGAACAAAGTCTTCGATTCCACCGGCCTGACTCGCCAGCGCGCGTATTGAAAGGAACGATCGAGTGTCTAAAGAACCGAATGTCCTCAAACAGGGCGCACAGGTCAGACGTTCGTACTGCCGCGCCTGCTACAACGCGTGTGACCTCGACGTTGTTGTCCTAAACGAACACGTGGAATCAATAAAAGGCCACGGTGACAATGCCGTGTACGACGGCTATACGTGTTTGAAAGGGCGAGTGCAGGGTGTCCTACTCCAGGACCCCAGAAGGCTCCTGAACTCGTAGAAGCGGGGGGCCGATGGCGAGCATGCGCCAACTCCGCTCGATACTGCGGTGAAAGACATCGCCGCGCGCCTGAGTTACATCAGGACGCACTTCGGGCCAGATGCTATCGCTTTCTACGCAGGTACGATGGCGACCTCGAGTGCGACGACCAGCAAAATGCTCGACGCCCTTCGACTCGCGATCGGCTCACGAATGCGCTTCGGACCAGCCACGATCGACAAAGCCGGTAAGCAGGTGGCCGAAGCCCTTCACGGTCGGTGGCAGGCGCCCGTGTCGGGTTACTCGGATCCCGAAGTCGCGTTGCTTCTCGGTATCAACCCACCGATTTCCTATCAAGGTGCTCCTCGAGGCAACCCCGCGTTGTGGCTTCGTCAGCAGAGTGAACGAGGGATGCGCCTGCTGGTGATAGATCCTCGCAACACCGAGACGGCTCGACGTGCAGACGTGCACCTACAACCCCTGCCAGGACACGACGCGGCCATGCTGGCAGCAATACTGAATGTGGTGTTGGCCGAAAAGCTCTACGACGAAGCGTTCGTCAACCGCCACGTAGAGGGATTGGAACGACTACAGCAGACGGTGTCTCGCTTCACGCCTGCTGTCGTGGCACAGATCGCCGATGTCCGCGCGGAGGACCTGGTGGAGGTCGCACGGGTTTTCGGTGCGTCGCGGCGAGGCTACGTCTCGGTCGGCACGGGACCGAACATGTCGGGCCCAGGGAGTCTCGTCGAGTATCTCGCGATCAGCCTCGACACACTGTGCGGACATGTCGCCCGTGAAGGCGAGGTGGTGCGCAACGCGCCCTCACTCCAACCGGCATCCACTTACCGTGCGCAGATGTCACCGCCGAAGCAGGGCACCGGGTTCGAGCCATTCCTCACCGCTTCGGGTTTAACTACGAGCGCCGCCGGTCCGCCTATCGCAGGCCTCCCCGCCGAAATCACCCGCGATGATGATTCGCGTGTACGCGCGCTGATCTCATGCGGTGGAAACCCGGCATCGGCATGGCCCGGACAACGCGTCGTGGTCAACGCACTGGAAGAACTCGATCTCCTCGTGCAGGTCGATCCCTACATGTCCAATACCGCCCGTGTCGCGGACTACGTGATCGCGCCGACCATGCCACTCGAGGTGGCGGATATGACGCAGCATATGGACATGATGACCGGACTGTCCATCGGATATGGTCTCGCGGACTCGTATGCCCAGTACACCCGACCTGTCGTGGCACCTCCCGCCGGGAGCGAGGTGGTCGAGGACTGGCGCTTCTTTTACGATGTGGGTCGCGAGATGGGACTCCAACTCGCCATCAACAGGCCCAATAGGGAACCAGTGCCGCTGGACATGAAGACAGCGCCGACCACTGACGAACTGTTAGACATCTTGGCCGAAGGATCAAGAGTCCCACTCCAAGTCGTTCGTCAGGCAGAAGGTGGTGCCCTGTATCCCACGCCAGAGTGCCGGGTCCAGCCCGCCGATCCCGAGACCGCCGGAAGGGCGGATGTCGGGAACGAGATGATGATGAGCGAACTGCTCGCAACGCCGAGTGTCGAGATCCAGGCCGATCCCCAGTTCGACCTCCGCCTGATCCCACGACGTGTTCAGCATGTCTTCAACTCGTCGTCCCACCACCCCGACACCGCCCGCGGAGGATCGGTCAACCGCGCGTACGTCAACCCGGAGGACGCCGCTGAGCGGAGTCTCGCCGATGGCGACGAAGTGCTCGTGCGTAGCCCGCTGGGCGAACTGACAACCATTCTCGGGCTCGATCGCCGCCTGCGCCGAGGGGTGGTCTCGATGACGCATTCCTACGGCGGTCTCCCGGATGATCGTCGCAGCGATCGCCCGGCCGGTGCGAACCTGGGGCTGATCGTCGGTCTGGACAGACTCCAGCCGCACACTGGACAGCCTGTGATGAGCAACATACCGGTATCCGTAGCGGGTGCTCCGTCGGACGAATTGACTGGCTACAACTGAGAACTCGTTCCTTCCTCGCGGGGCAAACGTCCTAAGCCACCCGAAAAATTGGCCTCGTTTGACTCAAGCGCAACGTCGGTGGGTTCTTTTTGACGACGACGTCTCAGCTCGCGCGCAGGAACGCGATTCGCTTGATCCCCGGTGATCGACGCCGTCGAGGCGAGCCGTTGCAAAACGGACTTGTGATGCGTGTCAAAGGTCGAGCATCGACATGTAAGTCGGCGCCAGGAGTTCGAAGACCCTCAGCCGTTCGACTCTCCGAAATCCAGTCGAAACTTCGCAAGTTGGATTCTGCACCGGAATGTCATCGGTGACTTGTATCGTGGCGTATTGAGTCATTGACTCGATGTCCTACATCGGAGCCATGTAGGGAATGAACGCAGTACGGATGAGTCTTATGCCTTCCGCGTTGCCGGCGTCCGTCTGATCACCTGCCGACAGAGGTCGATCGCCGGTCCATCCCTGCACGGGACGGGCCGGCGATTTCGTGTCTCCTCCTTTCTCGCAGGACGATTCGCTGGCACAGAACTCTGGGATTCGTGACGGCGAAGCGTTCGAATTGCTGTTGTCGGGTCAGCTGACCTTCCACAGCGTCTTGAACTGTTCCTTCCAATCCGCCGGATAGTCGAACGAGTCCGATGGGGTTATGTTCTGGGCCTTCGTGATGAGCATCTTGTTGACCTGAACATCTTTGGGCTGTTCCATCCCAAGCGAAAAACGCAGTGCTGCATCGAGAACGAGCCAGGTCGTGAAGTTGAGCGAGGTCGGGGTCACAGCGGCGAGCTGACCGGAATTGACCGCGGCTTCCTCTGACTTCTGTGCGGATCCGCCGGCGAGTTTGACGTCGGTGAGGCCGGCAGCCTTCAACGCCTCTGGGGTGCCCGCCGCGATCGCCTGGTTGTGCGAGATCACGTATTTGATCGAGGGATCCTGTTGCAGCTTCGCGAGTATGGCGCTAGGGGCCTTTCCGGCAGCGACATCGGCGTACGGGAGCTTCAAATCTGTTATGTCACAACCGGTACAACCTGCTTCGATGGTAGAGTTGAATCCTTCTACGAACGCCTTACTCGGTCCGAGTTCGGGCGACGTGAAGAGGATCGCCTTACCTTTTCCTTTGGAGTCGGCGATGAACCAATTGGCTAGCATCTCTCCACCCTTGGCCGTAGATTCGGCACTGCCGATGTTGGCCGGCACGGTCTCGCTGAGCGGTACATCACCGACGTTCTGCGGGATGATCGCGACGCCGGCCTTTTGGTAGTCGGGAATGACACTCTGCCACACGGCGTACGGCAAGCCAACGACACCAACTGCAACGGGTTTGTCTTGCAATGCCTGCTTCAACCCGCCGACAAGCGTTGCGGGATTCGCAGTTTCGTAGTTAAGCACCTTTAGGTTCCAACCTACTGCGGCGGTGGCCTCCTTCAGTTGACCGGTGATGACCGAGCACTGCGGTGCGTCGCACTGCATCCACACGAAGGTCTTGCCCTTTGCGGGCGCCCCGCTCAGCGGTGTATCGACACCGATGCCGGTAGGCGGGGTTTCGAACTGTTTGACCAGGCCTTCCGCTTTGGCGACTTCGGCTGAAGTATCCGAAGATCCTGACGGCGCTGCCGAGTTAGATCTTCCATCGTCTGAAGAACCCCCACAGGTGTCACTTGCCAGCGTGATGGGACCGCTGGTTTGCCAGGAGGATGGGACCACCTTGGCGCGTTATTGAGGATGCTCGGGGTGGGTGGTGGCGTCAAGTTGTGCGCGGGTGCGTTGGCGGTAGGAGGGGCCTTCGATGGTGAGGGTGTGGGCGTTGGCGGTGAGTCGATCGATGGCGGATTGGGCGAGCATGGTGTCGGCGGTCATGGCGAGCCATTCGGCGGGTTCCCGGTTGCTGGTGAGGATGGTTGTTTTGGTGCGGTGGCGGTCGATGACGAGTTCGTAGAAGTCGCTGGTTTCGGTGGCGTCGAGTGGCCGCAAGGCGAAGTCGTCGATGATGAGTATGTCGGTGGCTGTGAGGCGGCGGAGTTCGGTGTCGAGGGTGTTGTCGAGGCGTGCGGCGCGTAGGCGGTGGAAGAGTTTGTCGGCGCGGGAGAAGGCGACTGTGTGACGTCGTCGGATCGCTAGGTGTCCGAATGCTGTTGCGAGGTGGGTTTTTCCGACTCCGACGGGTCCTTGGATGATCAGCGATTGGCTGGCGTCGAGGAAACGCAGGGTGGCGAGGTCGTTGAGGAGGGTGTGGTCGTAGCGGAGGTCGTCGGGGGCTTGCCAGTCGGTGAGGTGCATGGTGGGGTCGAGTCCTGCTTTTTTGGATCGTAGTGTGGTGCTGCGTGTTTCGCGGCGTGATACTTCGTCGGCGAGAAGGTTTTCCAGGAAGGTGATGTGGGAGAGTTTGTGTTGGCGGGCCAGCGCGGCGCGTGCGGGCAGGGTGTCGGCGAGAGCCCCGAGTTTGAGGGCTTTGAGCAGGCCGAGTAGCTCGTTGCCGATTGGTTCACCGGTGCGGGTGGTCATGGTTGGTGTCCTCAGATGTGGTGGTGACTGTCAGCGGTGTCGGGTTGGTGAATTCGGATGCGTTCCGGGCGAATCGGGTGATTTGCTCACCGGCGGCTTTCGGCAGTATCGGGGCAGTGGCCTCGGTCGCTTTGTCCAGCATGGACCGGATTTTGAGGACCGAGATGACATCGAAGTCCAAAGCTCGAGAACACGCGGTATCGACTGGGTCGGCCCCGTATTTCTTGACCAGCCCGAGGAGGGCGTACCCTGCGCGCATCCGGGTCCATGGGAGCCGATCATCGAGGACACGGGCCATGTAGATGCCGATGTGGGTGCCATGTCTGTCCGCGGCGGCGATCAGGGTCGTGATGTTGCGCATCGCCATCGCCGACTTGTGGTCGGGGTAGTCGTCGGGATCAGTGTTGCGGGTGCCGGCGGGCATGCGGGGATGGGTCTTGATCACCCGCCCGCCCACGCTGAACCGCACCTGTACCGCATCGGCACGCACATCGACGGTCTGCCCGATCCATTGCTCGGGCAACGAATAGAGGGCGTTACACACCGAGGCGTGGAAGTCGCGGTGCACCTTGACCTGTTTGAAGACCGGCACATCATAGGTGGCCGGGGGCGGCAACAGTTGCGGCAGCTCGTCGGTGGTGAACAGCTGCAACGGCGGAGTTCGGGTGGTGCCGTGAATCCGTTCGCCCACCTTCATCGACCAGGCACGCGCCGCGGTCTGCGCGTCGGCGAGGTCCCGGAATGCTTCCCCGGCCCAGAAGTTGTCCTGCACGTACCGGATGGTGCGTTCCACACGCGGTTTGTCGGTCGGCGTGCGCACGCGGGCGGCATCGGTGACGAACCCGGCATGCTGGGAGTAGTCCAGCCAGCCGACCGACAGTTGCGGATTGAGCGTATCGGACTGTGTAACAACTGGTTTCATGTTATCAGGAATCAAGACTTTGAATACCCCGCCGAAGAATTCCCAGGCCGCCTCACATCCCTCGATGACCGCGGTCAGGGTTTGAGAATGGGTCAGCCACACGAACATGTGCCGCGAGTACACCGCGGTCAGCACCAGCGCATGCATCTTGCGGCGAGCCCCGGTCTCATCGACATACATGCCCAGATAGCCGAAATCGATCTGGCACTCCACTCCCGGATCCCCATCATCGATCCGAACGGTCGTGTTCGAGCGGCTCCAACCGCAGCGATCGGTGGCAAACCGCACCAACGTCCGGTACGGCACCACACAACCCTGCCGAGCAAGTAACTCGTGAACCTTGGTCAGCGTCAACGGTTTCCGCGACGTCACCATGTCTTCACCCAGATCGCCGGCCAGCCATTTGGTGATCTGGTCGGCCCACGGCTCCAACTGCTGCCAGGACTGGCCATGCCCATTCGGGCGCAACGGACGGACCCCCTCGATCACCGCGCCGATCAACTCATCAGTGACCGCCTCAGCCCCGGCTTCCCGCGTCAGACCCGCCGCCTGCGCCGCGGCCACATACCGGCGTACCGTCTTGCGGTCCAAACCCGCATGTGAGGCGATCATCCTCAACCCCATCGGAGCAAGCCCGGCCACCCCCAACCACAACCTCAGAACCTCTCTGATCTCTTCCACGTGGACCTCTCTGTAAGCCATGCCATCCATCAGAACGGCAAACGGAACGACCACCGACGCAACGCGCCGGTGGTCCCATAACTGGCAATCCAAGTGGTCCCATGCTCGTGGCAAAAACTAGCTCAGAGTGGTCCCTTCACGCTGGCAGATGACACACAGGCAGTCAGAATCAGCGACGTCGCCATTACCAGACCGGTTGCTGCGAGTTGGCCTCGCCGCCAGGCCTTGTGACTGAACATCTAGAGATCCCCTTTGGTCAAGGTGGTACACGTCGGACGATCGACAGAACATGCTCTGTGCCATCCGGTTTCGTGCGAGTCATCCACCCATGAGTGGGTGCACCAACAGATACTCGGTGTCGACATCTATGTCGACTACCAGAAAGTAGCATCGTTTCACATGTGGCGCAAGACACATCACGAGCAAAACGTGACGAGGACGCACTGGCTCGGAACCGAGCTCGACGTCCGGTGTGGATTCAGGTCCTGTTCACCCTTCGAGGCGGATGACTTCTACCGGAACCCCGGTCAATTGTGCTTGATTTGACAGTGGCTCATAGGTTCCCGGACCGTGCGGCATGAGCTCATTGACGTTCACCCCAGGGCGCTCCCGCGAAAGCCGAAGTCCGTCCTGGAGGCCCCATCCATGCTCCATCGAAACGACACCTTCGCGCAGGTAGGGATCGATCGAGGCTCCGACGGTGACCTCACCGAACGCGCTCCGAACTAGCCTCGATTTTTCGTGCCGGTTGTTCAGTGTGCGGGTTTCGCCTCGGATCGGGTTGGTCCGAGGCGGTTTTCGG
>NZ_JBNCLY010000036.1:0-23578 GCF_049844915.1 Gordonia sp. DT30 | reverse complement strand
GGGGCGACCTTGCCCACATGGTAGGTGACGAGTTCAAATCGTCTGGGCGGCAACGGGTGTAACGCATCTCGTTCGGACTGTCCGAACAACTCGGCCGGCGTCATACCGTCGATCCCGCGGTGCGCGTGAGCTCCGTAGACATTTACACACCAGTCCCGCGCGCCCTGCTGCATGTCGGCCAGGCTGGAGAACTCGCGGCCTTTGAAGAACGAGTCCCGAATGTAGGGCATCTGACGTTCGATACGCGGTTTGTCTTTCGGTTTGAACGCGCGCGCCGGATCGATCAACACACCGTAGAACGAGGCGAGTTCGGCGTAGGCACGATTGAGTATGGGGTCGTAGAGATCCGGTCTGGTCACCCCGGTCTTGAGGTTGTCACACACGATCCGTTCTGGAGTGCCTCCGAAGAACTCGAACGCATCCACATGTGAAGCGCACCAGGAGGTTTGGTCCATTTTGAGCACCGGCTGCACGAACAGCCAGCGCGAGTAGGCCAGGATGATCGCGAACGCCCACACCGCGACACGCTTGCCGGTTTCGGGGTCATTCCACATCCCCAGCTTGCCGTAGTCGACTTGCGCTTCTTCTCCTACGGGCACTGGTCCGCGCGGCGGCGTCGCCTTGTTTTCGTTGACCTGGTCAGCAAAACGCGCAGCGACATAACGGCGTACCGATGACTCTGACGCCTCCACGCCATGATCATCACGCAGCCGCTGCGCGATCGTCGCGACCGTCACCGTCGCCTCGAGCTGCCCCTTGATCCACTCGTGATGCTCGGCGATCACCGGCCACGTCACCGACCGCACCGACCGATCCACGACCTCGGGAAACCAGTCGGCGATCAACGCACGCCACATCGCCTCATCGAAGCTCGCACCGGTGCCTGGCACCATGCCCGCCGCCAACGCCGGCGCCACATATTTGCGGATCGTCTTCCGATCAAGCCCCAACGCCTGGGAGATCTGTACCTGCGAGCGCCCGGCATGCCAATGCCGAAACAACTCCAACAACTGCATCATCGTCCATGTCCTCCGTGCCACCTCAGGCCCCTTCCCAAGACCCCCGGAATGAGGCCTTGACAGGAGCGAACCTGTAGCAGCACCCCAACCACAGCCGACACGCCCCAGGGTGGGGAATTACGTGACAGCCCGGTGAGGAATTACGTGACGGACAACCGCCTCAACCTGGGGAATTACATGACCGCTGACACGATCTGCCCGCGCCCGGTGAGGAGAACCGCCTGTGGCACAACGCCGTTCAGGCCAGGCCCGAGTTTCGCGTATCCGGTCGCCCCGGTCGACAGGTTCACCCAGTGCACATCGGCACCCGGTATGCAGCCCCAGCGATCAGGTCGGCCGCCGGTGATGGTGGCGGTTCCGCGGCCGATCTCGGCGACGCATCGGACCGCGGGCACATCGAAGCTTCCGTTGGGATTGCCGAACGCTGCCGGATTGATCTGGAACGGAACGGTCGGGGGAGCGGCCGACGCGACCCCCGGCATGGCAAAGATCAGGGCACCGAACACCGCAGCGCCGGCGGCGAGAACGCGAATACGCATCAGGGGCCTCCTCGAATGGGTCATCGTCCCTGACCAGTGTGTCGTTTCGCGGCTCGAGAATGTGACATCACGAAGAACCGGAGACACCACGCCGATGCGGTGACATCGGCGTCATGGCCACGACACATCCCGGAAATATGCGGTGGGTAGAACGTTTGTCAGCCCGTCCGCTCGGCAGAGCGGTGACGATCCGGCGGCCAACCTCCGGGACAGGGTCTTCCTGTGGCACGTTCCGTGTCACGTTTCGTGGAGGTCCTCTCATGCCCGATTCTGTCCTGTCCGCGTGCGATCTGCTCGTCACCAACGCCTATATCGTCGTCGACACCGATTGGGAGATCGACGGGGGCTGGATCGCGGTCACCGACGGCCGTGTCAGCGGGGTCGGCGCGTCGGCCACGCCGCCGCCGGCGGCCACCGAGACGATCGATGCCGGCGGACGCCTGGTGACCCCCGGGTTGGTGAACACCCACCACCACATGTATCAGAACCTCACCAGATCGTTTGCGCCCGTGGTCAATACGTCACTGTTCGAGTGGCTGACGGCGCTCTATCCGATCTGGGCCGAGATCGACGACGAGGCCGTCTACCTCTCCACCTGGGTCGGCATGGCCGAGTTGCTGCTCGGCGGGTGCACGCTCTCGTCGGATCACATGTACGTCCATCCGCGGCCGGGTCTGATCGACGCGCAGATCGATGCCGCGACCTCGATGGGTTTCCGCTTCTACGCCAACCGCGGTTCGATGACCCGATCGGTGGAGGACGGCGGTCTGCCTCCGCGTAGCGTGGTGCAGTCCGAAGACGAGATCCTTTCCGACAGTGAGCGACTCCTCGACACGCACCACGATCGCAATCCCGGCGCCATGATCCGCGTCGCGCTGGCTCCCTGCTCCCCGTTCTCGGTGACCGAGGACATCATGCGCGAATCCGCGGCCCTCGCACAGCGCAGCGCCGCACGTCTGCACACCCACCTCGCCGAGGATCCACAGGAAGACGAATTCTGCCAGGCGACCTATGGACGCACCCCGGTCGAATACTTCGAGAGCGTCGGCTGGATGCACGACCGATCATGGGTGGCGCACTTCATCTATCCCAGCGCCGACGAACGCCGCCGGATGGCCGCGGCCGGGGTGGGCGTCGCGCATTGCCCGAGTTCCAACATGATGATCGGGGGCGGGGCCGCCGACGTCCTCGAACTCCGTGGGCTCGGCGCGCCGGTCGGCCTGGGCTGCGACGGCTCGGCCTCCACCGACCATGCCTCGCTGTGGCTCGAAGCCCGAACGGCGTTGCTGCTCGGACGTTTTCGCAACGGCCCACGATCGATGACCGCACGCGACGCACTGTATGCGGCCACCCGCGGTGGCGCCGCGTGCCTGGGCTGGGACGACGAGGTCGGCCACCTGCGGCCCGGTGCCTGCGCCGATCTGGTCATCTGGGCCGCCGCCGCGGAATCCTTGGCCGGCGCCCTCACCGACCCCGTCGAGGCCTGGCTGCGATGCGGACCGATGCGCGCCGACACCACCGTCGTCGCCGGTCGCGTCCTCGTCCGCGACGGTCACCTCACCCATCCCGGCCACGACGACGCGATGTCGGCACATCGCGCGGCGGCCCGCAACCTCCAACGCAGCGCACTCCAGAAGGCTTGAGTATGTTCACCATTCGCCCATCGCACGCACCCGCCGCCGAAGCGGGCAGTACCGAGTCCAGCAACACCGAGGCCGGCAACACCGAGCCCGGCAGCGCAGACGCGCCGCGGCTGTCACCGCAGCGGACCCTGCTCCTCGGTCTGCAGCAACTTCTTGTCTCCAACGTGTGGCTCGACCCGATCTTCATCGCCTCGGTCGGTGGCCTGTCTCTGGGTCTCGGCGCGAACCTGGTGTCGGCGACGTTCATCGTGGCCGGCCTCGTCACGCTGGCCCAGACCACCCGACTCATCCGGCTGCCCGTCGTCGAAGGACCGTCGTCGGCGTTCTCGCCCTTGGCCATCGGCTATGCCAAGGCCGGGAGCCTGCCGGCCGCGTCACTGGGCCTGCTCATCGCGGCCGCGCTCGTCTTCGTCACGGCCGCGACGGGCCTGCTCGGTCGGGTCCGGCGCTACCTGACGCCCGCGGTCACCGGCACGATCATCCTGCTCGTCGGACTCTCGCTCACCGCGTTCGGCTTCCAGGAGTTGTTCGGCGGAGCCGGAAGTCCCGCATTCGGCAGCGCTTCCGCGGTGATCACCGGAGTCCTCACGGTGGCGCTCGTGGGCGTTTGCGTGCTCGTCCGGCAGCTCCGTGCGGGCGCCTTCCTGATCGCGTTGGTCGTCGGTGACGCCGTCGCCGCCGCATTCGGGCTCGTCGACTTCAGCGCGCTGCGCGACGCCGCCTGGGTCGGGTTCCCGCATCTGCTGCCCTACGGATCGCTGCACTTCGACCTCGGGATCACCATCACCATGTGCATCGTGTTCTTCGTCGCCGTGGTCGAGGCGATCGGGATCTACGAGGCCACCGCGGCCGCGATCGGCGTCCGCCTGACGTCGCGCCGGCTGTCGGTCGGGGTGATGGCCGAGTCGGTCGGGACGGCGCTGTCGGCGGGGCTGGGTGGCTTCGGGGCGACGGCCTACGCGCAGAACCTCGGTGTCATCTCGGTGACCGGCGTCGCCAAGCTCAACGTGATCCGGTGCGCCGCAGTCGGTTTCCTGATCCTCGGCTTCTCGCCGAAGGTGGCCGCCCTGCTGACCGCCACCCCGTCACCGGTTGTCGGCGGCGTGCTCGTCGCGGCCGCGATCGGCGTGATCTCGCACGGGGCGCGCTCGGCGTTCAGCGGTGACGGGGTGATCCCCGCATGCGCCGTGGCCGCGGCGCTCGGCATCCCGGCGATGACCGAGTCGCTCCACTGGAATTCGGTGGTCACGCAGGTCGCGTCGTCACAGGTGGCGGTCGGCGCGCTGGTGGCGGTGTTCCTGCAACTGGTGCTCTCGATCGGCAGCCGGCGGCGAGCCCACGACGCGCACGAGACCACAGACATCGAGGCGGCAGACATCGAGACCCAAGAGGTCGACGCGGGAGCCCGCGCGGACCATCCACCCGCCCGGTGATGCGGTGCGCCGACGAGAACCGTGAGTGAGCGTATCCACAGGTCACCGGCCATTGCGCCGACCGATTGTGGTCGGGTGCGGACTGCTCGCTACACTTGACGACGGATCCCGCGCGGCGTGCATCCTGTGAACTCCCCCAGGGCCGGAAGGCAGCAAGGGTCAACGGGCTCTCTCGGGTGCGCGGGGTCCCCTATGGATCCACCCCGATCACTATCGCCGGCGCGTACCGCCTCTGCGTCGGCTACGCGAGAGGTCCCCCGTTGAACTTTCACTCGAAGAGTGCCGACGAACTCCGCGCCACCGCGGAGGACCTCCGAAAGCTCTACGAGGTACTCCGGGACGCCGGCCTGAAGCTCGATCTGACCCGCGGCAAGCCGTCCCCGGAACAGCTCGACCTCTCCAACGGATTGCTGTCACTGCCGGGCGACGAGTACCGGGCCGCCGACGGCACCGACACCCGCAACTACGGCGGTGTCGCCGGGTTGCCGGAGCTGCGGGCGATCTTCGGTGAGATCCTCGCCGTCGACCCGGCGAATCTGATCGCGTACGGCAACTCCAGCCTCGAGATCATGCACCACCTGACGACCTTCGGTCTGCTGAGCGGAACCGTCGATTCCGCGCAACCGTGGTCGTCGGGTCCGATCAAGTTCCTCTGCCCGGTACCCGGCTACGACCGGCATTTCGCGATCACCGAGCACTATGGCATCGAGATGGTGCCGGTCCCGACGAATCCCGACGGCCCCGACGTCGAGGCGTGCGCCGCGCTGACCGCGGCCGACCCGTCGATCAAGGGCATGTGGGCGGTACCGACCTACTCCAACCCGACCGGCGTGACGTTCTCCGAGGAGGTCACCCGCGGCCTGCTGTCCATGCCGGCGGCGCCGGACTTCCGGATCTACTGGGACAACGCCTACGCCGTCCACACCCTGGTCGATGCGCCGCCGACACCGCTGCCGGTGCTCGACATGGCCGCGCAGGCCGGAAACCCCAACCGCGTGTACGTGCTCGGGTCGACGTCGAAGATCACCTTCGCCGGGGCCGGCGTCGCATTCTTCGCCACCTCGCCCGCCAACCTCGAATGGTTCACCCGCAACATCGGTTTGGCGACCATCGGGCCGGACAAGGTGAACCAGCTGCGGCACGCGAAGTTCTTCGGCGACGCGGCCGGCGTGCACGCGCACATGGCCCGGCACCGTGAGATCCTCGCACCCAAGTTCCGGCTGGTGCTCGACATCCTCGAGGACCGGCTCGCCGAGTCGAAGGTCGCCTCGTGGTCGGAACCGGAGGGCGGCTACTTCATCAGTCTCGATGTGCCCGACGGCGCGGCCGCCCGCACCATCGCCCTCGCCAAGGACGCCGGCATCGCGTTGACCGCCGCCGGCTCGACCTTCCCGTACAAGAACGATCCGCACGACCGCAACATCCGTCTGGCACCGACCTTCCCGAGCACCGACGAGTTGCGGGTCGCCATGGACGGTGTCGCCACCTGTGTGCTGCTCGCCGCGACGGAGACGTTGCTCTCCGCACACGGCGCCTGACGGACTCGTCGGGATGGGTGTGTCGGACCGCTGCCCGTGAGGGGCGGCCGCGCCCGAGCGCTTGCGCTCTGTGTCGGTGCACTCGTGATCGGCGCGCTGGCGTTGTGGTGCCAGCACCTGATCATGCCGTTGCGCACCCCGTTCTGGGGACTGTTCGACTATCAGCTCGACCTCGACGTCTATCGCGGTGGCGCGCTGACGGTGTGGGACGGCGGCAGTCTCTACGACGCGAAGCTGCTCGGACAGATGGACTACACCTACGCACCGGTGTCGGTCCTGGTGCTGATGCCGTTCGCGTGGATGTCGTTCGAGGCCGCACGGATCGTGTGGAGCGTGGGCATCATCATCGCCCTCTATCTGGTGATCATGCTCAGCTTCCGCGCATTGGGCCGCCGGGCGAGTTGGCCGCTGCGCTGCCTGGCGATCGCGCTGGTGGCCGTCGTGATGCTGCTCGAGCCGGTGCGCACCACCATCTGGTACGGGCAGATCAACGTGTTCCTGCTGCTGCTGATCCTCGCCGACCTGCTCCGTGACGAGCGCTCCCGGCTCAAGGGAGTCGGTACCGGCATCGCGGCCGGGATCAAACTGACCCCGCTGCTGTTCGTGCTGTATCTCGCCCTGCTGCGCCGGTGGCGGACCCTGGCCGGGGTCGTCGGTGGCTTCGTGCTCACCGCCGTCGTCGGATTCGCCTTCCTGCCGCGCGAATCGTGGGCGTACTGGACCGACAAGATCTTCGACTCCAATCGCGTCGGCGCGCCGCAGACGCTGGGCAATCAGTCGCTGCGCGGGATGATCGCCAACCTCATGCACACCGACAGCCCCAACACGGCGGTCTGGCTCGTGCTGGTACTCATCGCGCTCGGATTGGGGATGGGCTCGGCGGTGCTGGCGCATCGCCGCGGCCACGAGCTGCTCGCGGTGTCGATCGTCGGCATGACCTCATGTGCGATCTCGCCGATGTCGTGGGGCCACCACTGGGTGTGGTTCGTGCCGTTGGTGGTGATCTGCGTGGATCTGATGCTGCGCGCCGACCTGTCGGTGCTGCGTCGCGTCGTCGCCGGCGCCGGACTCGTCGCGCTGATGCTCGTCGCATTCGCCTGGCGCACCCATTTCGCCTACCCCATGTGGTTCGTCAACCGCACCGTCCCCGACGCCTACTTCACCGGATTGTTCTTCAAATCCCAGACCGGACCGGCGTGGGCGCAATGGTTCCTCGTCTACCCGTACAACGCGATCTTCGTGGGGACGACGGTCGCCACACTGGTGGTGCTCGGGCTCCCGGTAGTGCGGTCTCGCCGAGCGACCTTGTCCGCGCCCGAGGATCCTCTGTCGGATTCTGTTGAGACTCCGCCTCGTTGATGCCGCTCGCTCGGTCCACAGTGTGTGGCTACCTGTTGCGGTAGATCCGAGAACGATGATCCACGCGGACGATCAGCACCTGCGCGGGGTCTTCGCGGATCTCGTGGAGGACGCGATAGTCCCCGCGCGTGGCGCTGTGCAATCCCTCGAGTTCACGCGTGAGTGGTTTGCCGACCCGCCGTGGGTTCTCCACCAACGGACCGAGGATGAATGCGACGACGGCGGCCGCGAATCGCGGTGAGATGCCGGCGAGGTCCCGCTCGGCACGAACCGACACCGCTACCTCGTAGGTCACCGACGTCCGTACCGAGCACGCAGGGCGTCAGCGGACAGTGTCCGTCCGGCGTCGAGGTCGGCCCGCGCTTCGGCCACGGCAGTGGCGGTTTCGGACTGCGAGAGCCAATGCAGCGTCTCCTGCAGCGACTCCCACTCCTCCGAGGAGACCAGGACTGCGGCGGGGGAACCGTTCCGGGTGATGGTCACGTGCTCGTGTGTCGTTGCCGCATCGTCTACGAGTTCGTTCAAGGAGCTCTTTGCCGCGCTGATGGAGATGGTCTTCATCGTTTCACAATAGGCCCTGATACAGGTCTACTGCAGACCTTTATTCAGGTTCTCGGCTCGGCCTGTGGGGGAGCGGCCCGGACTGTCGGTCACCGCCGGTAGTCTCGTCCCGTGGCCCTGTATCGCACCTATCGTCCTGCGACATTCGCCCAAGTCGTCGGCCAGGAGCATGTCACCGAGCCCTTGAGCCGGGCACTCGACGGCAATCGGATCAATCACGCCTATCTGTTCTCGGGGCCGCGTGGCTGCGGGAAGACGTCGTCGGCGCGCATCCTGGCGCGCTCGCTCAACTGCGTGCAGGGGCCCACCTCGACGCCGTGCGGTGAATGTTCGTCGTGTGTCGCGCTCGCGCCGGGCGGACCGGGCAACCTCGACGTCATCGAGCTCGACGCGGCCAGCCACGGCGGCGTCGACGACACCCGGGAACTACGCGACCGCGCCTTCTACGCCCCGTCCGAGTCGCGCTACCGCGTGTTCATCGTCGACGAGGCGCACATGGTCACCAACGCGGGTTTCAACGCGCTGCTCAAGATCGTCGAGGAGCCGCCGGAGCACCTCATCTTCGTCTTCGCCACCACCGAACCGGAAAAGGTACTGCCGACCATCCGGTCGCGCACCCATCACTACCCGTTCCGGTTGCTGGCCCCGCCGGTGATGCGTGGCCTCCTCGAGGACATCTGCGCCAAGGAGAACGTCCAGGTCGCACCCGACGTATACCCGCTGGTGATCCGCGCTGGGGGTGGTTCTCCGCGCGACTCGCTGTCGATCCTCGATCAACTGCTGGCCGGTGCCGGTACCGAGGGCGTCACCTACGAGCGTGCGCTGGCCCTGCTCGGCGTCACCGACATCGCCCTCATCGACGACGCCGTCGACGCCCTCGCGGCCGCGGACGGTGCGGCACTGTTCTCGGTGGTCGAAAAGGTCGTCGACGCCGGGCACGACCCGCGCCGCTTCGCGATCGACCTGCTCGAGCGACTCCGCGATCTCATTCTGCTGCAAGCCGTTCCGGACGCCGCCGACCGCGGGTTGGTCGAGGCGCCCGGTGACCAACTGGCCCGCATGCAGGCGCAGATCGAACGCCTCGGGCCCGGCGGCCTGACGCGCTTCGCCGAGATCGTGCACAACGCACTCGGCGAGATGCGCGGCACGACCTC
This sequence comes from Gordonia sp. DT30, assembly GCF_049844915.1. NCBI lineage: Bacteria > Bacillati > Actinomycetota > Actinomycetes > Mycobacteriales > Gordoniaceae > Gordonia > Gordonia sp. DT30. The sequence goes on along the minus strand of NZ_JBNCLY010000036.1, from coordinate 14,332 downwards.
ACCGCGACTGCTGCTCGAGGTGATGTGCGCGCGAATGCTGCTGCCCACCACCTCTGCCGACGACGCCGCACTGCTCCAGCGGCTCGAACGGATCGAATCCGGCGTCGCCGTCGCCAGGCCGGCGATACCGGTGGCGGTCGCGTCCGCGGCCGGGCCGTCGGCCCCGCCGCCTGCGCTGCCGGCCGACGAGCCGCCACCGAAGTACGTACGCCCCTCGCAACGCGCGGCAACGCCAGAGGAGGCCGTCCAGCAGCCCGCATCGACGAATGCGGTTCCGGCTGAGGCGGAACGCGTTGCCCCAGAACGAGAGACAGCCGGGGAGCGGAACGTCGAACAAACGCACGCTCGGCCGAGTGCGCCGGGATTGCGCGGCGGCGGTGATCCGACGTCGCCGCAACCACCGGCCCGACCGCGCCCGGAGCCGGCGCCAGAACCGGTCGCGAAACCTGTTGCCGCACCGGTCGCGAAACCTGTTGCCGCACCGGTAGCGAAGCCTGCGGCAGTGCCGGTGCCACAACCCGCCGCCGAGCCGGTCGCGGAAGTCGTTGTCGACGACGACATTCCGTTGCCCGACGAGCCATTCGACGAGTACGACGTGCCGCCGGACGAGGCGGCTCCGGTCGCCCCGCGTTCGGCGCCGACTCCCGAACCGGCCCCGCCCGCGCAACCCGGCATCGACGTGGACGCACTGCGTAAGCGGTTCCAGGAGGTACGGAGCGCGGTTCGGACGCGCTCGAAGAGCCTGGAGCCGATGCTGTCGGCGGCCGTCGTCGCCGATCTCGACGGCACGACCGTGGTACTGGCGCACCCCATCGAGGTGTTGGTGGGCAGATTGTCTGCGCCCCACGCGGTTTCGACCATTCGCGAGGCGCTGCAAGAAGTGTTCGGCGTCGACCTCGACGTGCGAACGGTTCACCGCGACGCGGCCGCGCCGAGTCCGGAAACCGCAGCTGCCCCACCACCCACCGCAGCGAAGCGGCAGACCTTCTCACGGCCGAGTCGGGCACGGTCGGGCGAGCCCGCCGGAGGTGACTCACCTGCGCCGGCTCCCGAGCCGGAGCCGGAACCCGAGCCGGAACCGCCGCGATCGGATGAGGAGATCCCGGACGACGAGCGGGCCGAGATGGTCGCCGACGCGCACAACGCGACCCCCGACGCCCGGCTCGACCCGGAGAAACTCGCCCTGGATCTGCTACAGACCGAGCTGGGCGCCCGCCCGCTCGAGTAGCGGGTCGGCGACGGGAAGGTTCTCGAGCCCTACGCGTCCCACCACGGACGCAGCGGCAGCTCGTGACGGCCCTCGTCGTCGAGCTTGACGCCGAGTACGTGGTGCAGCTGAACGATGTTGCGTTCGAAGCCGATTCGGCACCCGGCCATGTAGAGGCCCCACAGCCGGGCGGTGCCTTCGCCGACCTCTTCGACCGCTTCGTCCCAATGCTCGACGAGGTTGCGGTTCCAGTCACGCAGCGTCATTGCGTAGTGGTAGCGGAAGTCCTCTTCGTGCAGCACCTCGACGCCGCCGATGTCCTGCACCTTCGAGATGATCTTGCCCGAACCGGTCAGCTCGCCGTCCGGGAACACGTAGCGGTCGATGAACGAGCCGGCACGCGAGCTCTTGGCGTTGTCGGGCCGGGTGATGCAGTGGTTCAACAACATTCCGCCGACGCGCAGCTTGTCGCGCATGAACGAGAAGTACGCCGGGTAGTTGTGGACCCCGATGTGCTCGGTGAGTCCGATCGAGGACACCGCGTCGAAGTTGCTCTCGGTGACGTCGCGGTAATCGCTGAAGCGCACCTCGGCGAACTCGCCGAGTCCCTCGTCGACGATCGCCTGCTGCGCCCACGATGCCTGCTCGGCCGACAACGTCACCCCGAGCACGTGCACGCCGCGTCGGGCCGCATACCGCACCATTCCGCCCCAGCCGCAACCGATGTCGAGGAGACGATCGCCGGGCTGCAGGCGCAGCTTGTCGAAGATCAGTCGGTACTTGTTCTCCTGCGCGGTCTCCAGCGAGGCCTCGAGCTCGGGGTACACCGCACAGGTGTAGGTCATCGACGGTCCGAGTACCCACTCGTAGAAGGTGTTCGACACGTCGTAGTGGTGATGGATGACCTCGGCGTCGCGGGACTTGCTGTGGCGCAGGCCCTCGGCGAACCGGCGCCACCGCGGCAACGCCTCCTGCGGGGGCGGGGCGATCGGCTTGAAGTGCTCTATGCCCAGCGACCGGGCCACCTGCGCCAGCACCAGCGGCGACGGCCGCTTGAACTCCAGGTCGGCCGCGAGCGCCTGCAGTGCGCCGTACGGGTCGCCCGGGTGTGCGCCGACCAGTTCCAGATCGCCGGAGACGTAGGCGCGGGCCAGGCCCAGATCGCCGGGAGCGGTCACCAGGTAGGTGGTACCGCGGGGAGTCATCAGGTTGAGGCCGAACTCGGCGTCCTCCGGGCCGGCGGCACTGCCGTCATAAGCAGTGATCCGGATGTTGAGATTGCCACCCACGATCGATTCGAAGATCTGGGCGAGCGTCATCTTGCCCTGCTGTGCGCCGTTTTTCGACGGTGCAGTGTCTTTGAACGTCGTCATTGCCGTTTCACCGCTTTCGCATAGAGATCGAGCAGCCGGCCCCGGGGGTCGTACCGCTTCTTGAGCAGACGATAGTGCTCGCCCCCGTAAAGTTCATCGAATTCCTCGGGGCCGTAGAAGGATTCCGAATACAGCGACTTGTGGCCCCCGAGCTCGGCCACCTTGCGTTCGATCAATTTGTTGGTGTGTCCGGGATCGCCGGGCGTCACCGGGACCGCCGACCAGAAGCCGACGTTGACGTAGGTCTTCTCGGGCGCAAGTGGGTAGAGCGGCCAGGGGCGCAACGGGTCGGCATCCGGCGCCGACCCACCGATCGACTCACGAAGACGCAACGGGCACAGCCAGATCGGCTCGATCGGCACGTTATCCAGGAACCACTCCAGGTAGCCGGTGGTGTGCTCGATCGGGACCTCGATGTCCTGCACGACGCGCTCGTTGGCCGGCAGGCCCTTGCGCTTGTTGAGGCGGTCGGCGATGTCGAAGCGACGGTCGTAGCCGATCAACTTCCAGTAGAAACTGCTGCGCAGCAGGCGCTTGGGCCATAACCGGCGGATACGGGGGTCCTGGGCGCCGAATGCCCGTGAGCACCAGAACCAGTCGGTGTCCCAGCGCCACAGATAGTCGTGGATGGTCAGCCGATCCCGCTTGGGTGAAGCGGCCGGCTCGTGCTGGATGGACCGGTAGAAGATGTCCATCCCGGTGTAATCGCTGACCGGACCGGCCTCGTCGGTCTGGCGGCCCAGCGTCAGATATGCCTCGTCGGCAGTGAACACGGTGCCGTCCAGATAGTCGACGCGCTCACCGTCGTAGGTCTGCTCGGTGACGATGGTGGCCATCGCCTCCTGTAGCGCAGCCAGATCCGTGAAACGCACATGGCGCAGCGCGACGTACGGTTCGACCTTTTCCAGCCCGATCCGCAAACGCACCGAATATCCGAGTGTCCCATAGGAATTGGGAAATCCGTAGAACAGGTCGGCGTAGTCGTTGGTGGGGGTCGCGGTGATGATCTCGCCGTCGCCGGTGAGGATGTCGATCTCGAGGACGGACTCGTGCGGCAAGCCGTTGCGAAAAGAGGTGCTCTCGATGCCCAGGCCGGTGACCGCGCCACCGAGGGTGATCGTCTTGAGCTGCGGAACCACCTTGGGCGCCAACCCATACGGCAGGGTCGCGGCGACGAGGTTCTCGTAGGTACACATCCCGGCGACGTCGGCGGTCTTGGCGGTGGCGTCGACGCTGATCACCCGGTCGAGTCCGGAGACGTCGAGTCCGGGATAGGGATTCTTCGCGCGGGCGCGAAACAGATTCGACGTCTTCTTCGCGAGCCGCACGGTCGCCTGTGGCGGAATGGCGCGGTAGCTTGCCAGGAGGGTCGCCACACCCTCCTCGAATGCCGCTGCCCCCATCTCCCTCTGTGCCGCGCTCACTTGGCTAGCCTAGGACGTGAGCCTCATACCCGCCAATCAGTACCTCACGAAGGAGCCCGGCCAGTGGGTCAGATTTCTGCCAGCCAGACCACCGAGATCGCCGCGACGCCGGATGCGGTGATCGGCGCGCTCGCCGACTACACCGAAACCCGCCCGGCGATCCTGCCCGAACAGTATCGCGACTACCGGGTCATCAGCGGTGGCAACGGTGACGGCACCGTCGTGGCATGGATTCTGCAGGCGACGTCCAAGCGGCAGCGTGACGTGAAGGCCACCATCAGCGTCACCCCCGACGTGATCACCGAGCACGACGAGAACTCGTCGATGGTCACCACCTACAAGGTCACCCCGAGTGGCACTGGCTCCCAGGTCACCACGACGACCACCTGGAACAGCAATGCCAGTGGCATCGGTGGCTTCTTCGAGAAGACCTTCGCGCCCAAGGGTCTCGCCCGCATCCAGGCCGCGGTGCTGGCCAATCTCAAGTCCCGGCTGGAGAAATAGCCGCGTTTGGCGGGACGGCGGTGGTGAACCCGGACGCGCGGCCGCGGCGTCGCGGACGCGCCCGGCCCTCCCCGCTGCCGCCTCGCGACGGCGTCGACGCCACCCGCGTGGTGCTGCGGGCCGGACCCGAGATGACCGTCGGCGCGTGCCTGCGGGCAAGTCCCGCACTGAGCTCTCTGAGCGACGAGGCACTCGCCCGGCGTGCGCAGCGCGGCGAGATCGTCGACGCCGCCGGCCGGCCGGTGACGCTGGAGCAGCCGGCGCAGCCCAACACGTCGGTGTATCTGTATCGGGATCTGCCCGACGAGGTGCCGATCCCGTTCGACCTGCCGGTCCTCTACCGCGACGAGCACATCGTGGTCGTCGACAAGCCGCACTTCCTGGCCACGATGCCGCGTGGGGCGCACGTCTGTCAGACCGCGCTCGTGCGGTTGCGCCGCAGCCTGGGCACCGACCTGGTCGCGCCCGCGCATCGCCTCGACCGCCTCACCGCAGGCGTGCTGCTGTTCACGCTCCGGCCGGAGGTGCGCTCGGCCTACCAGGAACTGTTCGCGCAGCGCCGCGTCGTCAAGGAGTACCGGGCGCTCGCGCCGCGGGCCGATTTCGCGGGGACCCGCACCGTCGGCAACCGGATCGAGAAGACGGCCGGTGATCTGCGTGCCCGCGTCGTCGACGGACCGGTCAACGCGATCAGCGAGGTCACCGAGCTCGAGCCCCGCGACGCCGGGTCGGTGTACCGGCTCGTCCCGCATACCGGCCGCACCCATCAGTTGCGACTGCACATGGCGTTGCTCGGGGTGCCGATCGTCGGCGATCCGCTCTACCCCGACGTTCGTGCCGATCTCGCGCAGAAACCCGAGGACGGCGACTTTTCCGAGCCGCTGCGGCTGGTCGCACATGCGCTGTCCTTCACCGATCCGCTGACCGGCCGGAACCGCCGATTCGAATCACGACGATCGATACTCGACCACTACCCTTGATGTGGTGACGATCCGCGCCTCCTATGAACGCCACCCCGACCTCGGATGCGAGGCCGTGGTGTTCATCGACGACGAATCGATGGCCTGTTTCCAGATCCAGCGTGAGCTCGTCGGCAGCGACCGGCCCGACGACGGGTACTGCATCTCCACCGGCGCCGGCGCCCCGATCTACGGCGCGATCCAGCAGTGGCGGCGCGTCGAGCCCAATCGCCTCGAATTCGCCCTCACCCATCCCGCGGGCCGGCTCTTCGGCGACAGCGAACTGTCCTTCGAGATCACCCCGGTCGGTGACGACACCGTCGAGGACATCGTCGCGCACGTCGAGCGCCTGCTGCGCTGACCCGCCCGGCCCGGCACCCGCGCACCGTCGGCTTCGCCGACTACCCTGGGCGTCGTGAATGAACCTTTCGACCCCAGCGCGCTGTTCGGCGGCGGTGCCGGCGGTGACAACCCGATGGCCGGGCTACTGCAGCAGGCACAGCAGATGCAGGCCAAGCTGCTCGAGGCGCAGAACGAGATCGCGGCGACCGAGGTGACCGGTACCGCGGGCAACGGCCTGGTGACCATCACCGGTAACGGCACCGGTGAGGTGACCGCGGTGACCATCGATCCCACCGTGGTCGATCCCGACGACATCGAGACGCTGCAGGACCTGCTGCTCGGTGCGCTCGCCGATCTCTCCCGCAAGCGCGAGGACCTCGCCGGCGAGAAGATGGGACCGCTCGCCGGCGGCCTCGGCGGCGGCCTGCCCGGCCTGGGCTGAGGTACGGCGCCACCGATGTATGAAGGCCCGATCCAGGATCTGATCGACGAGCTTGCCAAACAGCCCGGGCTCGGCCCGAAGGGTGCGCAGCGCATCGCGTTCGCGCTGCTGGCCGGGGAGAAGAAGGAGATCGACCGGCTGATCGCCGCCCTCGCCCAGGTGCGCGACAACGTCACCTTCTGCGCCGAATGCGGCAACGTCTCGGCCAACCGACTCTGCCGGATCTGCTCGGACGCCCGCCGCGACGCGACCAAGATCTGTGTGGTCGAAGAACCCAAGGACGTCCACGCCATCGAGCGCACCAAGGAGTTCCAGGGCCGCTATCACGTACTCGGCGGGGCGCTGGATCCGTTGTCGGGGATCGGGCCCGACCAGTTGCGTATCCGCGAACTGCTGCGCCGCCTGGCCAACACCGAGGACGGCAACGACGTCACCGAGATCATCGTGGCCACCGACCCGAACACCGAGGGCGAGGCCACCGCCACGTACCTGCTGCGGATGCTCAAGGACTTCCCGGGACTCTCGGTGACCCGGCTGGCCTCGGGGCTGCCGATGGGCGGCGACCTGGAATTCGCCGACGAACTCACCCTGGGCCGCGCCCTGTCGGGGCGCCGGGTGCTGGCCTGACGCGAATGCCGGCCACCATCGCATCTCGCCAGACCGCGCCGGCCGGCGCCGCCGCGCTCGGTCCGGGACTCGAGGCACGTCTCGACGCACTCGCGGCCGAGATGGTCTCGGGGATCGTGGCCGTCGACGGCCCGTCCGGTGCGGGAAAATCGACCGTCGCCGACGCCCTCGTGGCCCGGCTGCGGGCGCGGGGCACCGGCGTCGTGCTGGTACGCACCGATGACTTCGCGACCTGGGACAACCCCGTCGGCTGGTGGCCGGAACTGGAAAATGATGTCTTGCAGGCCTTTTCGCGGCGGCATGACTACCGGTATCGGCCGCGCGTATGGGTGGACGGCGTACCCGAGACCGGCGACCGCGTGTGGGTGCGGTGGGAGCCGCTGCTGGTGATCGAGGGCGTGTCCGCAGCGCGTAGGCGTATCGCCGACCGACTGAGTCATGCCCTGTGGCTCGACGGTGCGAGTGCCGAGGAACGGCTCGAGCGGGCCGTGGCCCGCGACGGCGAACACTCCCGCCCATTGTTGCAGGAATGGCAGCAGTTCGAGCGCGGCTGGTTTGCCGTCGACCGCACCCGCGAACGTTGCCGGGTGCTGGATTGACCTCCGGCAGTGGAGGTTCCCCGTCCCGACGGCGCCGGGGCCGCGTCGGCTATCGGGACATCGCGGAGCTCGACGCCGACCTGATCGACTGCCGCGCATGTCCGCGGCTGGTCGCCTGGCGGGAGAAGGTGGCGCGGGAGAAGCGCGCCGCATTCATGGATTGGGAGTACTGGGGCAGACCGGTACCGGGATTCGGCCCCGCCGATTCACGGATGCTCATCCTGGGATTGGCACCGGCCGCGCACGGCGCCAACCGGACCGGCCGCATGTTCACCGGCGACCAGAGCGGTGACGTCCTGTTCCGCGCGCTCTACGACGTCGGGCTCGCGTCGCAACCCACGGTGTCCTCGGCAGACGACGGTATGGAATTGTTCGGCGTGCGGATGACCTCGCCGGTGCATTGCGCGCCGCCGCAGAACAAACCGACGACCGCCGAGCGGGACCGGTGTGCGCACTGGCTGCGTGCCGAACTCGACCTGCTCGAGCCGACACTGCGGTCGGTGGTGGTACTCGGTGGCTTCGGCTGGCAGGTGGGACTGCGGACCTTCGCCGAGGTGGGCTGGGAGATCGGCCGTCCCCGACCGAAATTCGGCCATGGCGCACGGACCGCCATCCGTCGTGCGGACGGCGCCGAACTGACCGTCTTCGCCAGCTATCACGTCAGCCAGCACAACACCTTCACCGGCCGCCTGACGCCGGCAATGCTGCGTACGGTCCTCGTCGAGGCGGGCCGGCACGCCGGACTACCCGCGCGCGACCGCACAATTGACGGGTGACGTTGGGGCGTACTTTTGTTGACTCGGTGAACGGTGGAGCGGCGCAGCAGTTTCCGCGTGAATTGGTGCCATAGTGTGCGGATGATAGCGGCAGAGTTGCGTGGGCTCGGGGTGGATCATCGGCGGTTGCGCGAGCTCGTCACGTACTCGCCGTGGATGGCGCCGAAGTGCGTAAGACGCTGTCACGCAGAGCATGTGAGCTGACCAGACCGGACGCCTGAGTGGTCGATGACACCGGATTCGTCAAAGGCGGGGTCAACCTCAGCGTGCGTGACCGGCCAGTACTCGGTGGTCGACGGTCAAGCACGAGATATACAAGCGGTCACGCCTACACCAGATACGCGAATCTGCATGCAGCACTAGCAAACACATCCGTTTCTGCAATCATGACAGGAGGTACAGCTCGATCGAGATGTTCTCGCCCATCGACTTCGAGATCGCAGCGCGAACAAGTCACGATCAAGCTGAGTGTGTCCGCTTGTTCGGGGGGAACCTCACCGCCAGTCACAATCGGAAGGCCGACAGGACAAACCACAACATGCCGCGAAGCGGTCCGCAGTGTGAGCTCGCTCGCTCCGAACATGTCTGGCCCAGCCAGACATCCACCCTCTCGCGGTGTCCCCATTTCATGGGATTCTGTGACGCGCCACCTGTCGAAGCCGCCGCACTGACCAGCCGCCCCCTGCGACGGTAAATCATCGGCCACCGGTCAGCTTGCCGAACACCCCGTTCTGTGGTTTGGTACAGCAAAGTAGACATGCAGTAGCAGCGATATTGGATCGTTGTCAGAGGCAACCAGGTCGGATTCTGGATTGAGATTAAGGCGAGAGCACATGAGGATGTGGGACAGTCCGCGCGCGGCGCGGCGGCCAGCGATACGAGCGGCGGCCGGCGGCGTTGGACTGGTGCTCGCAGTCGCAGCTTCGGTAGCCGGTGCCGGCTTGTCCGAGGCATCGCCGAGTACTTTTGCCGATCGGCAGGTCTCGAAGGTCACCGAGGACGGGTGGCGCGTGACGGCGATCAAGTCGCAGGAGCAGGTGCGTGGTGTGCCGCCACTCAATCAATCAAGTTGGACGCGTGAGGGATTCCTGTCATTGAAGGGCGAGGGTGTCATCGCGGGGACCGGGTCGGTGCCGGTGCAGTCCGGGACGGTTGCGGCCGGGTTCCAGATCGGCTGCAACACTGATGTGACTTCGGGTGCCACTGTCGGGGTGTCGGGTGGGCCGTCGGCGCAGATGAATATTTCGTACCCGCCGGCGGTGGTGATCGGTGCAACGGTCACCCCGAACGTCTCCACCACTCTGCGGCGGGCACGATCGCCGATATTCCGTTCGGTAGCAAGAAGATGCAGACCGGGAAAGTCGGCATCACCGTCGACGGGGTGCATGTCAAGGTCGACGGCTGTCTCGGGCCGGTCGCCCTGCGCGCGTACGTGGCCGTGAGTGTGTCAACAGCGTTGAACGACAACACGATCAACGTGTACGGCAAACCCCACTATCTCTGACCTATTTGGCCTGGCCGGTCGCCACGTGTGATCGGTCGGTGCGTTCGACGACGTCCCGTCAACTACAAGCGTCCAGATTTGTTTCGTGAAGGATCGTGGCTCCCATGACTGCTCCTGCTTCGTCCGCCCCGGGTGGCGCGCATCGCCTCGACGCCGATGCCGTCACCACCGAACTCCCTACCGCGTCCGACACTGCGGGCCGCTCCCTCGCTGGGATCGATGCCGAACCTGACAACGCAGCAGGTGGCGGTGGGGTGCCGGTGCTGAAGGTGGTCTTGTTCCTCGTCGGGTGTGTGTTGTTGGTGCTGGCGGCGGCGAACCTGATGAGTATTGGCCAGTGGTCGGACCGCTGGGGTGTGATACCGGTGTTCCTGGTGTTCTTTCTGGTGATGTCGATCGCCGGACGCTGGTTCTGGGCGGGTGCGGAAGCGATCCTTGGTGCCCTGATGTGGGGCAAGGCCAAATGACTGACAGTGGCCATCAACGTCGCCCGGAACCCGCCGGAGAGTCGGTGATGTCAAAGTCTCGTCGGGGGCGTCACCGGCTGCCGCGTCGCCGTCTCGGCGCCGGCTTGCTGGCTGCTGCTGTGTTGGCGATCGGTGGAGGGGTCACGGTGGCCACGATTGGTAGTGATCCTGCTCCGGCGCACGCGGATGCGTTGTGTGATCAGATGCGCGCCCAGTATGGGTCGAACTGGCCGTGCATTTCGGTTCCTACGAATACGTTCCAGCCGACGACGAACACCCCGGCACCTACGACCGGTGCGAATGGCGCGGGATCGGGTGGTCCGCAGGTCGGTAGCAACATCGGGCCGGGCCCGGGCGAAGGGAACGGCACACCAATCGTGACTGTGCCCGGACAGGCTGCTCCACAACCACCAGCAGCAGGTGGTGGCGACGGCTCCGCGCCGACCAACCCGAACACTGCCGGTGTCCGGCCAAGAGCACCGCGACCGGTACCTCCGGGCGACAACACCGGGCAGGTTCCGGTGGTACCTTCTACCGCTGCTCCTGCGGTGACCACGGTACCGGGCGCGGTCACTGCGAACCCTGAACCCGGCACCCCGCCCCATGCTCTGGATTCCGGCTCGAAACAGCCGGACATCCCGCTCGCGGCGTGGGTGGTCGCGGGTGCGGCGGCATTCACCGTGGCGAATCCGCGGGTACGGCGCGCAGCGGCCGCTGGTGGGCTGCGGAGTTCGTCGTTGTTGCGGCGTGGCGGATCAGAGCGGGCCACGGTGCGTCCGTCGCAACTGGTGCTGATCAATGACCCGAGCAGCCCGAAAAGCTATGTGTTCCATGAAGACGTCCCACCGGGTGGACATATCGGGGTGAACCCGGACGGGTCAGCCACCATCTACGACGCCACCGGCAAACCAGTCAGCCAGATCGCGAAACCATGGGCGTTTGATGCTGCCGGGCGGCCACAGAAGACCTGGTACACCGTCGATGAGAACGGTGACCTGGTCCAGCACGTCGAACCCGCGCCGAACGCGCTGTATCCGCTTATCGGAGATCCGGCTGTCACCGACGCCGGGTCGGGCGGTGGTGCTGGGTCGGGACAGTCGGCGGTGTCGTCGTTGAAGAGTGATTCGGGGATGAAGGCGTCTCCGAGCGGTAGCTGGGGTGGCGATCCGGGATTCTCGTCGGGCGCGGCGTCCAATGCGGGTGGTGACCCGGGGTTCTCTGCTGGTGGCCAGGATGGCCTGCAAGACGGCGGTAACGACGGCTCGCAGCACGGATCAGGCAGCGGTAGTGGTGGCGCTACCGGCGGCGACTCGGGATGTGAACCCGGTGACTGTGTCGGTGGAGGATCGGGTACGCCCGCCCCCGCGCCAGCACCGACACCTGACGCGCCGTCGAACACTTTCACTCCAGCACCCACCGCGCCGGAAGAAAGTACCGGCGATGGGACCGACAGCCAAGGCGGCAGTGGGACAGCAGGCACCGGCAGCGAATCGGGTGGCGGTGGCGGCTCGACATCGAGCGGTGGCGCTAGTGGTGCGGGTGGTGGCGGCTCAAGCGGTGACACCACCAGCACCACTGGGGATGGCACTGATCAGGTTCAGCCGATCGACTGGACCGTCTCCAACCAAGGCAACGACGGCATCTTCAGCGGCGGCTTTTTCGGCTGGTGGGCAGCAATCCAGAACACCATGGCCGGGTTGTTGCAATCGTTTTTCGAGTTCATCGCTGCGATCATGCAGTGGCTCAAGAACCTGCCTATGGTGATTCTGACGTGGCTGATGTCCCAAGCCATCAACGGTGCCGAAGCCTTCCGTCACGCACTGCAATGGCTATGGGACCAACTACACATCGACAGCCACCCACCCGATACACCCGGACAACCCGACCGCGAGGTTCCTCCGCCACCAACGTCTTCCTCACCAGGGCCTGCGACGCAGGCACCAGGAGCGCCCACCGGCGCTGACCCCGAAACACCGCCCACTGTGGAATCCCCAACGAATCCGGAATCCCCGCAGGCGGGCGGGCGGCATCGGCAGATTCCCCAGGGAGGACGCCCGAATCCCGACAACATCAGGCCAGGGGGTACAGAGAAAGAAGACCCAGTTGGGCCCGACAACGTGGCGGGTCGGTTGGCTCAAGGCGGCGAACGTTTGATGGGCGAAGCAGACGAAATCTCCGATACACTACACAAGATCTTCACGGGAAAGGCGCCGGACATGCCTAGCAATTCGTTGCCAGGACTTCCACCTCACTCCCCTGAGGGAGCGATAGCGTTTGCTATTGTAGCAATTGCAATCATAATTCAGCGAATTAAACAGATGTTGGGAGGCTAGCGAGTCATGGCGACGGGAGTGCTAAAGGATGTGCCAGATCAAGACGCTATCCGATTCCTCAGGGCTATGTGTGACGTTTTCCAAGTAGGCGATTACGAAAAAATACAGCGGGGACTCGCAGAATTCGCTGACCGGGCCGATCGCCCCCAGCTGCTCGTGGCAGCCGCCACCATGGGAATAAGCGTGATGCACATTCATCTCAATAACGCACCCTCCGCGGTCAAAATTGCGGCTATCTGCGGAGTCTGCTACCCGCGAGTTAAGCAGATTACCGGATGTACTAACGACTATCTATATGATCGGTTATGCCAGCTCCTTAAGATAGAAGGTGTGCAGCCTCCTTCGGTGGACGGAGGTGGAGGTAGACGTCCGGAGTACGATATTCTAATTCCGGTCTTAATACTATTCCTATTGGCAAATGCTGAAGACGAGGCACTGTGGGGAGAGCTTGAGGGCCTGGTTCAGCAAGTTGTGAACGATCAGAGTGGAGAATGAATCTTGACTAGGGCCGAGAGTTGGGATGCAGCATTATCATGCGTGAACTTGGCTACCGACTCAATACGAGGCAAGGGCGCTATCGATCACGTACTCGAAGAAACCGAGTCGATACTCAGACATGACGACGGAGCGGTTGAGGCTCTTGGCTTCATATTGGGCAGGCGATTTGCAACCATTGTCGACTATGTGAGCTACTTTGCCGATGACAGTTTTCCTCGTTCGAGGGCGGACGAGCTCGACGTCGCTCAAATAATTGCGGAAGCAATGTGGCCTCGCCTGCGGCTGTTAAGTGAGTTTCTCACGAGAGGTCAGGTTGACGATTTTGTGCTCGAGCTGTTTTCTGGCGGCCTGGGCATTCATCAGGGCGGCGGTCGTGATCAACGGCGACTCGCCTTAATTCTAGGTTGCGCATGGTGTTTGCTGGATCCGTTTGACGGCCTCGAAGGGTTGCGCGGAGATTACATGGACAGTGAAGGCGGGTAACCGAAGACTGAGCGACGATATCCTCCGAGTGGGCTGTTTTCTGAGACTGTTGTCGCGTTTAGCTAGTGATCGCCCTGGGACTGTTCGTCCTCATAGCACGCGTGCTGTGCCATAGAATGCGCGCGAGGACCTTCCGCGGCTTTCAAAGCGCGATCGGGGGGAGTGCATACATGAGGGCGCCCCGCGACGACGCTGTACCGCCCACATCACCAGACGACGCACGGTGGCCACCCACTGTCACCACGAGACGAGCTTTTCGTAGCGGTAGCCGTTCGACCACTTCCGAGAGACCACGACCATGACGAAAGGTGCCAACGTGACGAGAGGTGAGACGCAATGACACACTATTTGCTCGATGGACGATTCGCCCCGATAACCTGGACGATCGGATTCTTCAAAGCGCCTACTGCGACGGTAGCGGCTGCGCTTGAAGACTGGCGTGTCGAAATCCACGGACGACAGAACGTGGAGTCCGTTGCCGTCGGTGGCGGTTTGGGTGCCATGCTCACTCAGGTAGAACCCCTTGTCCGGGGATATACTCCGCCTGAACTTCTCGTGCCCACACATAGTACCGAATGGACGGCGTACTTCGCCGGAGGGTTCAGTGGCGCCGACGAGGCATCGATCGGTGGTCTCGCTCGGCGACTTCCGTGCGAGGCGGTCTTGTTCATGATGGTTCCGGAGCGGGAAGTGTCAAGACCGAAGCAACCCAACGGGGGGCTCTTGTGATGTAGGTGTGGGTGGTTTGAGCGTGGCGTAGGGCGCAACGCCGGTGTCTCGCTTAAGGTTTGGTT
>NZ_JBNCLY010000035.1:0-28175 GCF_049844915.1 Gordonia sp. DT30 | reverse complement strand
GCCCCGCCGTCGCCATCGACGCCTCAAACCCCGCCGCCACATCCCCACACACCACATGCACCACACCCCGCACCGGCACCCGATCCACCACCAACACCAACGCATCAAACAACCACAAAGGAACCGGAAAATCGCGACGAAACTGCTCCACTACCTTGCTGACGCGCGTAAAGTCCTGCATCGACAGCCCAGTCGACCGACCACGGATCCGGTCACCGCCCACCCACGCCGCGCGTGTACCCACTATATGGCCAGGACTGAAATGATCAATCGACAGATATCTATCCCACGGACCTTCCGACAAATCACCCTTCGTATTCACCACGATCTCCGCAAGCTCCATACCCAGCGCCCGTAACAGATCCTCCAACTCAGCCATCAACTCTCACCTTTCTCGGCTTCAGCCACCACCGCCAGAATCTCCTTCTTGAAATACTCGCGCTCATACGTTTGCGATGAATCATTCGCGAAGACGTGGCTCAGGTCTACGTCTTCGAGCAGAACGTTCGACTTCGCCGAATACGCCTTGCCCAAGACCGAAATCTTTACCGGCCTCTCCCCCACAACTGGCGCTTCCAGATTGATCTCCACCTTCACCCGCGCCCCGTACCGGGCGAAGTCGGACCACTCGTTTTCCATCACCCGATACGGCACCATATTGAAATGCCCATCCTGGGCGAACATGTTGCGCAACCCCTGGGCCAGCACGAACCGGAACCCGAACACATGCCCACCCTGATCACCCTCGAACACCTCCTGCACACCCTGCCCCGACGCAGCAATCCGCTGCGCGGACACCTCCGCCGACGGCCGATCCACCCGATCAAACACCTCACCGATCACCACCTTGCCACCCACCGGCACCTCCAACCCGTTCTCCCCGACCACCGTGATCAACGTCAACTCGTTACCACCGACACCCGTCGTCGTCTCGAACACCCGATTCTCCGGATACACCGGATGGGTACCCACCGGATATTCCACCTCACGCTCATGCCTGGCCACCTCCCGAAAATCAGGATGCTCCCTACCCAACCCCGCCGGATCGAGCCTCGGCTCGATACGCGCAGTCCACTCCTCGAACACTTTCTCCCGGACCGGCGTCCCCTCAGCACCCACCCCCAGATCCGGGCGATCGATCACACCGACCGGCTCACCACGCCCCGGGTCCAACCACCGTGACCGCGGACCCGCACCGACCTCACCCACCTCGAACGCCGCATGCAAACCCGCCTCCCCCACCAACGGGTGCACCGCAGAGCCATCAGGGTGGAAGTAGCCCGCAACCACCACACCGACGTTCTGTTCACCCCAATGCGGCGGCCACCCCAACCGCGCACCGGTGATCGGATCCACCAGATGCACCACCCCACCGTCATTGACCGCCACATAGGCGTGACCCCCCAACCCCTCCCCATCAGCAGCCCACCGCGACGCGATCAGCGCCTGCGCACCATCACCCAAACCGAGCAACGTGTCATGGATACCGCCATACGACTCCGCACCCGCCTCCGAACCGACCGCCTCAAACAAATCCCGCGCCGGAATCCCCCTCGCGGTCGGCTCATGCGGCAACACGAACTCCCCGCCCGTCGTCTCCGACAGATAATCGACGACGTCAGCAGCACACGTCTCCTCACCCGACTCCGGTACGTAACGCTCCCCGCCGGCGGCATGGCCACCAGATGCCACACCGGCGCCACCGAACTGCGAGCCGGAGACATCCCCACCCGCAGGACCGTCGTGCTCGCCCGCCGGTGTGGCCACCGGCTCACCCGCAACACGCGGCGACCGCGCACCACCAGCATCCGACACCCCCGCCCGACCAGGTTCCGGGGCCGCCCGCCGCGGCTCCGGCGTCTCCCGATTCGATGTCGCCCGATTCGATGACTCGCGATTCGATGCCTGCTGTTGCTGTGCAGCATCATCTTTCGATGCCGCAGCGGAGTCCCGCGCCGGCGCCGCACCGCCGTCGGCGCGAGCGGGTTGGGCGGCTGTGTCCGACGGCTGCGGCCGGCTCGGTGGCGCGTCGGACACGGGTAGGTCAGACACCGGCGCGTCGGACACCGGGTCGACGCCAGAACCGCGGCTGCCGCTCGGGATTTCGCCGGTCGTCGGCGTCGGGCCCGCCGGGTCATCGGAGCCTGGCGTGTCCGACGGCCTCGGGTCCACCGGCCCCGATGCCGGTGCCGGATCGTCACCGGCCAGATGCGTCACCATCGGCTCACTGCGGCCGGGATCGATCACCGGAGTACCGCGGGAGCCTTCCGGTACCGGTGCCCCGCCGGCGGTGCCGTCCGGCCGCGCCACAGGCGTCACCGCGGAATCGGCGATCCGGGTCACCGGAATGCCCGCACCCCCACCCAAACGCGCACCATCGGACACCGACGTCACCGAAGCAGTCGGACGCGCCGACGGCTCGGGCCGCGGCGCCGCCACCGCGGCCGCACGGGCCTCACCCGCCGTCGCCGCATCACCCGACGTCGCCGCAACTCCCGCCCCACCCGGCTCGACACCCCGCCCACCCACACCCGAATCCGCGGCACGCCCACCGACCTCACCACCGGCCGGCAACCCGTGCCCGCCATCCGCCCCACCAGCAGTGGCCCCGGTTCCGGCCGCAGTCGTCGCCGACTCCGAGGGCACCCCACCAGCGCCGACACCGTCGGCCCGGTGAATCTCGGCCATCAGATCCGGCGACAACTCACCCTCGGCAAGTCCGGAACCCGCCGGCGCGTCGGCAACAGCAGGCACGTCAGAAGCGGCCGGCTCACCAGAAGCACCGGACTCATTCCCGTGCAGCGACCGGCCCAGCGCGTCGACACCACCGAAGACCAGCCCCGCCCCCACCGCCGACCCCACATCGACATGACCGGTCGTGATCTCCTGCGCCCCAACCATTCCCACAGTATTGGCCGCCACACCCTGCACATAATTGCGGGCCACATTGTCCACACCCGGGGCGACCCGCCCCAAACCCCCCGCCACACCACCGGCGAGCACACCGGTGATCGCCGCCGACTCGGCATCAGCACCCACCCGACCCCAATCGACCCCGTGCCGCGTGCCCTCAAGATTCTGGATGCCCTGAACACCCAGGTCCATGCCGACCGAGACCGCAGTGTTCATCGCCGCGCCGAGCACCATGTTCAAAGCCATGTCGGCGATCACCCGCGCGACCTGTTCGCTGACAATGCGGCCCACCGTCTCCAGCACCAGCCGCGTGATCGCCGCGCGCGTCGCCGCGATCGCCACCGTCACCTCCGCCGGCGCCGACCAGTTGAACCACGCCGTCGCCAACAACATGACGATCGTCGCCGCCAACACCACCAAGTTCGCGATATACATTTCCTTGGTGAACTCGACCTCGGTACCCATGTTCTCCAGGCCGTCGGCCAACGACCGCACCTGCGACACCAACGCCTGAATCGACGCCTCCCCCGACGTCAGCGACGCATACTCGGTCTCCAACGCATCCCGCGTACGACCCTCGATGTTGTCGAGTGCCGTCGAGATCGCCGTACGCGTCGACGACAACGATTCCGACTCCAAACCGTCGGCCACCTCACGGAACTGCTGCGCCAACCGGCGCAACGCATCCTCATCGCCGTCGGGGAACTCCTCCCCCATCTTGTCGCCGAGCCACCTCAACCAGCCCGGCAACCTGATCGTCACCGCCGCCCCCCGCGACCCACGCGATCACCCACCAAAACCCTGATCAGCCCGCGTCACCGACCCGGCGATCCGCGTCACCGCCTCACCCTCATCACCCAACTTGGTCGCCATATTCGACAAATTGGTCAGCACCTGATCGAGGTCGGGCATAAACTTCGACGAAAACGAATTCCCCAACTTGTCCTCACCCCACGGATGCCCACCACCGTCCAACCCCGAAGCCTGCCCCGACACACTGCTCGCCGCCTCGTCGAACCGATCGGCCGCATCAGAAAACTCCGGCCGCATCCAAAAATCGGACATTCTTCCCCCACAGTCGAATTCACACCCGCCAACTGATTACCGAAGCTAACACATCGACCAGACCCCAGCAGTTCCCCCTGCCGCGCCGCACCGGGCACAATGGCCGACATGGGTTCACCACTGGACTTCGAATCGATCCTCGACGACATCGCGGGCAGCGTTCATCGGTTCCGCAACGAGACCGCCGCGATCACCGAACGTCTCCGAGCGCTCACCGCCGACGCGTGGTCGGCCGACGAGTACGTCCACATCTGGGTGAACGCCCGTGGCGTGGTCATCGAGACCGAGATCGACCTCGACGATCTGGACACCGTCACTCCCGACGAGCTGGCCGCATCGATCACCGAGGCCACGCAGAAGGCGGCGCGTGCGGTCGCGGCGAAGGCCACGCGGCTGCAGGACCAGCTCTGGGAGCACGCCACCAAAGACGGTCCGCGCATCGACGGTCTCGAGCAGTTCCGCGGGATCGAACCCGAGGTGTCGCTTGCGCCACCCGATTCCGAGGAGCGCCGCCACCGCACCACGTGATGGCCGCCCAGAATATATCCGCCGATTAATCGCCGGGTAACAAATCGTTCTTAGGTTGTTCCTCAACACTTTCCTGTGAGGAGCATCATCCATGGCCACATCAACCGACTCCGCGGGGGCGCAGACGCATCACAGCGCCGCCGGCGCGAGCGTCATCAAACCCGGCTACGACCCATCTCTGACCAACGAGGATCTCGCTCCGCTCAAAGAGCAGAACTGGTCCTGGTACAACATCTTCGCCTTCTGGATGTCCGACGTGCACAGCGTCGGCGGATATGTGTTCGCGGGCAGCCTCTTTGCTCTCGGTATCGCGGCCTGGCAGGTGCTGATCGCGTTGCTCGTCGGCATCGTGGCGGTCAACCTGCTGTGCAATCTGGTCGCCAAACCCTCGCAGAAGGCCGGGGTGCCGTACCCGGTGACCACCCGAATCTGCTTCGGCGTCAAGGGCGCCAACATCCCGGCGATCATCCGCGGGGTGATCGCGGTGGTGTGGTACGGCATCCAGACCTACCTCGCCTCGGTCGCATTCGGCTTGCTGGCGTTGAAGTTCTGGCCGTCACTGGCACAGTACGGCGAGGACGGCTCACACTTCTTCCTCGGCCTGTCCCCGGTCGGTTGGGGCGGCTTCATCCTGATGTGGGTGTTGCAGGCCATCGTGTTCTGGAACGGCATGGACACCATCCGCAAATTCATCGACTTCTGCGGTCCCGCAGTCTATGTCGTGATGATCGCACTGGCCGCCTACCTCATCGTCAAGGCCGGGTGGAGCAACGTGCACTTCGATCTGTCCGAGGGATCGGGGACCACCGGCTGGGGGTCGATCACCGCGATGATCAGCGCCTTCGCCCTGGTGGTGTCGTATTTCTCGGGTCCGATGCTCAACTTCGGCGACTTCTCCCGCTACGGCCGGACATTCGGTGAGGTGAAGAAGGGCAACTTCCTGGGCCTGCCGGTGAACTTCTTGTTCTTCTCGATCCTGGTGGTGTGCACCGTATCTGCCGGGGCGACCGTCATCGGCCGCGACGCCGACGGCAAGATCGTCACCGACCCGGTCCACATCGTCGACCACATCGACAACACCACCGCCGCGGTGCTCGGCGTGCTCACCTTCGCCATCGCCACCATCGGCATCAACATCGTCGCGAACTTCGTCTCCCCCGCCTTCGACTTCTCCAACGTGGCGCCGACCAAGGTCACCTGGCGGATGGGCGGCATGATCGCGGCGGTCGGCTCGGTGCTGATCACCCCGTGGAATCTGTTCAACAATCCCAGCGCGATCCACTACACGATGGACACGCTCGGCGCGGTGATCGGCCCGCTGTTCGGCATCCTCATCGCCGACTTCTACCTCGTCAAGAAGCAGCGGATCGTCGTCGACGACCTGTTCACCCGTGAACCGCGGGGCACCTACTTCTACCGCAACGGCTGGAATCCGGTCGCGGTGATCTCGGTGATCCTCGCCTCGATCCTGCCGATCTCGTTCGTCATCTGGGGCACCGCCTACGAGGCCAGCTTCACCTGGTTCATGGGCGCGGGTGCCGGACTGATCATCTACTACGCCGGAATGCGCTTGGCGCCCAACGAGTTCGTGTACGGGCGTGCGACTGCGCCGGCCGAGGTGACCGCGCACTCCACCACCGACATCTCCGTCGCCGCCGACGGCACGACAAGCGTCGACGGCGAACCGACCACCGTGTCGGCCGGCGACAGCGAGAACGACGGCGGCACCGCGTCGCTCACCACGGCGTGAGGTGAGGCGAATGAGAGGCCGATCGGCAGCGGGATCGGGCGAGAGGTGAGCTCGCCGCCATGAGGCTGGTCGTCATCAACCCGAACACCACCGCCGCGATGACCGCGATGATCTCCGACGCCGCCCGTTCCGTCGCGCGGGCCGACGCCGAGATCGTCGCGGTCACCGCCGCGATGGGCCCGGAATCGATCGAGAGCCATTACGACGAGGCGCTCGCGGTCCCCGGGGTGCTCGACGCGATCGCCACCCATCCCGGCGCCGACGGCTACCTGCTGGCCTGCTTCGGCGATCCCGGGCTCGACGCCGCCCGCGAACTCGCGCACGCCCCGGTCCTGGGAATCGCCGAGGCCGGCATGCATCTGGCCGCACCCCTGGGCCGCGGGTTCTCCGTCGTCACCACGCTCTCGCGCACGATCGGACGCGCCCGCGACCTCGTCGACCACTACGGTTTCGCCGTCCAGTGCCTCGGCATCCACGCCTGCGAGATACCGGTGCTCGAACTCGACTCGCGTCCCGACGCCGCCGACATCCTCGCCAAGGCGTGCGTACAGGCACTGGCCGACGACCGCTCCGACGCCATCCTCCTCGGCTGTGCCGGGATGGCCGATCTGGCGCAACAGGTTTCGGCCCAGATCGGCGCGCCCGTCATCGACGGCGTCGCCGCCGGTGTCGGAATGCTCTCGGCGATGGCGGCGATGGGGCTGCGTACCGGCACCTCCTCCGGCGAGTTCGCGTCACCGCCACCCAAGCGCTACACCGGCGTGCTGCGCGACTGGGGCGTGTCCTAGCCCCCCGGGGTGGGCATCGCCGCCGCAACGGCCGACCCGATAGGGTGAGCGGCATGGAATGCCCGTCCGACGCCGAGCTGACGCGCGCCGCGCTGCTCGCCGCGACGGGCGACCGGGCAGCGCTGACGGCGTTCATCCGCGCCACCCAGAAGGACGTATGGCGGTTCATCGCCCATCTCGGGCATGCCTCGACCGCCGACGATCTCACCCAGGAAACCTATCTCCGGGCCATGAAGAGCATCTCCCGGTTCCGGGCCGAGGCCAGCGCGAAGACATGGCTGCTGTCGATCGCGCGACGCGTGTGCGCCGACGAGGTACGCCACGACCGGTCCCGCCCGCGGATCAGTTCCGGGGTGGACTGGGTGTCGGCGGCCGACGCCACCCGCATCACCCGCTCCCGGTGGGAGGACCTCGTCGAGGTGAACCTCCTGCTCGAAGGCCTGCCCGCCGAGCGCCGCGAGGCACTGGTGCTCACCTCGATCCTCGGGCTCTCGTATCAGGAGGCCGCCGACGTCACCGGCTGCCCGGTCGGTACCGTCCGATCCCGGGTCGCCCGCGCCCGCGAATCACTGATCGCCGCCTCGACGACGCACCACCGCCGCTCGGTCTGAGCCGCCCGATCCCCGATTGTGACGCAGCCCACCTGATCAGGCGGGAACTCGACGGCCCCGCCGACCGACCTATCCTCGGAGGACGAGTGTGTTGTGGCCCGGGACGCCGTCGGAGATCGCGTCGGCGGGCCGAGAGATCGAGGATGATGTGACCACCCTGCATGACGCGGCGACCGACACGATGCCCGATGCCGATGCCGCCACCGAGCAACAGCGGCGCCAACTCGACGTCACCGGCATGACCTGCGGTGCCTGCGCGGCGCGTGTGGAACGCAAGCTCAACAAGGTCGACGGGGTGCGCGCCTCGGTCAACTACGCGACCCGGGTGGCCACGGTCGACGCATCGCCTCAGATCAGCACCGAGGAACTGTGTTCGGTCGTCGACAAGGCCGGCTACGGCGCGACCCCGCGCTCCGAGGTGCCCACCGAGATCCCCGACACCGACGCCGACGACGCGAAGCGCCTGTTCCGGCGTCTGGCCGTCGCGGTGGTGCTGTTCGTCCCGCTGGCCGACATGTCGATCGTGTTCGCGGTGGTGCCGGCCACCCGCTTCACCGGCTGGCAGTGGCTGCTGCTCGCGATGGCCGCGCCGATCCTCACCTGGTGTGCGTGGCCGTTCTACCGGGTCGCGGCCAAGAACCTGCGCACCGGCGCGGCCACCATGGAAACCCTGGTCACGCTGGGAGTGCTGGCAGCCACCGGCTGGTCGCTGTACTCGATGTTCACCACCGACCCCGATGCGGCGGCCACCCACGGCGTGTGGGACGCGATCTGGAGCAGCGACTCGATCTATCTCGAGGTCGCCACCGGCGTCACGGTCCTCGTCCTCGCCGGCCGCTACTTCGAGGCGCGTGCCCGTTCACGGGCCGGCGGGGCGTTGCGGGCGCTGGCCGCGATCGGCGCGAAAGACGTTGCGGTACTTCTTGCCGACGGACGCGAGATGCGGATCCCGGCCGAGGAACTCAAAGAACAGCAGCGCTTCGTCGTCCGCCCGGGTGAGACGGTCGGCACCGACGGCCTCGTCATCGACGGCAGTGCGGCCATCGACATGAGCGCGATGACCGGCGAATCCCGGCCGGTCGACGTCACCCCGGGCGAGGCGGTCATCGGCGGCACCACCGTGCTCAACGGGCGGCTGATCGTCGAGGCTGCCGCGGTCGGCGCCGACACCGCCTTCGCCGGGATGATGCGGCTGGTCGAGCAGGCGCAATCGGGCAAGGCGCGCGCGCAGCGGCTGGCCGACCGAATCGCCGGGGTGTTCGTCCCGGTCGTCGTCGCCCTCGCGCTGGTGACCCTGGCTGCCTGGCTGCTCGCCGGAGAACCGGCCGACCGCGCGGTGTCGGCCGCGCTGGCCGTGCTGATCATCGCCTGCCCGTGCGCGTTGGGCCTCGCGACCCCGATCGCGGTGATGGTGGCGACCGGCCGGGGCGCACAACTCGGCATCTTCCTGAAGGGATATCAGACCCTCGACACCTCACGTCTGATCGACACCGTCGTCTTCGACAAGACCGGCACCGTGACCGAGGGCTCACTGTCGGTCGAATCCGTCCATGCGGCAGCAGGATTCGACGCCGATGAGGTTCTCGCGCTGGCTGCCGCGGTGGAGGCCGCCTCCGAACACGCGGTCGGCACCGCGATCGCCGCCGCCGTCGACGAGGACCGGCGCGCGCAGGTGAGCGACTTCCATGTCGAACCCGGACGCGGCGTCGGCGGGGTGGTCGGCTCGCAGACGGTGCGGGTCGGGTCGCCGCGGTGGGCCGCGCATTCGCTCGTGGTCCCCACCGAACTGGCCCGTGCGCGCCGCGATGCGCAGACGCAGGGCAAGACCGTCGTGTACGTCATCATCGACGACGAGCCCGCCGCCGCGATCGCGGTCGCCGACTCCGTCAAGCCGTCGGCGGCACCGGCGATCGCGGCGTTGCAGGCGGCCGGGCTGCGCACGATCCTGCTCACCGGTGACAACGAGGGCGCCGCCCGGGCCGTCGCCGAGGCGGTGGGCGTCGACGACGTCATCGCCGAGGTACTCCCGGATCAAAAGGTCGAGACCCTGCGCCGGCTGCAGGACGACGGCCACTCGGTGGCGATGGTCGGCGACGGCATCAACGACGGCCCCGCCCTCGCGACCGCCGACCTCGGGCTGGCCATCGGACGCGGCACCGACGTCGCGATCGGCGCCGCCGACGTGATCCTGGTCCGCGACGACCTGCGTGCAGTACCCGCCGCCCTCAGTCTGGCCGGCGCCACGCAGCGCACCATCCGGACGAACCTCGTGTGGGCCTTCGGCTACAACGTCGCCGCAATCCCGATCGCGGCGCTCGGCGTGCTCAACCCGCTGATCGCCGGCGCCGCGATGGCCCTGTCATCGCTGTTCGTCGTCACCAACAGTCTGCGGCTGCAGCATTTCGGCGACGCCCGCCGCTGAGCCGCCGCCACTGGGACCGTCATCGGGCGGCTACTGCCGCGCGCGCACCGTGACCCCGACGGTCGCGGCGACGGCGAGCGCGAACAGGCAGATCATCGTCACCGATCCGTGCGTCACCACCACGCCCACCGCCGATGCCCCCGCGACGAAGGCGCACACCGCCGCAAGCGCCCACCACATGCGTGAGGACTTCTCGGCTCTGTTCTCGATAACAGGTCCGCCGTCGCCGGCCGCGGCGATCATCCGGTCGACGAGGTCGGGTGCGGTGTCGGCCCGCACCACCCGCATCGGTTCACCGATCTCGGGAAAGGTGAACAGCTGCAGCGCCTGATACCACTGCGCACATTCGGCGCACCCGGCGAGGTGTTCGTCGACCCGGGCCGACGGCACGGTCTCACGCTCTCCGTCGACACGTGCCGACAGCGCCTCTCGCGCGACCTCACACCGCATATGTCGATTGTCCCCGTTCCGGTCAAGTCGGCGATCGGCGAGGCCTACCCCGCCAACCACGCGAACGCCCGAACTCAGCGCCGCGATCGGGTGAGTTCTTCGAGCATCTTGTTGTAGTCGTCGAGTTCGGTGTCCTCGTAGGTCTCCGCATGCCGGTCGGCGCGACGGGCATCGCGCCGGTCGGATTTGGCCCACTGCGTGACGATCGCCACCACCACGAGAACCACCGGCACCTCACTGGCGCCCCAGGCGATGGCGCCGCCCGTCCACTGGTCGGCGAGAAGGTCGGTGACCCACGGCAAATGGACCTCACTGTAGAACTTCTCGGCGATCACCGACGACTTCGTCATCAACGCGATCCCGAAGAACGCGTGAAAAGGCATGACCGCGAACAACAATCCGATGCGTGCCAGGTATGGGATACGACGCGGGCCCGGGTCGATGCCGATGATCACCCAGTAGAAGAGGTAGCCGACGACGATGAAGTGGATCGTCAGCAGCTCGTGACCCCAGTGGTAGCGGGTGAAGGTGGCGAAGATGGCGGTGAAGTACACCGCATACAACGACAACACGAACAGCAGCAGTGCGACCACCGGACTCGACAGCACCCGGGTCACCTTCGAATGCAAAGACCACAACAACCATTCCCGCGGGCCGGGCGGGCGGGCAGAGCCGGCGGTCGGCAACGCACGCAGGGCGAGGGTCGCCGGGGCACCGAGTACCAGGAGCACGGGCACGAACATGTTGAGCGCCATGTGTTCTGCCATGTGCGCACTGAACATCGCCGACCCGTAGGCGCGCACCCCCGACCCGGTGACGACGACAGCGCACAGACAACCCAGCATCCAAGAAAGGGTGCGGCCCCACGGCCACTCGTCGCCGCGGCGGCGCAAGCGCCACACCCCGAGACCGTAGAGCGCCGCGACGACGATGAACGCGGTCCCGATGAGAAAGTCGAAGCGCCAGAACGTGGCCAGCCGTAGCGCAGTCGGCGGACCGGGCAGTTCGTAGCCGAGGAAGACGTCCCACGCGGTGAATGGATGCGCGAGCAGGCGCGGGGCCACCCGGGTGTCCATGACCGCCCAGCACGCGAAGACCACGACCATCGCTGCGACACCGATCAGCTCGGCACGCCAGATCCGGTCGCGTTGCGGCCCGGGCCGCAACGCGCACACACTGCATGCCGCCGCCGCCAGCAGACCGAGCACCATCAGCACCGATGCCACCCCGAATGCGGTGGTGAACAGGAACCGGGCAGGTACGAACAGCGCGACGAGGAAGATCCCGGAAAGCAGTGCCACGATGTCGGCGACCGCCACGACCCGCGCGTGCCGGCGTTCGAGGATCGCGCGGTCACCCTCACTGCGAATGGCCGGCGCCGTCACATAGGCGACGCGGTAGCCGATGGACACGGCCAGCGCCAGTACGAAGAGGATGACGAGGCTGGTGGCGTAGTCGTGATTCGGTCCCTGCCCGCCGTTGCCTGCCATCGGCAACGCGGCGACCGCGATGCCGGTGGGGACAAGCAGCACCAGGTGCGCGATCCACGACAAGAAGAATCGGATCGCGATGGCGACGATCGTGGCGAGAATGGCGACCACCAGCCAGGCGACAGCTCCTTCACTGATGCCGATCGCCTCGAACAGCTTCCCCGAGGACAGCAGTTTGCTCAGCGAGACCCCGTAGCCGTCGGCTGCCGAGACCCCCACCATCACCCAGGCGAGCAGCGCCCACACCGGCGTCGCACCCGACACCAGCCGGTGCGCGCGGTAGACCCCGGCGTCGATGATGCCGTCGTGGTCGGGCCGCGAACCGGTCACCACAAAGGCCAGTGCGCCCAGGCACAAGGCGGCGAGCGCGGCGCCGGCGAAGTACCCGGCGACGACGAGCACCGAGGTGGTCAGGCCGGGATACGGGTCGCCGCGTTCGATCTGGCGCGCCGGCCCGGACACCAAGGCGTAGACGACGACACCTGCCAAGCCCGCGATGAGCACCGCACCGACCCAACGCGTCGCTGCGACGGTGGGCCGGCGCGGGCCTGATGTGTCGGCGGCCGGTACGGCGACCTTCGAGTCGTCGGCGTCGGGTTGCCCGGTCACCGGGTCTGATGGGGATTCGACATCAGTGGACGGATCCACATCGGCAGGCGAATCGACATCGGTACGGGCATCGTCTGGGGCGGTCACAGAAGCTCTCCTAGCAACGTCGCAGCGAGACGGCGTCGCGCCCAGTCTACGACCGTGTGTAGAAGCGCTGAACGGCCCGCTCTCGGGCGGCCGGCCACCGACGTGACGAGGGCCACGCGGGACCAACGTCCCGGCCTCGGTACCGCTCAGATAGTCCTCAGCCACCTGCCAGTACCCTGAACACCGGCGTGCAGGTCCATGCAGGTCCATGCGACCCGGTATGGCCGGCGCCAGGTGCCCGACGTCCGCGCACCGAACCCGTGAACCAGGGAGAGAGAACAGTGGCAGACAAACGCCGCAAGCCGATTGTCGATCCGCGCGCAGCCGAACGGCGACGTTCGCTGTGGATACGGATCGGATCGACAGTCGCGATCATCGTGATCGCCGCTGTCGTGGCAGTTGCCATTCTCGCATCCAACGGCAAGCTCGGCAGCAAAGACGACGGCGCGCCGATCGCCGGTGCCACGCCGTCGGTCGTGACCAACAACGCCTTCCGGCTCACCACCGCTCCGGCGGGTACCACGCCGCCGGCGACCGTGCAGATCTATGAGGACTTCCAGTGCCCGGTCTGCAAGCAGTTCGAGCAGGTCTACTCCGACGCGCTGACGCAGGCGCGGTCCAACCCGAAGGTCGCCATCGACTATCAGCCCGTCGCGATCCTCGACAAGATGTCCAGCACCGATTACTCCACGCGCTCGGCCAACGCCTCGGCGTGTGTCGCCGAGGCGACCAAGGGGGCCGACAATTTCGCGGTGTGGCTGAAGTTCCACGGCCTTCTGTATGAGAACCAGCCCGAAGAGAACAGTGCGGGTCTGAGCGACGACCAGTTGGCCTCGTATGCCACCAAGGCCGGCGCTCCCGGCAACGTCAAGCAGTGCATCAGCGATGCGCACTTCAAGGCGTGGGTCACCGATCAGACCAACAAGTCTCAGATCAGCGGAACACCCACGGTCAAGATCAACGGCCAGGACTTCGATATCCAGCAGGGCCCGCAGGCCTTCCTCGCCGCAATCAACCAGGCCGCCGGCGCCCAGCAGTGAGTACACCCGAAGCGAAGCGACGAACCATGAGCAAGACCGAATCTCGCGCCGATGCGGCCCCCGATTCCGGGACACCGACCACGGAACCGACTGACATGCAAGAGCAGGACGCCGCCGCCGTGGCCACCGACGGCAGCGGGATCGACGACGGCCGTTCGTGGTGGCTGCAGCGGCCGGAGGTCTCCCGCGTCACCGGAATCGTGGTGTTCGTCCTCGGTGTCGTCGGCTTCGTCGCCTCGACGACACTGACGATCGAGCGCATCCAGATCCTGATCAATCCGTCATATGTGCCGAGCTGCAGCATCAATCCGGTGCTGTCGTGCGGCTCGGTCATGGTGACCGCGCAGGCCCGCCTCTTCGGATTCCCCAATCCGCTGATCGGTATCGCCGCGTTCTCGGTGATCATCGTGACCGGCGTCCTGACCACCACCCGGGTGACCCTGCCACGCTGGTATTGGCTTGGCCAGACAATCTGTCTCGCATTGGGTTTCGTCTTCGTCAACTGGCTCGCCTTCCAGAGCCTGTACCGGATCAACGCACTCTGCCCGTACTGCATGGCGGTCTGGGCGCTGACGCCGATCCTGCTGATCCTCAGCGTCGGACGCCTCATGGGTGACTCCGATCGGGCCCACGAGATCCGCGGCTGGCTCTGGGTGCTACTGCCTCTGTGGTACGCGATCGTCATCGTCGCCATCGGCATCCGATTCTGGGACTACTGGTCCACGCTGATCTGACACCCGGATACGCGCCGGGTATCCGTCACGCGTGATCGCCGGCTGCCAAGTCATCCCCGATCCGGCAGGCCATCATCATGGTGGTGGCATGTGGCCCACTGCGTCCGGGAGTAGGCAGGATCGATCCATCGACGATGCGCAGTCCCCGCACCCCGTCGACCGCACCGAGCCCGTCGGTGGTCTCGCCCATCGGCATGGAGCCCCAGGCGTGCTGGGAGGTGCGGATCACCGGGTCGATGACGATCGATCCGGGGACGACCAGATCGCCGAATTCCGTGGACGCCAACATATCTGCGACGTCATCTGCTCGCGACCACATCGCGGCGGCATCGGCCGGGTCGAGCGGAGCGAGCGACAGGCGCAGCCCACCGCGCGCCGCCGGGATCACCCCACCCGGGGCCACCACCCCCGGGCCCACCACCCCCAAGGTCACCTCGCCGCGGCCCGCACGCGTCATCCCGGCGATCCCGATCACCGGCCGACCCCCCGCTCCGCCCGAGATGTATCGGTCGAAATCATCGGAATAGCAACGGATCTCGACGCCGTCGTCGGTGTGGACGACGGTCTGCAGGAGCGGCTTGAGTTCCTCGACGCCGCGTCGGCCATAACCGACCTGGATCTCCCGGTGTTCGCCGACCCGCACCGTCTGACCGACGCGGAGAGCACCCTGCGGCGACCGCAACAGCAGTTCGGCCGTGCCCAGCGTCCCGGCGCACAGGATCACCTCTCCGCCCGAGATGTCGGCGCCCCCGACGGTCCGGACGCCGGTGACCGTGCGCCCGCGGACAAGTAGCTCGCCGACGCGGGCGCCGGTGACCACCCGCAGGTTCGGCCGGCCGGCCGCAGGGCGCAGGTATGCCTCGGCGGCGGTCATCCGTAGTCCGCCGAGGTGGTTGCCCAGGACCCGATTGAGTCCCACGATCGGCCACCTGTGTGCGACGTCGCGCACGGGTACCCGTGCGGACCAGAAGGATTCGAAGGCCGATGCCGCCGCGCCGAGTTCGGCATCGGCGGCCGGACGCACCGACATGGTGCCGTCGGGATCGTCGAGTTCACGGTAGGCGGACTCGACCGTGCCGCGGTCCCAGCCGGCCGGCCATCCGGCGAAATCGGTGTCGTGCCAACGCAGAAAGTAGCCGCCGTTGATTGCCGACGATCCCCCGAGCCCACGCCCACGCACCACGACCTGACCCGAACGTTCCGGAATCGTCGTCACATATCGTGAATCGGCCCCGACCGGGAGCCGGCGCAGATCGCGGATACCGACGTCGGGAAACGACGGCCCCTGCTCGAGCAGCAGCACCGACCGGGCGCCGTCGCGGCTCAGCTTCTCGGCAAGCACACATCCGGCGCTGCCCGCCCCGACGATGACGACGTCGGAATGCTCCGATCCGCTGACGTCCGGCGAGCGCACCTCAGCGTGTCACGACCGGACGCAATGCGCCGAGATCGCGTTCGCGCACAACACCTTCCCAGAGACCCGCACCGTAGGCGAGGTCGTCGAGGCGTCGGCAGAGCAGGTAGGCGAACGGCCCGATGGCCGGTTCACGGGTGGTATCGGCCAGCACGGCCCGCACCCATTCGATGAGCCCTTCGGCGATCGCGACCTCGATGACCAGGCATCGAAAGCGCCGAGACACCAAGGCAAGTAGTACTGCGACCGGCCAATAGTGCCGACAGATCGCCCCGGCCGCCTGCATTAACCCATACCCGGCAGCGCGGCCCGTCATCTGGGCCGCCGCCACCGGGGCGTCGGGTAGGTCACCGAGCCGGCTCCGCAGCCGATACGCCGTCCGGCCCAGCACGAGGAAGGCCAGGACGAGACCGAACGTGGTCCTCGACAGCAGCGCCGCCACGGCCACCCCCATCGAGGCGGTCATCACCATCGGCGCGGCCCGCGTGCCGTGCCGTTGCGCAAGAAACGCGGCACCGGTGCCGTAGTAGCGGCGGCGGGAGAGCACCTCGCGCATATTCGTCCGATGATCGTGGGCGACCCGAGCAACCGGGTCGTAGCGCACCCGCCACCCCGTCTCGTGTAGCCGCCAGCACAGATCGACGTCCTCAGCGACCCGCAGGTCCTCATCGAATCCACAGAACGACTTGCGCCGCAGGATCATTGCCGCGCTGGGCACGTATGGTACGGATGTACCAGGTGCCACGGCAGCCTCGGCGGGACCCATGTCGAGGGAGGAATACCCGTTCTCGTACCGCTCGGCCATCGACTGCCGTCCCTCGTGCGGGTGCGCCGACAAGCCGACGATGCGCGGCGCCGCCAGCGCCACCAGTGGATCGGAGAAGTGGGCCAGCAGCATCACCAGCCAGTCCGGCTCGGGTACCACGTCGGAATCGAGGAATGCGACGAAGTCGGTCGTGGCGGCCGCCGCCCCGGCGTTGCGCGCCGCCGCCGGCCCACGATTGTGCTCGAAGCGGATCAATTCGACGAGCGCCCCCTGCGCGGTGAGCGGTACCGCGGAGCCGTCGTCGACGACGATGACGCGCGTCCCGGCGACGGCGGCGAGTAACCGGTCGACGCCGAACTGGTTGTCGCGCACCGGGATCACGATGGTGACATCGTCCGGCGTTGGCCCCGCCATGGGTCGCGGGTGGGCGATGCCCGCCTCGAGCAGCGTGCGTGACAGGCTCCGCGTGGCGGCGTCACACACCTCGATTCGGCCATCCGCCGATGTCATGCCCAGGGCGGTGTCACCGAGCCGCAGCATCCGGGTGGGTGACCCGCCGACGAGATATCGAAGATCTCCGCGGCGCGCGCACCGCATGTCGATCTGGACCTGGAAACCATCCGGCAATCCCGCATCACTGCCGTCCGGTACCGTTTGCGCGACCCACTCGGTTATCGTCACCGCAGCCTCCCCCCGTCGTCGACAGTCCATCCCGCGACCGCCCGGGCGAGGTCGGCGACCGCCCCGCCGAGTAGGTCGGCACCATGCTCGGCGGTCGCCGACCGCGGATCGCCGAGGATTCCGTTCTCGCTCACCGCCACCACCCCGCCCGAACGCATGGCCCCCATCAATACACCCATCGGTTCACAATTGCCGGGTTCAAGGCGATCGATGCGTACCGACTCCGGTGAAAGGTGCAGCAGGATAGAGGTTTCCGTATGTCCGGCGTGTGCGTCGCCACCGGGGAAGGCACAGGCATACCAGGTGACCTCACGCCGCTCATATCGCAATGTGCGCACGGCGGTGGCCAACGTCGCCACATTGCCGCCATGTCCGTTGACGAAGACGATTCGACGCGCCCACCGGCACGCACTGCGGCCGAATTCGATGAGGAGGCCGGCCAGCGCCTCCTGCCCCAGCGAGATCGTCCCGGCAAAGCCCTCGTGCTCACCGCTCGCCCCGTAGGCGATCTCCGGCGCGATGACGTAGTGGGCAGGATCGGACAGGGCGCTCCGGGTACCCGCGGCCACCGCCACCGCGATCCGGGTATCGGTATCGAGTGGGAGATGCGGGCCGTGCTGTTCCACCGACCCGACCGGCACGAGCAGGGTGACTTCAGAATCTGCAACCTGCGGCGACGCGTACTGCCCCAACGCCGCCGGTCGCACCATTCGAGCAAGTGTAATGCGCTCGGACCGCCGCGGTAACCCGGTCGACGGCAATTGACCGACCCGAATCCGGCAGTTTCCGACCACTTGTACGAGCGCTCGATCGGTTGTGCAATCCTGGAGCGCACCTGTGTCGCAGAACACAACCGACACCCGTCGAGGGAGGGACGCCCATGACCATTGAACCGACAGCGAACGGCGCCACGAATGGACCGCTGAATCGGCTGCGCGTAGTCGAATTCGCCGGCATCGGCCCCGGTCCGCATGCGGCGATGATGTTGGCCGACCTCGGTGCCGATGTCATCCGAGTCCAACGCCCCGGCACACTCCCCCCGGAAGGCCGCAACGCCGACGCGCTGCTGCGCGGACGCCGCGTCGTCGAGGCGAACCTCAAGGATCCGACCGATCGCGACACCGTCCGGCGCCTCATCGGCAAGGCCGACGTCGTGCTCGAGGGATTCCGGCCGGGCGTCATGGAACGTCTCGGCTTCGGTCCCGACGACGTCGCCGAGCTCAACCCGGGCCTGGTCTACGGGCGCATGACCGGCTGGGGCCAGGACGGCCCGCGCGCCGACCGCGCCGGCCACGACATCAACTACATCTCGCTCACCGGCATACTGCACGCGATCGGTCGCCGCGGCGAGCGTCCCGTGCCGCCGCTCAACCTGGCCGGCGACTTCGGCGGCGGCTCGATGTTCTTGATCATGGGCGTGCTCGCCGCACTGTTCGAGCGTCAGTTCTCCGGCCGCGGCCAGGTCGTCGACGCCGCGATGGTCGACGGGGCTTCCGTTCTCGGACAGATGATGTGGGCATTCCGTGGCACCGGATTGTGGTCGGATGAGCGCGGCGTGAACCTCCTCGACACCGGCGCGCCCTACTACGAGGTCTATGAAACCTCCGACGGCAGGTACATGGCGGTCGGCGCGATCGAGCCGCAGTTCTACGCCGAACTCATCAAGGGCCTCGGACTCACCGAGACCGACCTGCCCGAGCAGAACGACATGGCGAACTGGCCCCGGCTGAAGCAGGTCTTCACCGACACCTTCGCCACCCGCACCCGCGACGAGTGGGCCGAGATCTTCGAGGGCACCGACGCCTGCACGTCGCCGGTGCTGACCTTTGCCGAGGCTCCGGCCGACCCCCACATGGCCGCCCGCAGCAACCTCGTCGAGATCGACGGGGTCATGCAGGCGCAGGTGGCACCACGCTTCTCGCGGACCACCCCGCCCACGCCCGCCGGCCCGGCTCGGCAGGCGACCGATCCGGCCGATCTCTGGGTCGACTGACCCGCCGTCAGCGCATCCTCGGTTACCCGTCACGTTGAAGTAGAACGTGTTACAGTTTTGCCCATGGGACAGTTCGACGGCAAGGTCGTCTACATCACCGGCATCGCCCGTGGCCAGGGACGTAACCACGCCCTCCGCTTTGCCCGTGAGGGTGCGTCGATCATCGGCCTTGACATCGCAGGAGAAGTCGCCGATCACATCACCTACCCCGCGGCAACCGGCGACGACCTCGCCGAAACCATCCGCCTCGTCGAGGAAGCAGGCGGGAAAATCCTAGCCCGCCAAGGCGATACCCGCGACCTGGCGTTCCAGGAGCAGCTCGTTGCCGACGGGGTCCGGCAGTTCGGCCGCATCGACCACGTCATCGCCAACGCCGGGATCCTCTCGTGGGGACTGTCGTGGGAGCTGACCGAACAGGAATTCACCGACGTCGTCGACGTCAACGTCGTGGGCACCTGGAAGACGTTGCGCGCCACCATCCCCGCACTGTTGGACACCGACGCGGAGAACCGATCGATCGTCGTCATCGCCTCGGTCGCCGGACTCAAGGCGATGCCGGTGCAGGCGGCGTATTCGGCGTCGAAGTACGCCTTGACCGGACTGGCCCAGACGGTGGCAAAAGAACTCGCCCCTCGCCGCATCCGGGTCAACTCCATCCACCCGTACGCGGTGGATACCCCGATGGGTGTCGCCGATCCCTCGGCCCTGAAGATCTTCGAGATGGGCGAATACACAAGGTATTTCATCTCGATGCTGGATCACTTCCCGGTTGCGTCACTCGATGACATCTCCGACGCGGTGCTGTACCTGACCTCCCCGCAGGCACGCGCCGTCACGGGCTCACAGTTCCAGATCGACATGGGCAACTCCAAGGTCTGAGCGCGCTCGGTTTCAGGCGTCGCCGAAGGAGCGCGTGAAGTCGTCGGGGATGATCAGGTCGTCCCGGGAGAGTTCGTGAACACTCTTGTGGCCCAAGCCCATCACCACGCCGTCAAGACCCATGCGGAGTAGGTCGAGCACGTTCTCGACGCCGGCCTGACCGTTGGCGGCCAGCCCCCACAGATACGCCCGGCCGATCATCACGGCGCGGGCACCGAGCGCCACCGCCTTGGCGACGTCGCTGCCGCGGCGGATACCGCCGTCGAGCAGGACCTCGATCTGGTCACCGACCGCGTCGGCGATTGCCGGCAACATCCGGATCGTGGCCGGGGTGCCGTCGAGGTTGTTGCCGCCGTGATTGGACACCGACAGTGCCGTCGCACCGATGTCGACGGCGCGTCTGGCGTCGTCGAGGCGGGTGACACCCTTGACCATGAACGGACCGCCCCACTTCTCGCGAAGCCAGGCCAGATCGTCCCACGTGGGCGGTGCGGTGCTCATCCACTCCCCATAGGCACCGAAAAACGTCGGTCCGGGTAATCCCTTGCCCTTGGACACATTCGGTGCCGTCAGGTCCGGAATGTTGATCTTGCCGTCGCGAATCCAGTCCATCGCATAGCGCGGCTTGACCGCGATCTCCGGCGCGAGCCGCAGCAACGCCTTGACGTCCACCTTCTCCGGGATCTCCGGGCTGCCCCAGTCGCGGCCGACGTTGAAAACCCAATCGGTGGTGACGATCAGCCCCTTGGCCCCGGCCTCCCTCGCGCGCAGGGCACGCTCGAGGATCTCCTCGCGGCTGCCGAGCCAGTAGATCTGGAAGAAGATCTTGTCGTTGACCGCCGTGACCTCTTCGATCGGATGAGAGGCAAAGCTGGACAACCCCATCGCCGTGCCGCGTGCCGCCGCGGCACGTGCCACCGCGACCTCACCGTCGGGGTCGACGGCCTGCACCCCGGTGGGGCTGATCAGCACCGGGAACGGCAACTCCTGCCCCATCACCGTGGTCGCGAGTTCTCGCTCGGGCTGCGCACCGATCACGTGCGGGGCAAACCCGATTTCCGAATACGCATCGACGTTGTCGCGGACGGTCACGCCGGCCTGCGTACCGGCGATCAACGACGAGTACACCGACTTCGGCAGTCGCTTCTTGGCGCGGCGTTGCGCCTCGTGAACGGATTCGAACCAGGGATTACGGGCCCAGGGATTGGTGACCATTATCGTTTACCTATCTGCCGGTGCGGCTACAGAGAGAACCCGGCCAGCGGGTTCTCATCACAGTTCTTCGACGGCGGGGCACCGATCGGTGTGAGCTCGCCGTCGTCGCGTCGGGTCATCAGCGTCAGCGGCGTGCCGCGCGAATGGTCTTTGTTGGCGGTCGGGGTGGTGCGGTCGCCGGCGAGCAGTTGCTCACCGAAGCCCTGGACACATTCGGGATCGGGACCCGCGAGTGGCAGCCCGGTGAAGAACTTCGCCGCCATGCAGCCGCCGCGGCACGCGTCGAAGTGGGCACACTTGGTACAGGCCCCCGCATTCTGCGGTTCACGCAACTCACCGAACAGCTCCGAGTGCTGCCAGATCTCTTGGAAGCCACCATTGTCGAGAATGTTGCCGGCGAGGAAGTTCTCGTGGATGGCGAACGGGCAGGCGTAGACATCGCCGACCGGATCGATCAGGCACACCACGCGGCCCGCCCCGCACAGGTTCAGGCCGGGCAGCCCGCCCCCGCCGGCCCCACCGAACGCCGACAGGTGGAAGAACGAGTCGCCGGTCAGCACGTTCTCGCCGTGCGCGACAAGCCAGTCGTAGAGCTCACGCTGCTGAGTGGGCAAGGGGTGCAGGTCATCCCACACGTCGGCGCCGCGGCCGGAGGGACGCAGCCGGGTAATGCGCAGGGTGGCACCGTAGCGGTCGGCGAGCGCCTTGAACTCGTCGAGCTGGGAGACGTTCTGCCGCGTCATCACCACCGAGATCTTGGCGTCGGCAAAACCGGCCTCGTGCAGATTCTCCAGCGCGCGCACCGCCATGTCGAAGGAGCCGGGCCCGCGCACGGCGTCGTTGACCTCCGCCGTCGCGCCGTCGAGCGAGATCTGCACGTCGACGTAGTCCGACGCGGCCAGCCGGGCGGCGACCTTCTTGTCGATGCGTAAACCGTTGGTGGAGAACTTCACTCCCACCTGGTGGCTGGTCGCATAGTCGACGAGTTCCCAGAAGTCCGGGCGCACCGTCGGCTCCCCGCCGCCGATGTTGACATAGAAGACCTGCATGCGCGAGAGCTCGTCGATGATCGCCTTGCATTGTTCGGTCGAGAGCTCACGCGGGTCGCGTTTACCCGACGACGACAGGCAGTGCACGCAGGCCAGGTTGCACGCGTAGGTCAGCTCCCAGGTCAGACAGATCGGGGCGTCGAGCCCTTTCTCGAACTGATCGACGAGTCGGCCGACCTTCGGTGGCGCCGCCGGCCGCGTCACCGAAGCGGCAGCGAGTTCGGTTGCGGTGGGCGGCAACTCGAGTGTGGTCATCTGCTTCTCCTTGGGCTGGAGGGTGTCGGGACGTTCGGGGCGGTCGGGACGTTCTGTGCGCTAGGGGCTCTCAGCGCCGGCGGATCATCTCGGAGTCGGCGAGAGCGGCCAGTGCCTGCACATACATGGCCCGGTCATTTGCGCCGATCCCCGCCGCCGCGAGCGCCGCGTCGGCGGTGTCGTGCTCGGCGAGGGACCGGACGATCCCGACCACCGGCACGTTCTTCAGAAATGACAGTTTGCGGGTGCCGAAGTGATAGAGCAGCGCGCCGAACGGCTCCGGGCGCAGCGCCACTTGAGGATTGAGCTCCCAGGCCGCATCGGTGGCGAAGGACCCAGAAGTGTGGACGTCGGTGTCGCGCCGGTTGCCGGCGACCGCGGAGGTGCGGCCGCCGGCAACCGGAGCAGATGTCGGGGTGGACATCAGTAGACCCCGCACATCCCGTCGATCGAGACCTCTTCGACGAGGGACTCGCTGACGAGCTCCGACTCGGCCTCGGCCGGAGCCGACAAGTCCTGAGCCGCCGTGGTTGTGTGATCGGCCATGATCCAGACCTCCTATTGTTCGGGTAGTGATGTGGATCACGAGTTACTGTAGTGGCACCGAGTGCAGAAATAAACCCCACCCCCGAATCCTGGCCGACTGGACAGGTAGAACGCACAGAGAGGCCTGATGAGCGCCGAGAACGCCACCGCATCCGGCCGCCGGCCGCGGACCACGCGCGCACAGATCAGTGCGATCGCCATCGACCTGTTCACCACCGTCGGCTTCGAGGAGACCAGCGTCGACGACATCGCCGACGCCGTCGGCGTGGCACGTCGGACCCTGTTCCGGTACTTCCCGTCGAAGAACGCCATCCCGTGGGGTGACTTCGACGCGCACCTGAACGATCTCCGTGCGATGCTTGCCGAGATCCCCGCCGGCCTACCCATCGCCGAGGCCGTCACGCGCGCGCTGATCGCCTTCAACGCGGTCCCCGACCCCATGCTCGACAGCCATCGCCGACGGATGCAACTTCTGCTCGGAGTCCCAAGCCTGCAAGCACATTCGATGCTGATGTACGCCGACTGGCGGCAGGTGATCGCCGAGTTCTGCGCGCATCGGCTCGGACTGGCGGACGACGATCACCTGCCCCAGACGATCGGGTGGATGTGTCTGGGCACCGCCCTGGCCGCCTACGAACAATGGCTTGCCGACGCCGATGCCGATCTCGAGGAGCTGATCCGCGCCGGCTGCCGGGTCCTCGCCAACGGTGTCGCGGCCCTGCACTGAGCGCCGGCGTCGAGCGCTCGGCCGCCGACCGGGACCCAGAAGTGCCCGCCACGGCGATTACCCTGGACGCGGCACCGTCGAGCCCGGCCCACCGTGTTCTTCGGCTAGGCTCAAAGTAGAACGTGTTCTAATTTTGCGTGTTCTAATTTTGTTGGAATGCACCCCGACGCTCCAGGAGACCTTCGGACATGACCGCACTGACGCCACACGGCTCTCGCAGCGTGATCCTCACCGTGGCCGACGTCATCGACGAGACACCCGATGCCCGGTCGATCGTCTTCGACATCCCGGAGAGCGCCAAAGAGGCCTTCACCGACTACCGGGCGGGCCAGTTCCTCACCCTGCGTATCCCGAGCGAGCAGACCGGCTCGGTGGCGCGCTGCTATTCGCTGGCGTCCTCCCCGGCGGGCGAGGAGTTGCCCAAGGTGACCGTGAAACGGACGGTAGACGGTTACGGGTCGAATTGGGTGTGTGACAACCTCGCCGCCGGATCGCAGATCGAGGCGCTGCCGCCGTCGGGCGTGTTCACCCCACGCTCACTCGACGAGCCCCTGCTGCTCATCGCCGCCGGCAGTGGCGTGACCCCGGTGATGTCGATTCTCAAGACCGCGCTGGCCGCCGGCCGCGGCCGGGTGGTGTTCTTCTACGCCAACCGCGGCGCCGACGACGTCATCTTCGCCGGCGAGCTGCGCGAGTTGCAGTCGGCCCACCCGGACCGGCTGGTCGTCATCCACTGGCTCGAGACCCTGCAGGGCCTGCCGTCCACCGAGGCACTGGCCACGATCTTCGCTGCGTTCCCCGGGCACGCGGCCTACATGTGCGGTCCGGGCGCCTTCATGGAGGCCGTCCACGCGGCCCTGCACACCGCCGGTTTCGCCCATCACGACGTGCATGCCGAGGTCTACAACTCCCTCGCCGGCGATCCGTTCGCCGACCTCGTCCTCGACGAGGTGACCGAAGCCGAGCAGGCCGACGCCGCTACGGTCGAGGTGGAACTCGACGGGCAGACCCACGAGTTGTCGTGGCCACGCCGACGCACCCTCATCGACATCATGCTCGACGCCGGGCTGGACGCCCCGTACTCGTGCCAGGAGGGCGAATGCGGTTCGTGCGCTTGCACTCTCACCGACGGTACGGTCGAGATGGACAATGTCGGCGCCCTCGACCCCGAAGACATCGAGGACGGCTACATCCTCGGCTGTCAGGCCCACCCCACCTCTGACCGACTACGAATCGAGTTCTGACGTGCTCAAACGCTTCTCCCCCACCCAGGTCGCCCGTGCGCTCGCGGCGATGCTGCTGACGATGGGGACCCTGCACTTCCTGGTGCCCAAACCGTTCGACCAGCTCATCCCCGACGAGGTGGTACCCGACGCGCTGCCCGACGGCAAACGCACGCTCACCTACGCGTCCGGGGTGGCCGAGGTCGCCATCGGCGCAGGACTTCTCGCCCCGGCGACCCGACGGCCTGCGGCCGGCGCGGCAGCGGCGCTGTTCGTCGCGGTCTATCCCGCCAACATCAACATGGTGCGGCTCTGGTGGCGCAGACCAGCCATCTACAAGGCGATCGCGATCGGTCGGCTGCCGCTGCAGTTCCCGCTGATCGCCGCGGCGGTGAAGGTGTACCGCCACTCCTGAATTCGGGTCCGGCTCACGACCGGCTCACGACCGGCTCCGCGCGGTGGCCCGCCGATTGGCCTTCTCGATCGCATCGACGAGTTCGCCCTTGTTCATCGACGACCGGCCGTGGATGTCGAGTTCGCGGGCGACGTCCATGAGGTGTTGCTTGCTCGCGTTGGCGTCGACTCCCTCGGCGCTCGAACCCGAGGCGTCGGGTCCGCCGCTGCGCGCGCGGTCGTCGGACGGACCGCGCGTCTTCTTGGCCTCCCAGTGGTCGCCGACCTTCTCGTAGGAATGCTTGAGCGCCGCGTAGGCGACGCGGTGCGCACGTTCCTCCGAGTGGTACTCGTTCAGCGCCGAATCATGCGTCTCGGCGAATGTGCGCTGCGCCTTGTCGTCGGAACGCGCAATCGTGCTCGGCAGCTCCGATTCCTTCGGGGTGCCCTGCTCGGTGGTCTTCGGCATCGCCTATCTCCTGTCCGTGTCGACCGGTAGGTGTCCAACCGGGGTGACGCCACATTCGGCGCCCTCGTCACCGGATACCCACATCTGGGCGAGGGCAATCCCGACCGGGGATGCCGGATCGAGGTCAGCCCGAGCAGGCACTGACCACGTTT
Organism: Gordonia sp. DT30; assembly: GCF_049844915.1. Taxonomy (NCBI): domain Bacteria; kingdom Bacillati; phylum Actinomycetota; class Actinomycetes; order Mycobacteriales; family Gordoniaceae; genus Gordonia; species Gordonia sp. DT30. The sequence continues at coordinate 1,926 of NZ_JBNCLY010000035.1, read as the reverse complement.
CGATGATTCAGACGCGACTACTCTTCCGGCAGGTGGGTACTCGACGCCGTTGGGCGCCGGTGATCCCGGCCGAAAGGGGATGGTGTCGGTGGGTGTGTCAGATGCGATCGTCGTCGGTGGCGGTCACAACGGCCTCGTCGCCGCGATCCGGCTCGCCGACGCCGGGTGGGACGTGACCGTGCTCGAGGCGGCCACCGAGGTGGGCGGCGCGATTCGCAGCACCGAACTCACACCCGGCTACGTCACCGACTCGTTCAGTGCCTTCTACCCGCTCGCAGTCGCGTCCCCTGCCCTCGCCGACCTCGAAGTCGGTGCCCACGGGCTGCGGTGGAGTGCGGCGCCCCTGGCATTCGGTCATCCCAACGGTTCGGCGGATCGCGATGCCGCCGTGGTGTATCCGGACGCCGCCGACACCGCCGCACACCTTGCCTCCTACGACGAGCGGGACGGGCGTACCTGGCTCGAGCTGACCGCACACTGGGCGACGATCCGTGCAGGCGTCCTCGATACCCTGTTCGGCCCGTTCCCGCCGATGCGCGGGCTGCGCGCGCTGCTCCGTGCCACCGGCACTGCCGAAGCACTGCGGCTGGCCCGGTTCTTTGTGCTGCCAGCCAATCAGATGGTCCGCGAACTGTTCCGCTCCGACCGCGCCCGGCTGCTGATCGTGGGCAACGCACTGCACTCCGACATCCCGCTCGATGCTCCGGGTAGCGGGCTGATGGGATACCTGCTGACGATGCTCGCGCAGGACGTCGGCTACCCCGTACCCGTCGGCGGTTCCGGCGAACTGTCCGGCGCGCTGGCCCGCCGCTTGACCTCGGCGGGCGGCCAGATCGTCTGCGACGCCCGCGTCGACCGGATCGAGGTACACAACGGCCGCGCCACCGGCGTCACCACCGTCGACGGACGGCGATTCTCGGCACGACGGGCGGTGCTCGCCGATGTATCGGCGCCTGCGCTCTACACCCGATTGCTCACACCCGCGGACGTGCCCGCCCGGGTCCTGGCCGACCTTGCGAACTTCACCTGGGACACCCCGGTGGTCAAGATCGATTACGCTCTGCAGCAACCCATTCCGTGGACGAGCACGAACCTCGCCGGTGCCGGCACCGTGCATCTCGGCGCCGACCTGGCCAACGCGAACCACGCCACCGCCGACATCGAAACGGGCCGAATCCCCGATCACCCGTTCCTGCTGTTCGGTCAGATGACCACCGCCGATGCCACCCGCTCTCCGAAAGGCACCGAAAGCGCTTGGGCCTACAGCCATCTGCCACGCGGAGTCGGTGACGACGAGGCCGCCGCAGTGCTGGCCCAGCGCATGGACGAAGTCGTGGAAAGCCATGCGCCCGGCTTCGCCGAGCTGATCGTCGACCGACATGTGCAGACCCCGCGCTCCCTGGAGACGGCCGACGCCAACCTCGTCGATGGAGCGGTCAACGGCGGCACCGCACAGTTGTTCCAGCAGTTGATCTTTCGTCCGACGCCAGGTCTGGGCGGGGCGATCACGCCGGTATCCGGTCTGTTCCTGTCCGGGGCGTCGGCCCATCCCGGCGGTGGCGTGCACGGAGCGTGTGGCAACAACGCGGCGCGCGCGGCGCTTGCCACCGCCGGGCCGCGGGGTTGGCCGCGTCGATTCATGACACGACAAGCAATGCGGCGCTTGATGCGCTGAGTTGCCTGCGCCGGCCGGCCATGTTGCGCGCACCGGACGGCGTGACTGCTGTTCACCGCTGGGAAAGCCGTTCACCGCTGTGACAACTGCTCACTGGTGGGACGAAACCGGTTGCCGCACTTGTTAATCAATCGTCGAACACTTGCGCGTCGAACATATCTTCTGCTACACTGGACCTATCGCAAGATCATCCAGGGGGGAATCCATGATCGACGACACCACCACTCTTTCCGCCGAACTGTACGGGCACC
>NZ_JBNCLY010000034.1:0-29564 GCF_049844915.1 Gordonia sp. DT30 | reverse complement strand
TACAAACTGTTGATCATCGACGAGGTCGGCTACCTGCCCTTCGATGCCGATCAGGCCAACCTGTTCTTCCAACTCGTCGCCCACCGCTACGAACAAGGCTCGATCCTGATCACCTCGAACATGCCGTTCGGCCGGTGGGGCGAGATCTTCAACGACGACATCGTCGCCGCCGCCATGATCGATCGACTCGTCCACCACGCCGAAGTCCTCGCTCTCAGCGGAGACTCCTACCGCACCCGTTCCCGGCGGGAACTCCTCACAACCACGCCCGAACCGGGCAAACAGTAAAAACACAACCACAGGGGGTCAATTTTCGGACGTCGAAAAGGGGTCAGATTTCACCCGCCGTTGACCCTATCACCAGGGGCGTCGGGAATATCTCGAATCGGTCCTCGCGACCATGGGAAAAGGCGGAGACGTGCAGCGGCTGGCTCTGGCGCTGACGATGAAAGACGCGATGAAATTCGGTAACCTGCGTTACGAGTTGGTGCGGGCGAGAGTCGACAAAAATGGATCGTATTCGGGATATCGGCATCGAGAGTTCGATATCCGATCGACAGAAGCTGACGATAAAGTCAAGGAAACGAACGGAGATTCTAGCTGATGATAGACATTGAGCGGTGGCACGAATGGGACCCGGCTTATGTGACGATGAGGCTCGCTGGGGCTCGACGCTCTCTTGACGTCTCCTTGACGATGGACCGTCCGTGGAATAGCGACCGGATTCATTATCTTCGGGATGAGTTACTGGATGTGTGTGTGTGGTCGTTGGTGGGTTCGGGTGGTGTGGTGGGGGAGGAGGTGTGGTCGATGTTGGATGCGGCGTGTGAGGTGACGCGGGTGCAGTTTGCGCGGGCGTCGTTGCCGAAGGGTGAGCATCGGTTGTCGTTTTCTGTGTTGGGGCGGGAGTTTGAGACGGGGTCGTCGGGTCCGAATCCGCGGACGACTACTTCGGGGTGGTTGTATGCGTTGTGGTTGGGGTTGGTGGCGCGGGATCGGGGGTTGTTGGATGTGTTGCGGGATTTCGAGCCGGAGTGGCGGGCTGCATCGAGATCGGAGGGGATGTGGTCGGATCCGTACGGCGAGCAGTGGGCGCTGGCGTGGCAGATGTTGTTGCGAGGTGAGCGGGGGGAGCCGGTGGCGCAGCAGGTGTTGGAGGCGATGCGGTTGACCGATCCGGAGTTGGCGCCGGTGGCGGGTGCGGAACTGGTGTTGCAGGTGGATTGGCCGTCGGTGCGGTTGTTGTGGGATGTGGTGTCGGGGAGCGGTAGTGAGTTTCGGGGTGATGTGCGGACGGCGTTGGAGGCGAATAAGGAGTATTACACGCGGCCGGTGGAGAATCGGGTGCGTGAGGAGGAGGGTTTTGTGCCGTGGCGGGTTTTGGGTCCGGTGTGTGCGGCGGTGGATTCGGATTTCGAGGTGGGGGTGGAGTCGCAGTATTTGCCGGCGGCGTTGTTGTATGAGCGTCGGGATCGGTTGCGGTAGCCGTCGCCGACTCGGCGCGAAGTCAGACCTGAGAGCCTGAATCGACGCGCCCCAGGCCGAGGTTTCCGAGCACAATGCCAATGGCCGCGCGCATGTCGGTGGCTTCCACCCGCATGAGGTGCTCGGCATCGAGATTGTCGAAGTCCATGCCCGGATCCTCGGACAAGCGATATTCGCGCTCTTCCTCGGCGGCTTCGACGATGTTGCGCACGAACCTGCCGTTGCCCGCCCGGTCGATGTTGCGTCGGGGTAGCCCGCTCTGGTCGATGGACTCCGTGCTGAACAGCGGCTCGCACGCCGCAACGAGGTCGTCCAGTGCGTCATCGGCCAGCACCGAATCCCGCGACTTCGCGATGACCTGGGCGATCTGCCCGAGTTCGGTTGGGGTGTAGGACGGGAAGCGGATTCGCTTGGCGAAGCGCGACGCCAGACCGTCGTTGGCCGCGAGGAAGCGATCGATCTCCCCGTCGTAGCCGGCGATGATGACAACCAAGCGGTCGCGATCGTTCTCCATCCGTGCCAAGAGCGTGTCCACGGCCTCCCGCCCGAAGGCGTCTCCGCCGGATAGCCCGCTCTGGATGAGTGTGTAGGCCTCGTCGATGAACAGCACACCGTCCATCGCGGTGTCGATCAACGCCGACGTTTTCAGTGCGGTACTACCCAGGTGCTGGCCGACGAAATCCTCACGCTTGGCCTCTACGACAGTGGATGTCTTGAGAATGCCCAGCCCGCAATAGATCTTGGCAACCACACGCGCGATCGTCGTCTTGCCGGTACCGGGCGGACCGGTGAAAGCCAGGTGATTGCTCCGTGAATTTGCTGCCAAACCCTTTTCGGCACGAACCTTGGCGATCTTGGCCGACGACTGCAGTTTGGCGACCTGCGTCTTGACCTCGTCGAGCCCGATCTGGGCGGCCAGTTCCTCCTGGGCTTCGGCGAGTAGCTTCGCGCTGCGGTCGGCCTCCTCGGCCGACACCTGGAGACGCGGATCGGGTGCGGAGTTCGGATCCCAACGGTCCGTGCGGGACTCGATCGTGGCGCGATCGGTGATCACCAATCGGTACTTGGGATCATTGAGCGCCGCCGCGTTGGCCTCGAAGGTGGGCTTCTCGGAGTAGACACGTTCGAAGATCGCGCGTGCGTCCTCTTCGCGGCTCATCTCGCGCAAAGTCAGTCCGCGGCAGAACTCGGCGTCGGTGACTGCGGCGGGAATCGGTCCCTCCGCTGCGGCCTCCAGTCTGCGGATACCCTCTCCGAAAAGGCCGAGTTGCGCGCAGGCCGAACCGACCATGAGGTGCGCACCGCACTTGATGTACTCATCACAGAAGGACGCCGATTTGTCCAGTGCGGCAAGCACGTCGGGCCAGCGCTGGGTGGTGAAGTGCAGGATGCCGCGAACGTAGGCGCAGATCTCGTCGGAGTGCCGATCGCGTTCGGGCATGTTCGGGCGGTACCGGGCCAGAGTGTCCAGGGTGATTTCGGCCTCCCCGTATTCGCCGTCATCGATCAGACCGGCGGCGTGGGCGAGCCAGATCTCGGTGAAGTTGGCCATCGGGTAGTCGATGTAGAGTCCGGTCTGAAAGCGTCCGCCCAGTTCCCGCGGCGCCAGACCGAGCCGGCGCTGCTCGCGGAACAGGGTGGTGGTGGACGTCCGATAGAGGTTGTAGCGCACCTCGGAGGTCACCTCGCCGCACGCGGCGCGACCCAACCATGCATCGCACATGTCGGGGTCTCGTTCGGTGGCGCGAGTGAAGGCGCGAAGGGCATAGCTCTCGTCGCGTTCGGTCTGCAGTCCGTCGATCGCTATACCCAGGGACAGCACACCGGCATCGAAGACCCGCTGCGCATCGCGTGTGTTCTGGCTCATATTTCCGTCCGTCGGTATCGGATCTCCGGGTGGCGGCGCACCATCCCGAAGCTGTTGGACACGTTGCCGGCGAGTTCGAGGAACGCCTGCTGGGTGGGCGCCTTGAGATGTGTGAAGTCGATTGCCGAGCCCTCGGCGAGATGCTGGTCGAACGGAATCAGGTGAATCGAATTGCATCGTGCGGCAAAGTGATCAACGATCTTGTCGACCTTCACCTGGCCCGTTTGCGGGCGCGACGAACTGAGGACCACGTGCGCCTCACGCACCAGGCGCCCGTAGCCGTGGGAATTGAGCCAGTCGAGTGTGGCCGAGGCACTGCGGGCGGCATCCATTGCCGGGGTGGTCACCAGGACGATCGCGTGGGCGAGATCGAGAACCCCACCCATCACCGAGTGCATGATGCCGGTACCGCAGTCGGTGAGAATGATGTTGTAGTAGCGCGCAAGGGTATCGATGGTGCGCCGGTAGTCGGCCTCGTCGTACGCGCTCGCGGCTGCCGGGTCTTGCTCGGAGGCAAGGACTTCCAGACGACTCGGTGATGTCGAGGTGAGGTTCGACACCGCCGCGTAATGATTGATGGGTCCCATGTTCAGCAGGTCGCGAACATTGGCCGCGGTCCGGCCCGGAATCCGATCGGCAAGTGTGCCGCGGTCGGGATTGGCATCGAGCGCGATCACGCGGTCCCCACGCACAGTGGCCAGCGCCGAGCCGAGGCCCACAGTGGTGGTGGTCTTGCCCACGCCACCCTTCATCGACAGCATGGCAATCCGGAAGTCGCCGTTGATCGGCCGCCGGATCTGATCGATCAGGTGTTGCCGCCGTCGGGCCGCACGAGAGTCGCCCGGATTGACGTGACCTGAGGACGCGGTGAACACTGCGCGGCGCCAACCCGCTTGCGGTGCTTCGCTTCTGCGATCCCGCTGATGGGCTTCGTCCAATGACGGTACGGCGTCGGGTTGGCGCGACAGGTCTGACGGATACGCCGGTGCGGGCGCCGGAACAAACGGTGGCGCCATGGGCGCCGAACTGTCCGGCGCCGGGACGTTCGGTATCGGTCCGTTCGGTATCGGGCCGTTGGGTCCGGGGTGCTGCGGCGGCGGGCCCTCGTACTGCGGGGGACGATAGCCGGGCGCTGGGTTCTGAGGTTCCGGGTACTGGGAGGTTGAGTACTGCGGTGTCGGGTAGTGACCGGAAAAGTCTTGTGCGGGTGGCGGGGCGGGTACGTGATGGGCGGGAGGCTGGTACCCGGGCCACGGAGGTGCTGGGTGCTGATGAGCAGGGGAAAAGTGCCCAGACTGGGCGTGCGGGACAGGCTCGGCGTGGCGCGGATGAGGCGTCACGGGATCTGTCGTCGGCGCGGCGGTCCGGGGCGGCGGCACCGGACGTTCCGGAGTGCTGGGCGGTGGTGTAGATGCTTGTGGGGCAGCGGGGTAGGGCACCGAGGTCATCGACGTCTGGTCGATCGGTGGTTCGGGCGAAGGCGCGGAGGGTGGACTGGGTGGCGCCTGTGGTGGGAGCGGTACGAGTGAGCCTTGTGTCACCCGGTCCTGTTCGGTGGGCTCCAATGGCGTGGGGCTCTGTCCGATTGCATCCTGCTGCCACGGCGGTCGCGCGGGGCGTCGACGGCGGCGGGATGCGGGCGCCGGAGCGGGCACGGGGCCAGGTTGTGGTGGCGTATCCGGACGGTGCGCGGCCTTCGCCTCCGCTTCTTCGGGGCCGTCCGATGGGTCGCCGTTCTGCGCACTCTCGGATGGTGTCGGGAGGGCGGCGAAGTCGCCGGTGTCGTGGAGTTCGTCGCGGTCCCGGGTGATGTCATGCTCCGGGAGGCTTTCGGGACCGGCGGCATCGAACGGAACATTCTGCGGGGATTCGTCGATCGGCTCGTCGGCGAGCGTCGGAATGGTGAGATCCGGGTGCGGCTCCGACTCCACCTGAGTTCGATCGAGTCGCGAGAGTAATTGTGCTGCACGAATTTCGATCTCGTCGAGATCGCTTTCCTCATCTGCTTCTGTCTCGGTGCGCTCGGTTTTGGACGGGATGACGATTTCGTCTGCGGGCGCATCGCCGGACTCGGCGGAATCGCTGTCGGCCGTGTCGGTGTCGGGAGAGCTCAGTGGCATCCACATCGCACCGAAGCCCAGATCGTCGTCGAGCGGCGGGTCGACCCTCGCGGAGCCCGGCGATTCGGGCAGCGTTTCCGCGTCACCGGCTCCCGACTCGTCGAGGGCTGCGGGATCGTCGATGACGGACGTGTCGCGTGGGCCGGCACCGAAAACCGCCAGCAGGGGATTGTCCTGGTCCACCTGCTCGTCGGCGCCGGTGGTCCCGCCGCTGGGCGGCGCCGCGCCGGCTCCGCCGAACAGTCCGGCAAATGGATTGAAATCTGGGCTGGTCGGGTCGTCCTGAGGGCTGACGGGGCGTCCGGCCGGCGTGTCGGTGTTTCTCGGCGTGGCGTCCGCATCGGACAAGCCACCTTCGGTGGTCGTTCTTGTGTCAGAACGGTTGGTGCTGAAGCGATTTGCCTCGTCGTCCGGAGACCCCGACAGCCACGGAGGGGTATGTGACTCCCCGTGATCGTCTGCAAGCATGTGTACCCCGTTCGACGCATCGCACCTTCGGCGGCGCGTGTTCTGACCTCAGTCGACTGTATCGTGAGCCGTGCCGAGGGGTGTTGTTGCGTCATGTTAGTGAATGGGAGGATTGATGGCTCTGCCACCGCCGATGATGTCGGCAGCACAGTCTCGCTCGGGGTCGGTCGCGGTCCGGACCACGCAGGTGGGACTGCCGATGGCGCTGCGCATCGATGCCCGCAAGCTTCAGGGCGATCCGCAGGTGCTCGCCGACGAGATCCTGCGATTGTGCAAGCTGGCGGCCATGCGCGCGCAGGTCGAGATACGGCGTGAACTGGTCCAGCAGGGGACCGATCCGCAGGTGATCAGATATGCGCAGCTACCCACCGAGGACGATCTGCGCGACTTCGAGGAACTCGATGAGCGGGCTCAGGACGAACAGTCCGGAGACGGATGGCTGAGGTCGGTATGAGGACGCTGGCGAACTCGGTGCTCGCGCGTATCGAGAAACAACGCGACCTGATGGAGTCGCTGCAGGCGCAGACCACCGGCATCCGGGTCCGGGTGTCGAGCCCGGACAGGGTCGTGACCGTCGAGGTCGACGGGGTCGGCGCGATGACCGGCTTGTGGTTGAGTGCCGGCATCACCCGACACACCGATTCCTCGCTTTCGGCCCTGATCGTCGAGACCGCGCAGCATGCGGCGCGTGCGTCATTGCACCGCCGGAATCATCTGATCCAGGAGTTCACGGATCAATTCGCCCACTGCCAGAGCGAGCAGCTCGAGCGATGGGACGGGACGACGGTCACACCCCGACGCCCTTTGCCGGAATTGCCCGATCCGCAACCGCGAAGATCTCCAGAACGCCTGCGCGGCAACGGCTGAATCCGCATGATTCGGTGACGGCGGGTAGAAGTCATTCATGGCGACGACATACCGTGGTTGAGGTTGCGCGTGCCGTGATCCGTTGATTGACTATGTTCAAGTTGCGAATGAACGGTTTCATAAGGGTGGGGGGTCTACGACACATGTCCAACGGGATTCTGGCGGTGACGCCGGGAGTGATCGAGACGTTCGCGGCGGCGAACATGTCGGCGAGCGATCTGATCGCGCTCGCGTCCAGTGCCGATGCGGAGGCGATGGTCGCCGCGGTCGGGCTGGCGGTCGGTCCTATCGGCGTCGAGTATCTTCTCGGCTACGCGCCGGCGCAGGCGTCGAATCTGGCCGCGTCCTTTCTGGTATCGGCGGGACATGCAATGATGTCGGCGGGCGCCACGGGCGCGGCCGCCGCGACGTATTCCGCCGACGGTATGCAGGCCTGACCACGTGGCAAGTCCCACAGAGTCCGTCGCCGGGGTGGCGGCACAGATGCCGGGGTACGACCCCAGTCCGGTGATCGGCGCCATCGAGGGCCGCCTCGACGAGTACCTCAACACACCGACCGGTGAGATCTTGAGTCGACTCGGTCTCCCCGTGCCGCCCGGAATCCCCACGCCCGGACCGATTCCCGGTCTTCCGGCACTGCCTGGTCCACCCGGTGCGCCCGGTGCGGCGCCGCCCGATGGTGGCAACACCCTGGCATCGATCGACGGCGGTGCCCTGATCCAGCCGGTGCTCGATGCGCTCGGCACATTGGGGAACGGGATCTTCGAGGCACTGGACCCGACGAAGATCTTCGAATCCATCACCAGCGCGTTCTCCTCGGTGGCGTCATCTCTGCCGACGATGATCTCCGCGATGCAACACGGTTGGCAGGGGGAGGGTGCCGATGCCGCGGCGGTGAAAACGGCGCAACTCGGCAAGGACGGCACCGAGGTCGGCGCACAGTCGACCAAGATCAAGGGCAACGTGGTGCAGGCCGGGATCGACACCAAGACGACCGAAGCGCATCTGCTCGAGATCATCACGCAATTCGAGGCCACCATGGCTGTTGCGTTGCCGCAGATCGTCACGCCGTGGGGGCAGGCGATGGCGGTGGCAGCCGCCACCGATGCGATCGCACGCACCACTGCCGTGATGGGTGTCCACAAGGGATTGATGGCCGCAAACACCGCTGAGGTCGCCGCCGACGGCGCGCCGGTGTCGGTGACCAATGCACCGCAGGTACCCACCGAGATGATCTCGTCGATGGTGCAGATGGGGACCGGCTTGATGCAGCCCGCATTCGGTGTGGTGGAGCAGGTGTTCACCGCCGGCCAGAAGATCGCCCAGTCGTCGGTGGAGGCGGGAACCAAGATCGGGGAAGCGGTCGACAAGGCACGGCACAAGACGTCGACCGACATCGACACCTCGACCGCGACCGGTCCTGTCGGGATCGGTGCGGGGCCGTCGGGCAGTGGTGGCGGCGGTGGTAAACCCGCAGGCGGCGGGGGTGGCGGCAAACCCGCCGGTGGTGGGGGACTCGGAGTGTCGCCCGTCTCCGCACCGCCGGGTACCCGGACCACCCCTTCGGGCACCCCGCCGACCGAGGAATCGACGAATTCCGGGCAACAGCGCACAGCCGCGGCAACCACTGCTTCCGCCACCACCACCGGCAGCGGCGGTTATGGGCCGATGGGCGGAATGGGGTCGGCCGGAGCAGGAGCCGGCGCCGGCAAGGGCGCCGGAAGTGGTTACACCGCCGCCGATTTCCTGCACACCTCCGAGTCCGGCAGCGAGATCGTCGGGGACCTCTCGGACGTGGCGCCTGCCGTGATCGGCGAGACCGACCCGAACACCGGTCCCGACATCGACCTGAGAATCTGACGACGCATTCGCCGTCACCGCACCACAACACCCACAACCCAGGAGGATTCATGACCGAACTGAGCGCAGACACCGCCAAGATCTCCGAAGTCGCCGGGCAACTGAGCAAACTCGCTGATCGATTGAATGGTGTCCTGAACACCGGCGATGCGTCGTTGACGCCGCCGCCGGCGGGTAGCGACGAGGTGTCGGTGCGCGCTGCCACCACCATGGGGCAGGTGCACCACGCGTTCCGGACCGCCGGTGACGGCGGTGTCGCCGAGTTGCGGGAGATCTCCGACGCCGTCGCCACGGTCTCGTCGTCGCTCGCCGACACCGACACCGACCAGGGATTCGTCACCACCTGAACGGGTATGCGCGGATGAGACACTCTCGTCCGCAACGATATTCGTCCAATTCACGTTTGATGGATCGACCGACCGGAAGGGAACAACGTGGGCTTCACGGGGGTTGTCTGGGCCTCGCGTGACCTGAGACGGCTGGCACATGACCTCGTCAACGGCGCCGGTGCGGGACCGATGGGTGAGGCGGGCGAGACATGGGCACAGGTTGCGCGCGAGCTCGCCGACATCGCCAAGGACTACCGCGCTCTACTGGCGAAGCTCGACGAATCGTGGCGTTCGGCACAATCGGACACCGTGCACGCCAAACTCGAGGAATTCGGAAAGTGGCTCGACGCCGTGGCGCTCGATGCCGCGGCCAACGCCCGACATGCCGAATCGGCTGCGGTCGCCCACGCCGTGGCGGTACTGGCGATGCCCACTGTGCCCGAGGCACAAAAGTTGCAGGAGGCCTTGGCGATCGGGAGTTCGCTGCAGGGCTATCCGAACGGTCTTGTCGTCGGCGCACTCGGTGCCGGTGACGCGGCGGTGCAGGCGGCCACCGCAAATGCGGTGGCGATCATGAATAGCTATGAGCACACGGCCACCCCATTGGCGCAGCCGTGGGACACCCAGAGCTCACCGAATATCGCCAAATCGGCTGCACAGCGGGCCGCCGGTAAAGGTGACGCCCCGCAGGGCGCCGGTGCCGGCGCCCCGGCCGGTGGTCTCGGGAGCGGGGCCGGTGGCGGAGTCGGTGGCGGCGTTCCCGCCGCGCCGCTGGGTGTCTTCGGCACTCAGACGGTCAAATCCGATACCTCACAACGCGGCTCGCGGGTGGTGGCGGCATCTGCCAACCCTTCCGGTGCGACCACCTCCGGGCCGATGGGGCCGATGGGAGCCATGGGTCGCGGCGGCGGAGACGACAAAGAGTTCGACTCCACGCGGCCCGCCGCATCGCTGTCGGATGCGGGCGAGGTGCGGCCGGTGAGCTGGTCGCCCGCCGTCGCATCGAGTGGGGGCGGCTTCTCGGTCGACAGCGTGAGCTGGGGTCCTGATGCATCGACCTTCGGAGGTACTGCTGCACCGCCGGTTTCGGACGACGATCTCGATATCGACGGCACCCGGCTCGAACAGACCGCGTCCAACGACTGGGTGTCGCCATCGGTCATCGGTGAACGGGGAGGACGCGGATGAGTATGGCAACCCTCGATGTCGACTTCGCCCTGAGTGTCGACGAGATCCTCACGCTCGCCGATCGGCTCGGCGTGGACACCCTGCCCGATACGTTGGCGCTCTGGCCGACTCAGCCGACGGTGGAGGAGCTGGAACGGGTGCGGGATCGGTGCGCACGCCAGTTGTCCGAGCGGGACCTCATCGTCGATGGCGAGGTCGATCCGGACCTGGCGCACGTCGTGGTCGCGATGCGCCGTCCCGAGCGGGAATTGTCGATCCGCATCGTCACCGCGGACGGGTTGCTGCGTGCATCGCTGCTGCGGGTCAAACGTTCGCACGTCGTCGCCACCCGCCGCGGAGACACGGTCCGGCTGCGCGCTTTCGAGGCCGAGGGCGCCGAGCGGGTGATCGCCGAGGCGGCCCGGCTGTTGCCGACGGCCCTTGAACTCGAGTGTGGCTCGGTGAGTGCACCGGCCCTCGACGTTGCGGAGCATCTTGCCGGGCTGCGTTCGGCAACTCCCATCGCCGATGAGCTACACGCCTTCGGTGCCGATTCGCGTTCCGCACTCGTGCTCGGTGCGGTGCTCGCCGATTACCGTGCGGCCGTGGAGATGCGGGTCTCGGCGCTCGATCAGCACGCCGACCGCAGCGTCGTCGCCGAGGGTGCCGTCGCCGTGTTCTACTCGGCGCGCGGCTGTGTTCTGAGTGCGCCCAGCACTTCACCAGACGGGCGATTGTGGTGCAGCATCAAGGGTGGTTCCGACCACCGGATCGCACAGGCAATCGCGCAGTTGATGTCTCTGCTGCCGGAGGGGTGGTGAGGGGCGAAAAGGGGAACAGTCACTGATGTCGGGAGTCGGGACACCGACATCGCGACGACGAAGACCGCAACAGGGGGTGGCCCGTCCGGGCACCCATCGACACACATAATCGAAGGGAAAAGACATGGGACTCAAGATCTCTCCGCAAGAGGCCAAGGCCAAGCTGTCCGACGTCAAGGACAAGCGTGACCACGCCAAGCAGTTGCTGCAGAAGTTCCGCGACACCGATGTCGAGATGACCGGCGGTGCCTGGCAGGGCGATGCGTCCCACGTGCATCTGCAGAAGTCCAATGCCAACGACGAAGAGTTCAATCAGATCATCGCGCTGCTCGACCGAACGGTGGAGGCGGCCGAGACCGGTATCAACAACGCGGTCTCCGGCGACTCGCACTGACCCGCAGGCGCATTCCCGCTCGCACTCACTTACCACCAGGAGACCACCATGGCAGAACAGATCACCTACAACCACGGCTCGATCGACACCTCGCTCGGCGATCAGGCGTCATACCTGAAGGCGGCCAACGAGGTTCGTGACGATATCAATGCGGTGTTCAACTCGCTCCTCGAGATCTACGAGGGTGAGGCGGCCACCACCCTGCAGCATGTCAAGGCGCAGATCGACCAGCAGCTGATCGACGCGTTCAACAACATGAACGACTCGACCAAGCACGCGGGAGAGCAGAACCAGATGATGCAGGCGCTCGACGCGAAGAACGCCTCGCTGTTCAGCTGAGACTTACGAGAGCCGAAACCTTCGGGCGCCCGACACCACCAGGTGTCGGGCGCCCGAATTCGATGTGATCGGGGTTCTCTCCCGGTCTATGGTTCGGATTCAGTCCAGGTCGTATGAGGCGCCGACGTAGGTCATCTCGTCGTCGCCGGCCACCATCTCCACGGCGACCGCTCCACTGCGAGTGGTGACGCGAACCGTGTCGGTGTCCCGATTCAGTTGGGTCAGCGTGACATCGGCCGAGTCCGATACCGGAGCCCCGATCGGATACACATTCAGCGACGTGACACCGGTGTTCACCGGCCGTGGGGTAGTACCGTCGAAGACCATCACCGAGTAGTTGGCCTCGGCGCCGGCATGCATGGCCCCGCGGTCGAATTCGGCGACCCACAGCAAATTGTTGTTTTCCACCGCGCTGACCATCTGCTGCCAGTGCGCGGGGCGCCGCGATGAGACCAGGACGCGTGCACCAAGTGCGATGGCGCGCAACACCACTTGCTGAACCAGGTGCAGGCTGCCGGCGATCTCCACGCGGTCAATGGTCGGACCGAAGATCGGCAAGGCGACCGCCCGGCCGTGCGGATCGGCGCCGATGAGTTGACCGCAGCCAGACGCCGGAAGCCGGATTTCGCCGAAGTCGGCCGGACTGCCGAATGTCGGGTGCACACCGTCGGCCTGAGGTCGCGGGAGCGGAAGTGAGCCGACCAGTGCGTCCAACTGATGGCCGCCGAGTGGTGAGAGTCCGTCGATGCCGACACGGGCCGGCTGCGCGATGGTCGCGAAGCGGACAATTCCGGTGGCGCGGATGAGGTCGGGGTGCTCGGTGGCCCGCAGCGACAACGCAAGCGTCGTGGTGTGGGTGGGCACGGTCCACAGCCGGTCGAGCCCGACAGAGGTCAGGATAGGTTGCCCGAGACCATAACTACGCAGAAACATCTGGCCGGAGCGGCAACAGTCCCAGGTCTCCTCGACGGAGTCCGGCGCGATGCCGTCGGACAGATGGGTGATCGAGCGCGTGATCTCGGCCGCGGTCAGGGACCGAACGTCGAATCCTTGCTCACGCAGACGATTGGCCACTCGCCGCGTGCCGGTGACGGCGGTTTTGAGAATGCCTGTCGATCCGCCGCCGCGCCGGGTGACCGCATCCGGGCACAGAGTCGGGTCCAGGCGGACGGTCAGCCACACCGACCGGTGGGCGATCGCGGGCAAGGGGCCGAGTACCTCGTCATAGACCGCGGCGACCCGACTGTTACCGCGAGACCGGGAACCGCTGATGTGGATATCGATGGCCGCCAACGTGATATCGAACTGCCGCAGGCTCTCCGCGAGTACCCGCACAGGTATACAGACGGCATCGACGGTGGCACCCGGCTCCAGAATGGTCAGCGCCTCGGGCGATTCCGCGATCTCGAGCATCGACACCAGGGCGTCCCCGTCCCACCGAAATCCGAACTGGGCGCCGTCGGAGGTGGTGATGTCGAAGGGCTGGGGAACCGTCTGGGCCCGTCGTCGCCTGCGGTCGTGCGACATCCGGAAGGTCAGCCGCTCACGCACCCGCTGCGCCGCCGGATGTGCACCGAAGGGGATGAACCACACCGCCATCAGCACGGCGACCACCGCGGCGATCCACCAGACGGCATCCGTGACCGCAATGACGACCAGCGCGGCCAGGGCGATCACTTCGACGACGAGAACGCACCAGGGCGGCACGACGCGCCGCACGGCGCTCTGCGATGAGGACTGCAATCGCGAGCGCCCGGGCGCGTCAGTGATCTGCGTGCGCGGATCGGTCTGCGCGACCCGACGAGCAGTCGATTGCGTTGTCACCACGGAAATCCTCCCCCCAAACGACGACGGGCAGTCGACGGCCCACGACACCCGACTTTCGGGCTACGGTACCCTGGCCACTCGATCGAGGGTGCATCGTGTACGTGAATACGGTTGTTCGGATGGGGGTCTCATGCCGGCGCGCTTGACGACGCGGGCGCAGGTCAACGGATACCGTTTCCTGCTGCGGCGGCTCGAACACGCATTGATCCGTCGTGACTCGCGGATGATTCACGACCCCATGCGCAGTCAGGTACGGGCCATGCTCGTCGGATTCGTGATCTGCGTGCTGGTCGTCGGGGCTTGTGCCGCCTTGGCGATCTTCAAACCCTCTCCCTCTCTGGGGAATTCGACGATCATCACGTCGCAGTCATCGGGTGCCCTCTATGTTCGGTTCAACAACGAGTTACATCCGGTGCTCAATCTCACGTCGGCCCGTCTGATTGCGGGCAAACCCGACAATCCCGCCAAGGTCAAGGATTCCGATCTCGGATCGCTGCCGGCGGGCCCCACGCTCGGGATCATCGGTGCGCCCTCTTCGATTGCCAAGGCCGATGACCTGAGTCGCTCGGACTGGTCGGTGTGTGACTCGCAGACTCGATCCGGCGACGACACCTCGCCGTTCCGCACCGAGACTGTCGTGTTGTCGTCGGTGCCGAAACGCAGCGCCGATATCGACGTCGCCCCGGCCGGATCGGCGGCGATCGCAGCAGACTCCGACGGTCACTACTTCTTGCTCTACGACGGCAAGCGCGCCCAGATCGACCCGACCGATCCGGTGCTGGTCAACGCCCTCAAGATCACCGGGGCGTCGACGATCAACGCTTCGGCGGGGTTGCTCGGTTCGTTCCGTGCGGTGGCGCCGATCGGCCGCATCGTGATTCCCGAGGCGGGCCGCCCGTCGCAGCTGTCGTTTCCCGAACCCGTCAAGATCGGGTCCATCGTGAAGTCGGTCGAGTCCGGCGGCACGCGACAGTATGTGGTGCTCGCCGACGGCATCGCGCCGGTCTCCGACGCCACCGCGGACATCATCCGTTTCAGCAACCCCGGCTTGCTCGGCGACGCCGTCGAGATGCCGCCTGCCACGCTGAATTCGCTTCCGCAGTCCGCGTCGATGCCCGTCGACACCACCGACTACCCGGCGCAGGTGCCCCACTTCACGCTGGGGGGCTACACGACGATCTGCACCCACTGGTCCGCGCCGAGCCTGTCGCAGGACCCCACCGTCGAGATGTTGGTCGGCAACAGGCTGCCGATCGGCGCGGATGCGCGGCCCACGGCCCTTGTCAGCGCCGATGGGGACGGCCCCAACGTCGATGCCACCTACATTCCGCCGGGCACCGGGGAGTTCGTGCAGGCCGCGGGGCAGGGTCGGGTCGCGGGTCAGCTCTTCTACATTTCCGACACGGGGCTGCGGTACCCGATCCCGGATCCGAAGACCGCGGACGCGTTGGGGGTCTTCGGCGTCCGTAGCGCCGACGGCAAACAAAACCTGCCGCAGCTTGCGCCGTGGAATGTGGTGTCGCTGTTGCCGGCCGGGCCGACACTGTCCACCGATGCGGCACTCATCGCGCACGGCGGGTACAGCGGTGATGCTGCCGCGGTTCCGACGAGCCCGTCGGCCGAGGCCGGCGGCTGAGCGTCTCAGATGTCGAGCCCGCGCACCCAGCCGTAGATCCCCATGATCCACGCTGCGAACGGGATGATGAGCCCGATCAGCAGGTACTCCAGCAATTCGACGTAGCGCCGTGCGATCGGCGAGAACTCGAATCGGGGTGCGATGACGCCGGTCGCGAAGACCAGCATCCCGAGTCCGATGGTCAGCAGCAACCCGTACTCGGCCCAGTCGTCGAGCTCCAGTGCCGACTTGACGATGATCGTCAGTGCCGAGAGGAGGCCGAGGCCCACCATCGTGGCCGCCTGGCGCAGGTCATGATGGGTACGCCCGCGCAGACACAGAACGGCCGCTGCCAGCGCGGCGAAGACCGTTGCCTGCCAATAGAAGTGGCCCGTGGAGGTGTCCACACTGAGATACACCCCGACGACCACGGTGATGGCGGAGCCGACGAGGATGCCGGTCAGGTACGCGTTGGCCCGGGCGATGCGCTCGTCGAGACCGTCGGCGGTGGGCACCGATCGCGCGGTGACCGCGTCGACGCCGTGCACCGTCGGTTCGCCCCGGGTGTCGATGTCGTCGATGGGTTCACCGGCGGTGGGGACCGGGGGAACCGGCAGTTTGGCCAGCGTGATGGTCAACCGCGGGGCGACAGACACCGCGATCACCGCGACCACTGTCAGTACTGCACCGACCTGTCGCTGTGTCACGTCGAAAACATTCCAGCACACCGAGGCGACGCCGAGAAAGACGGTCAGGGACATCACCGTGGCATGCAGAGAGCGATTGACACCGCTGATCTGGAACGCCAGGAACGAGACCAGCGCGGTGATACCGAATGCCATCGGCAGCGCCACCGCCCCTACCGCACCGGGGAGCAGCCGCAGGGACCCGACGAACACCAGCGGCAGTGCGCACGCGACGGTGGCACCGGTGGCGTACTCGTCGGACCGGCCGCGGGCGATATAGGCCGAGAAGATGATGAGTCCGGCGGCGATCGCCGTGGCGGTGACCGGAACATAGACGGGCGAATCGTGTCCGGCGAGCAGCATCACCAGCAGGCCGATGGTCGCAATCCCGGCCACCCCGAAGGCAGCGATACGTCGTCGCGCCACCCCCCACTCAGGCATTCGTGTGGGGGGAGGAGCCGCGGTGTGTGTGGCTCCGTCCTCGACGTCGTCGAAGAGCATCGTCGGTGGGTGCTCGCCGACGAGCCGCACCGTGAGGACGTCACCCTCGAAGAAGCCGACCTCGTCGAGTGAACGCGTGTCGTCGACCCCGGGGCGCCCCAATGCCGCCAGTGTCCACCAGCCGGGAGCGTCGTCGAAGAGCTCGAGTCGTTCGTCGTCGACGGACGAGCGTGCGACGAGACGCTCGTTGAGCAGTCGCAGGACTTCGGGCATGAAGGCCCGGATGTCGACATTTCCCGGTACCCCGACATCGAGGGTCAGCGACCCCACCAGCAAGGTCACCCGGGTCAATTCGGGTTCGCTCGCGGTCTCGGCTTCGAGGTCGTCGAGCGGCTGCAACGATGGGGGGAGTGTCATCTGGACGAGGGGTCCTTTCGGCTGTTGGCCCTGATCTTCGCTAACGTCATAGATTACTGGCAGGTACCGATCGGGGGGACCTCAGTTCGGTCAGGAAGTCGACGCTGGGTAGCGAGGGGTACGTGGGAACAGAAGGATTTGTGCGGCGATCGCGCGTCAGCGCGCCCAAGACGCCGGGCGGCGAGGTCGATCTGCAGCCGCCACCGGAGGTTCCGCGTGTCATCCCGGGCAATCTGCTGATGAAGTTGTTGCCGCTGGTGATGGTCGTCGCTGTGGTGGGGATGATCGCGCTGATGTTCACCGTGGGCGGTCGCAGTCTCGCGACCAACCCGATGATGATGATGTTCCCGATGATGATGGTCATGTCGATGGTGGGCATGTTCGTCGGTGGCGGCAGTCAGCGTGCCGGCAAGGCGGCTTCAGAGCTCGATGAGGAACGCAAGGACTATTTCCGGTATCTGGCGAATCTGCGCGAGAGTGTCGACGGGACCGGCGACGAGCAGCGCGCCGCACTCGAGTGGACCCATCCCGATCCGCGCATCCTGATCGATCTGGCCGGTTCCCGGCGCATGTGGGAGCGGCGGCCCGACGACGCGGACTTCTGTCATGCCCGCGTCGGGGTGGGCACTCAGCGGCTGGCCACGCGACTACTGGCGCCCGAGACCGGACCCACCGAGGATCTCGAGCCGGTCTCGACGGTGGCGTTGCGCAGATTCGTGCGGTCCCATGCGGTGGTGCATTCG
Source organism: Gordonia sp. DT30 (assembly GCF_049844915.1). NCBI lineage: Bacteria > Bacillati > Actinomycetota > Actinomycetes > Mycobacteriales > Gordoniaceae > Gordonia > Gordonia sp. DT30. The sequence goes on along the minus strand of NZ_JBNCLY010000034.1, from coordinate 12,118 downwards.
CTGCCGACGGCGGTCAGTCTGAGGCGCTTCCCGGCGATCAACGTCGAGGGTGACCGTGCGGTGACGCGGTCATTGGTGCGCGCAATGCTGGTGGAACTGTGCCTGTTCCACAGTCCCGATCATCTGCAGATCGCCGTCGTCACCGCCAATCCCGATGGGACGGTGTGGCAATGGCTCAAATGGTTGCCCCAGGCACAGAATCCCGCCCACGTCGACGGCATCGGTCCGATGCGGATGGTGTTCTCGTCGCTGTCGAAGTTGGAGGCGGTGCTCGGCGCAGACCTCGGCGAGCGAGGACGATTCTCACGCAACGCTTCTCCGAGCCAGTCGGTCAAACAGTTGATCGTCGTCCTCGACGACGGATACGTCTCCGGCGACGAACGGCTGGTCACCGAAGCCGGTCTCGAGTCGGTGACCGTGCTCGATCTCAATGCGCCCAAGGACGGCCTCGCCGCGCGCCGGGGCCTGCAATTGGTCGTCGACGACGACACGATCGCGGCACGCGGGCCGGCCGGGGTGGAGAAGTTCGGGGTCCCTGACACGTTGGGTGTCGCCGAGGCCGAGGCGGCCGCCCGGCGGATCGGCCGGTACCGGCCGGCCAACGCCGCCCAGCACATCGTCAGCCTGGAGGCCGAGGTCCGCGGCAACGCGATCGACCCCGGACTGATGGCGATGCTCAAGATCCCCGACGCCGCCCAGATCGTCCCCGAAGAGATCTGGCGGCCACGCTCACCACGCGAACGCCTGCGTGTCCCGATCGGTATCACGCCCAACGGCCAGCCCATGGAACTCGACATCAAGGAGGCCGCCGAATACGGCATGGGCCCGCACGGCCTGTGCATCGGGGCAACGGGTTCGGGCAAATCGGAATTCTTACGCACCTTGGTGTTGTCCATGATCACCTCCCATTCGCCGGAGGCGCTCAACCTGATCCTCGTCGATTTCAAGGGCGGCGCCACATTTCTCGGACTGGATGAGGCGCCGCACGTCGCGGCGGTCATCACCAACCTCGAGGAAGAGATCACCATGGTCGACCGCATGCGTGATGCACTCGCCGGGGAGATGAACCGACGACAGGAATTGCTGCGCAGCGCAGGCAACTACGCCAACGTGGGAGATTATGAACGGGCGCGGGCCAACGGAGCCCCACTGGATCCGCTGCCCGCGCTGTTCATCGTGGTCGACGAGTTCTCCGAGCTGCTGTCCCAAAAGCCCGACTTCACCGAACTGTTCGTGATGATCGGTCGGTTGGGCCGGTCGTTGCACATGCATCTGCTGCTGGCCTCCCAGCGGCTCGAAGAAGGCAAGCTGCGTGGTCTTGATTCGCATCTGTCGTATCGGATCGGCCTGAAGACGTTCTCCGCGGGCGAGTCTCGTCAAGTCCTCGGGGTACCGGATGCCTACCATCTGCCCTCGGTGCCGGGATCGGCGTTCCTGAAATCCGATGCCGACGAGCCCAAGCGCTTCAACACCTCGTACGTGTCGGGACCGTATGTGAAGCCTCGTGCGCAGTTGGGTGGAACGCGGCATTCGCAGTTGGGGGCACTGGCGCCGAAACTGTTCACGGTCGGACACGTCGACAAGCCCGCGGTGCCGGAGGACTCGTCGACGCTCACCCCTGGCGAGCAGGCCGATCTCGACCGGTACGAATCCGAGCTCAAGGCGGCCGAGACCGGCAACACGCCCTCGTTGCTCGATGTCGTGGTGGCGCGGCTCAAGGGGCACGGGCGTCCCGCACACGAGGTCTGGTTGCCGCCGTTGGACGACAGCCCCGCGGTCAACGAGTTGCTACCTGGCCCCCAATGGTGGGATCCGGCCAATGTCAACGGAGCCCTGTGGATGCCGATCGGCATCCTCGACCGTCCCTACGATCAGCGCCGCGACGTGTTGAGCATCGATTTGTCCGGCGCCGCAGGCAATGTGGCGATCGTCGGCGGACCGCAGTCGGGCAAATCCACTGCGTTGCGCACGATGATCGCCGCCGGCGCGCTCACCCACACACCCGAGCAGCTCCAGTTCTATTGCCTCGATTTCGGTGGCGGCACCCTGGTCAGTCTGCAGAACCTCCCACACGTCGGCGGTGTCGCCGGACGAATGGACCGCGACAAGGTCAACCGCACGGTCGCCGAGGTCGCCACCGTCCTGCGCGAGCGGGAAGAACGCTTCCGCGAGTTGGGCATCGAATCCATGCGCGATTTCCGCCAGCGCAAGGCGCGGCTGGCCGCGTTGGCGCCCGCCGAGCGTGCCGCGGACCCGCTCAGCGAGGATCTGCATGGCGATGTCGTTCTCGTCGTGGATGGCTTCGCATCGATCCGCAGCGACTTCGAGGCGCTGGAATCCCAACTCGTCGACATCGCTCTGCAGGGCTTGTCCTACGGTGTGCACCTCGTCGTCTCGGCGTCGCGGTGGATGGAGATCCGCGCGAATGTGAAGGATATGCTCGGGACTCGCATCGAGCTGAAACTCGGTGATTCGTCCGACTCGGAGATGGGACGCAAAGCGCAGGAAGCCATCCCGGACAGCCGGCCGGGCCGAGGTACCAGTCGCGAGCAACTGCAGCTGCTGATCGGGTTGCCGCGCATCGACTCCGACTCGTCGGTCGATTCCCTACCCGAGGGTGTGCAGAACATGGTCGCGCAGATGATCGAGTTCTATGGTGACCGGCGCGCGCCGCGGGTGCGCATGCTGCCCGATCGGCTCGACCCGGTGCCGGTACTCGCGCGGGCGGAGCGCGAGGGCTCGCTCTCGAAGTCGCGCATCGTGATCGGCATCGACGAGGCCGCTCTGGCGCCCGTCGTCGTGGACTTCGAGGCGCAGGCCCATCTCGTGGTGTTCGCCGAGGCCGAGGCGGGAAAGACGACGCTGCTGCGCAATATCGCCGAGGGGGTCGTGCGCAATGCCACCGCCGACGAGGCCAAGGTGATCATGATCGACTATCGCCGTGGCCTGCTGGGCGCGATCGAGGGTGAGCAACTCGGGGGCTACGTCACCGCTGAGGACTCGGCGACCAAGATGATGGCCGATCTCGCAGACTTGCTCAGACGTCGTCTCCCGCCCGACGACGTCACCCAGCAGCAACTCAAGGAGCGGTCGTGGTGGTCGGGCCCCGACGTCTACCTGCTGATCGACGACTACGACCTGATCGTGACCTCCACCAACAATCCGTTGGCGCCGGTGGTGCCGTATCTGCCGCAAGCGCGCGACATCGGATTGCGCGTCGTGGTGACACGCCGCGTCGGCGGCGCCTCCCGCGCCCTCTATGACCCATTTGTCGGACGCCTGAAGGACTTGTCGTGCAACGGCCTCATCATGGGTGGTACAAAAGACGAAGGTCCATTGCTGGGCAACTTCCGGCCGCATCCGATGCCGCCGGGACGAGGCATGTTCATCTCGCGGACACAGAGTTCCGGGATGATCCAGTTGATGATGTGATGACGGGGAGGAATTTTCGATGAGTGGTAGCGATCTGCCGGACGATGCCTTCGGGCCGGCGCTGAGGGACAAGTCGTTGACGCTGCACCTGGATCCCGGCGTGCGGAGCGCCGTGACCGCTGCCCGGACGTCATTGGAAAGTTTCCTGCAGGCCGGGCTGGATCCCAACGTACCTTTCCTCAACGACGCACTCGGTGATTCCGATGAAGCGAAGGCCGTCAAAGATCATCTCTCGGGTAGGCGCGCAGACCTGAGCAATGAGATGGCAGCACAAGCGCATTCGGTCGACGAAATTCATACCCTGATGCAATACTCGCTCGGCACATTGACGCGTCAAGACTCCGATGGGTAACCCTTACGATGACCTTGTCGCCGACGCGATAGGCAAGTTGAACGAGAGTCGCAGACAATTGAGCAGCGGTTCAGTCGGCCAGCGCCGGATGGACAGAAACATGAACCGACTCACGCGAGAAGCTCGGCCAGAGGGTAAGGTCTACCAGCCATCGCCGGTGAAGGGGACGGACTGGCGTAGTAAGTCGTACGACCAGATGAAAGCGGTCAAGGATTCTTTCGACGGTAAACAGAGTCAGCTCGACGAGATCTCGGGGGCGTGGGAGAAACTTGGTGAGAAGTGGGCCACGGAAATGGAGCATTACAACACGGCCGTATCGAAAATCACCGCGAGTAGCTGGACCGGTGACACCGCCCAATCGGCGAGCACTGCAGTCACCGGATTTGTGGGCGACTTTCCAGAGGGTATTCGTGACTACGCCAACGAGATGTCGGACCGAATGGCTGGGCTGGCGGCGAATTTCCGTTTTGCTGCAACGAATTTTCCGCCGATGGACGATGACACTACCTATGGTGAGCACCATTTCACTGGCGAGACCTGGTTCGGTCTGAGCGACTACTACCAGCATATTCCCACTACAGAGATTGATGAAAAAACACCGTGGACTTGGGGTAGTTATCTCAGCGGGATTGGCGATGAGCAATTTGTCTCCGTGAAGGGTATGGTGGACAAGGTATTCAAGGCAACGTCGCAAGCTGCCGATCTGTTGGCGAAAAACTACTCCACACCACTTCAGGAATCGGTGCAGAACCTGACGAAATTGCACCCAGCAGGCCCGGCGCCGGCCGACGGCCCCGGAGGCCCGATGCCCGCTGGCATTCCTACCCCTGGCGGCGGTGGCCCCGGCGGAGGAGGCACGGGCGGAGGCGGTGGCGGCGCGCAGCCGGTGTCTGCGCCCGACCTCAACAGGTCGCTCGAAGACTTGATGAAGGAGAATGCGGCGCAGAATGTCGACAGGCCGTCGGCAACCGACAACCCGCTCTCGCAAATCGGCAACACGGCGGCGGCGACGCTGAGTTCGATGGGTTCGCAAGCCTCGCAGGCGGCCCAGCAGGCGATGTCACAGGCGCAACAGGCAGCCGAGCAATTGGCAAAGAAGACTGCCGGCGGCGTTCCGAATGTCGTTGAACCAACCGGGTTCCCGGGTGGTATCACCCCTGTGTCGTCGCCGACCGCCGGCGGAGGAGGATCGGGTCGTGGCGCGGGAGGCGGTGGCGTCGGATCGGGCGCCCCGAGTGCGACGAATACCCCGTCGGAGCGCACGACGAAGACCGGGACCACCAAGTCCACCTTGACCAGTACCCGGCCGTCTGCAGGAATCGCCCAGGCCGCACAGGGCACCACGGGATCTGGCGGCGGTGCACCTGGCGCGGGCGGTCGTGGCGCGGGAGGCGGCGGTGACAAGGTGCACAAGGTTCTCAAGGCGCTGCGCACCCGGGTCAACGGTGAAGAGATCGCGGGGCCGGACATCACACCTGCGGTCGAGGGTTCGGCGATCGAAGGCGGCGAGCAAGCTACGCCCAGCGGCGATGACGGAACCCGTACCTGATGGTTTCTCCGGTGTGGCGGATGAAACCGTTTGCCTTCAAACAGATGTGGGAACATTTCGGCCACGAGTACTTACCCTATCCATTGGGCGCGCGGCCGACTTCGGATACGACCGACGAGCATCGATATGAACAGATCGATGCGATCGATGAGGCGATCACCACTCTGACCGAGTGGTACGAGCCGGCTCTTGTCGCGCTGACGACTCCGGAGGTCCGTGTCGAGATCTTCGGTTCTCGATGGGGCAGACTGTTTCGTGCCCACGTCGGAATTCGTGACGGCATTGCCTGCCTGGCAACGCAAGAGCCCGGACGCGACCCCGACATCGGTGGCGAGGTGACCTTGCGCGCACTGAATTCTGTCGACGTGGGCAAGGCGCTGGCAAAGACGTTGGATGTGAATGTGTCCGGGACTCCGCGGGAATGGCGGTTCACGGGCGCGTCGACGGGTCCCGACGAACTTGCGAAGGAGCGCGAGCTCGACGCGGTCATGGCACGAGGGCTCGTTGCAACACTCCCGGTGGGGGTGCTGCCCGGCGCGATGGTTGATTGGCGCCCGGACCCGGACACGAAGACCTTCGATATCGTCACTGTCCGAGACCACGGTGATTTGATCGTCAATCGGGCTGCCCGACAGGTGGTCTCAGCGACGCCAGAACGAACGGCGAAGGCGTTCGACACCTACATCGCCGCTGTGAAGCAGATCTACGAACGGCACAACTGAGCCGCTTCAGTTTGACGGCATCGTCGGGTTCATGCTCATGCGCCACCCCCGGTCGGCGACGGTGACGGTGATCGTCAGCGTGGGGTCGTCTACGACGTCCACGGTGCAGGTGAACACCGCGCCGATGGTGGTGGGCGGGTTCTGCGGGCAGGTGACGGACTTGACGCCGTCTTTGCCCCCGTAAGTGCTCTGCGCAGCTGATGTCACGTACTTCATCAGCTTGGCCCGATCATGACTTTTGTCGTCGGCGTTGGCCATCAACGCCAGCACCGTCACCACCACCACGGCGGCAATCACCACCGCACCCACGATGCCCCCGATGATGAACGGCTTGCGGTCCTTCTTGGGCTGTTGCTGTGGGGTCTGCGGCGGCGTGGGCCAAGGGCTGCCACCAGGACCGGCATACGGCGGCCACCCCGACGCGCCGTGCGGAGGCTGCGGAGGCGGTACCGCCCCGGCGTCGGCGCCCGTGGGTTGCCCTGGTGTGTTGTACGGTCCCGTCACGGTGATCCCCCAAGTCCGGCGTTGTGATGGTCTCGGTGTTCGAGCGACGCTCTGAGACCGGCGCTGAGAATACCAGCGCCCCTCCCATTCAGCGTGGCACGGTCGACTCGTCGGCATTCATGCGGCATCTGCGGCACTCCCGACGCCGCCGGCATCGTCGACGTGAGCGACGAGCACATCGTGTCCGACACGAGCGTGGACCCGGTATCCGTCGGTGACACGTTCAACCATCACGTGGCGCGCGTCGACCTCGATGCGCTTGCACGCCCACCAGATCAGAGCAGCCTCCGTCGCTGTGGCCGGTGTGAGCGTGGGTGCGGTGCCGGGTTCTACGGTGCCGGTGGCACAGAACTCGACAATCCAGGGTGGTAACGCGATCCCGGTCACCTCGGCCTCGGCACGATAGTCGCTGGGGCGCATCAGGTCCACGGGCGGGGCCGGAGTCGCGGCCGGCGTCGTGACGAGTGCGCTGTCGTCGTGGGTGATCTGCACTTCCGCTCGCCACCAAGGCTTTCCGCCGTCGGCATCGATCGCCCGCAGCTGGTGGAGCACGGGAATTCGTACCGGCGCACCGATCCCCACGTCACCGTCGGGGTGCGCGACCCGAAGCGTGGCGCGGGCGGCTCCGGCTGCAGCGCAGAGCGATCCGGTGATCGATTGCCATCCGGGTGGTGCGGCGCGGACGATGCTGTCGAGGACCGCTTGTCGAAGGGTGGAGGCCGATTCGGCGGTATCGATGCGCTGGGTGCGCAGCCACTCGGTGACGAAGACCGTCCGGAGTTCTTCGATGTCGGCAGGCATCCCGATGGCGGTCAGAACCCACGGAAGGCGTTGGGCGTCAAGGGTTCGGATGTGGTCGTGCGCGCCGACGACGCAGTCCGCGAGAAGCGATCCGGTGCGTGCAGGATCGTCGAGCCCTACCCGGTTCATGGTCATCGCCGCGATGCCGAGGACACCTTCGACCGTGGGCCGGCCGTCGAGGAGTTCGCCGACCCGCACGCGCACCGCATGCGTGGCGACGTGTAGTAGGTCGTCGATATCTGTGGGGGAGTGGCCGTCTCGGAAGCTGTTCCATCGAGCGTTGCGTTCGGCGGGATCCCACGCGCTCGCCAGGACGGCCAGTTCCCGCAGCCATCGGTCGATGGTCGCCGGGTCGAGGACGGCGCTCACCGGACGTGGTCCTCGATCGCGCCGGCCCATGCGGGCTCGGCGCGCAGGCGGAAGTCGAGGAAGTCGGCGTCGTCGACGGGAGCGAGGAAGCCGCAGAAGAACATCATCGTCTGTGCGCGGGAAGCCCATCCGGGGCAGTCCCGCAAACGCAGACCCGTGCGGATGAGGTCGGCGGCGTGTCCGGCGTCGAGGGTGGGCGCGCCCAGAAAATGACGCAGATGCGGGGCGAGGGTGGCGGCTGCGCCGGCCAGGGTGGCTGCGGGCGGGTCGTCCCCGAGTGCGGCCCGCAGCAACGTCTCGCCGATCATCGTCGTCTGCACCGCCACCTCCGGGTCGACGCCGACCGAGAGCGCCCCGAAGTCGTCGGCGTCACTGGTGTTGACCGCGGATCGGATGCGGTACACCGCATCCCACCCACGCTCGGAGAACACACCGATCCCGGCCACGTCACTGCGGCTTTCTGGGTCCGACGATCGCGGTGGGCCGGACCCAGGGCTCGCCCGTGGTGGAGTCGTAGCCGTGGCGTTGCTCGAAGGCGACGCGGAATTCCTCGTCGGAATGTGCGGGGAATCCTGAGCGGGTGGGGTAGATCCGGCAGTCGTCGCCGACGTAGAAGCGCGGCGATCCGACGATCAACTGGTCGAACGGGATGTCCGGTGGCTGATACATGTAGACCCGGTAGCCGGCCGGTAGCCGGACCGCCACGAGCATCCGGGTATCGAATGTGGGCCCCAGGCCTCGTTGCGCTGCTCGGCGGCGGACGATGTCGAGGGCTTCGGCGGGGCCGACGACCGGGCGCTGCCCCGAGCCGTAGTCGATCGTGCCGTGAGTGAGGTAACCGCGTAGCCAGGCGGGGGTGTCATCGGGGATTCGGCCGGACGGCATCTCCGCATAGAAGTCGCTGATACGCAACAACTCTGCCGGGTGGGGTGTTGCGTTTCGGTCCAGAGTTGTGGTGTGTACCTCGGTATTGTCGGCGCGGATGCCCGCGCGCCACTCCAGGTGGTCGCCCTTGCGGTGATTGATGATTTCGGGTGCGGGAAGCAGTCTGCTGAGCAATGCTGCGGGTTGGCTTGGTGTGGTGACGGTGAGGTTCGCCAGCAGTTGACCGGCAGCCATGGTGAGTGTGCCCTCGAAGCTGCGCCAGTCGTCCGGGCATGCGCTGAGCACGGTGGCAACGATCGGTGCGAGGAAGTTGTCGGGGGTGGGATGCGGCTCGTCGAGCCACCGGCGCAGTGAGTGTTCCCGAGCGCGCTCCGGATCGGCGGGGGGTTTGAGCCCCCACACGAGTTCGAGGAGCGCCACGATATCCGGGCTGGCCAACGCGGCTTCGTTGCGTGAAGCGATCACGCCCAGCAGGCGGTAGAGGTGCTCACGGGTGTACCCCTCCGGCAGGAGCAACTGGTACTGGAGCAGCCCGGAGATGAGCCACAGCTTGTGCTCCGTCGGGTCGTCGTCGCACATGCGCTGTAGACGGGCGTGCAGTCCGGCCATCGCGACGGCGACCAGCGCGGCGCCGTCCTCGTCCGGAAGGGTCAACAACGCCTCTTCGAGGGGCCACCGATCCCGTTGTCCCCGAGCCGAACCCACGCGGACCAGTTCGGGCCACCAGCGATCGAACGTCTGTGGTGATGCCATCACGACTCCATCGCTCTGGCCCACAGGGGCTCGAGGTCGGCCCGTACTCGTTCTTCGGCGGCGCCGTCGGGCATCAGGAATCCGACCAGGCTCGCGAGGAACATCGGCCGATCTGCCCAGTCGGGTAAGGGATTTCCGGCCAGCAGGGGAGTGAGGATCTCGACGATGTGATTGACGGTCAACGAGTTTCGCGTGTCGAAGGGTGCGAGGTGGCGATGCAGGGTACGAGCGGTCAGCCGGACCGTCTCCGGTGAGGGCTGCGTGCCGGTGTACTGCACGAGCAGGGAGGGGGCCATCGCGCCCAACTGCCGGGCCTGCTCGACGTCGACCTGGCCGACCAAAGCGCTCACCGCGGCAACGTCGCCGTCGCGGACCGCGGCGCGCAGGTCGTAGACCATCTCCCATCCGGCTTGGGGGAATACCGAGTTGGCGGCGCTCATGCGGGTCACCCTATCCAGTTCTCTCTTGTGCGGTGCGCCGGCATCACCATGGTTGGGTGAGATCGAGGACGGCCAGACCCTCGGCCGGGGCGGCCGGTGGATGCGGCAGCGTGGCCAACAGATCGGGACGGATGTTTCCGGCGTCGACCTGCGCGACGTAGTTCCATGCGGCGTCGGTGCTCACCTCGATGCCCACCCGTCCCAACGTCGCCCGGACCAGTTCGGCCGTCGTCACCGAGGTCCACACACCGGGAACGGCCGAGGCGAGTTCGGTGACCGGGGTCCACTCCGGTGGGCCGACGAGATCGGCGCGCGACCATCGGCCGTCGGACCACCAGTAGCAGAAGGTCAGCATTCCGGCGGCGGCACGCTCGTCGAGCACGATGTTGCTGACCCAGGCGGGAGCACCGCGATAGAGGTCGGGGTGCTCGAGCTGTCCCTGGTAGGCCGCGGTCAGCAGTGTCGAATGGTCGGCGCCGCCGGAGAGCACAGCGCGTCCGCACGGAAGACGGGTCAACGTGCAGCCGCCGAGCTCGCCGCGAAAGATGCCCACGGCACTCGTCATCCGCGGGCCGTCGACGGCGTCGACCGCTGCGAAGATCGCCGACAACGCGGCAAAGCGTGGCCACAGTATCGGCAGCGGGGGTAGCTCGTCGGTGGGGTATACGCACTCGGCCGGTGAAGCAGCAGCGGCCGTCGACGCCGAACGCAGCTGTCGGCCGGCATCGTGGACGTGGGCGAGTAGCCACAGCGGGGTCGTGGCCGCGGTCGACATGCTGACGTCGGCCCGGTAACTCGCCGGCGGAAACAGCAGATGTTGCGGCGGGGCGCCGACGAAGCCGTCGAATGCCGCGATCTGTGGTTCCCCGCCGCGATGCTCGGTGATCCGCAGCCACATCCAGGGGCTCTCTCCGGCAGTGAGTTCACGGTGCGCCGCGGCGGCGCGCAGAACCCCCGGACCGACAGTGAGCGGCAGCAGCCGTCCGTCGGGCGTCTCGACCGCGGCACGCGTGCGATGTTCGTCGGCGGCGATGGCGATCTCGGTCAGATAGAACGACCACGCGGGCGGCAGCGTGTCATGTATTCCACCGACGACCTCGCCGAGGAGTACCTCGGGGCTTTGGTTCGTGGTGGTGTCGCCCCCTGAAGATGCTGGTGCGCTGGCCGTATCGGTGAAACCCCAGCTCAGCGACACATCATCGGCAGGATCGGGTGTCGACGACGAGGTCATTGGCCTCCCTCGGGACGGTGGTGTGGTCGTGGTGGCTGTCGTGATCGTAGAGTCTGGCGTGTCGGGTGGCTAGCGGCGGTCATTCGCGTGTGAAAGTATGGCGGCCACTGTGCTCAACACCTACTTGGGGGGAAGTGTGACGACGGCGGACGACGGACTCGGGTTCGACTTCCATGAGTTGATGGCCAGCGCGCAAGAACAGCTCACTGCGATCGGGGAGGTGCAGCGGCGCCGCGCGCAGCTGGTGGCTCATGCCACGGTCGCCGACCGTACGGTGACGGTGCACGTCAACGCCCAAGGGGTGGTGATCAAGACCGAGATCGACCCGGATTTCCTCGACGAGTATGACTTCGAGGATCTGGCCGGGTTCGTCACCGAGGCCGCTCAGCAGGCCGCGGCGAACGTGGCCCGTCAGGGCGAAGCAATGATGAAGTCGATTCGCAAGGCGAACGCGGCTCTGCCGTCGTTGTCCGAAGTCCTTGACGGCGCACCCGATTTGCGTGACTTCGCGATCACCCCAGAACAGATCTCCACGGCGCCGCCGGGCTCCACCGAACGCTCGACCGCCCCGCATCCGGGCGCCGGTCGCTGGACATAGCCGACGTCGAACAACCCATCCGACCCGTCGGCGTCACACAGCGACGCCACCGGGCCGACAACCCGAAGGAGCGATCATGGCAGAACTCGGAGTCACCCCTGCGGAGCTGCGCGCGGCGTCGGCGCACCTCGCCGGCACCAGCAGCAGGCTCCAGGAGGTGCTGTCCAGCCTGGAGTCGAGTCTGGCCGGTGAGGGTGCGCCATGGGGCGACGACGAACCCGGCACCCAGTTCGCCACCGGTGGAGCCGGGGGCGGCTACCTGGGGCAGAAGCACGGTGTCTCCGAGGCGATCTCGGCCAAGGTCGACCTACTCACCACCTACTCCGAGGGATTGCGGAACACCGCCGACAACCTCGAGGGCGGCGACTCGGCGGGGATGTGAACGGTTGTTCTGAGCTTCGTCCGCACGCGAGTGGGGTTGCATTGTGACGATCGGGATTCCGGGGTCGTTGCAGTGGGTGTCGTATCTGGCTGGTGAGAAG
>NZ_JBNCLY010000033.1:0-30024 GCF_049844915.1 Gordonia sp. DT30 | reverse complement strand
CGAGCAACGCCGCGACCACACCCGCGCCCTCGTGGCCCAGGCGCTGTCCGGGATGAGTCCCGCCGAAATCGGCAAGCACGCACACCGACTCGGCAACGAACTCGCCGACGACACTGGTGGCATACCTGCCGCCGAAGACAAGGCCAGCAACGAACTCGGCTACCACAAGACCAGCGACGGCCGGCTCGACGTGCGCGCGAATCTCGATGCCGTCGCCGGGGAGAAACTGCACAGCCTCGTCGAAACATTGTCCGCGCCAAAGCCTCAGCCCGACGGCTCACATGATCCACGGCCGGCCGAACGCAAACGTGCTGACGCTCTCGAAACCATCCTCGAGCTCGCCCAAAAGGGCCTCGCCGATGAGACGGTGTCCTGCAAGCCGACCGGTGGGGTGCTGTTGACGATCCCGGCCGACACCCCGAAACTCGCGGCGCTCGAGTTCATGGGATCGGTCACGCCCGCCACCGCGAAAACTCTGGGCTGTGATGCGGGGATCACCGTGGTCATCGTCGACGGCGACGAGGTTCCGCTGAATGTGGGTCGCGAGAAGCGGCTGTTCACTCCATCACAACGAAAAGCGTTGCTGCTGCGCGACAAATGCTGCATCAAGTGTGGTGCGCCCGCATCGCGCACCCAGGCGCACCACCTCGTCAGCTGGGTTGACGGCGGGGCCACCGACCTCGACAACGGATGCCTCCTATGCACCAGCTGCCACCACGACGTACACGACGCCGGGTGGGATGTCGTGATGGGCTTCGACCGGCACCCATGGCTCATCCCGCCCGCCACGGTCGATCCCCGACGACGACCGTTACCGGCCTACAACCGGCGCACTCTACGTCTCGACGACGCTGCCTGACACCCGCCGCCTGACCACGCTCGCTGCCTGACCATGCTTCCGCGGAAGTATCTACGTACCTTGACAACTCCATAGTGAAGGCCCTACCGGCGTTGAGCCCTCTTGACCTGGAGTGCACTCCAAGCCTTAGTTTGGTTTCATGTCCTCTTCCGACGACCTGTCCATCGCCGAGGTTTCCGCGCGCACCGGCCTGACCCGCGACACCCTGCGCTGGTATGAGTCCGAAGGTTTGATCCCCGCGGTCCCGCGCACCTCGGCCGGGGTACGCCGCTACGACGACGCGACCGTCCGCATGATCGAGTTGCTCGTCCGGCTGCGGCGCACCGGGATGTCGGTGGCCCACATGCGTGACTTCGTCACCATGGTCGGCCAGGGTGCGCGCACGCACGGTCGGCGGATGCGACTCCTGGAGGATCATCGCGAGGAGATCGAGTCGCGCATCCGTGAACTCATCGATGACCTCGGTGCCGTCGATGCCAAGATCACCCACTACCAACGGCTCATCGACGCCGGCCTGGACTGCGCCGAACAACCCATCACCGATCCCGACGAACTCGACCAACAACAGCGCACTGGCGACATCAACTGAACAGGAGCCACATTCATGGCAACCACCCTCCTCGGCGACGGACTCGAGACCTCCATACTGGGTTTCGGCGCGATGGCCGTCACCCACGTCTACGGCGGCACCGACGACGCCGCCGCGCTGGCCGTGCTGAACGCCGCCGTCGATGCCGGTATCACCTTCATCGACACCGCCGACGTCTACGGCGCTCCCGCTCCCGGCACGAACGGGCCCGCCGGAACCAACGAGCAGTTGATCAGCCGACTACTCGCCGACCGTCGCGACGAGGTCACTCTCGCAACGAAATTCGGCATCACCGGGCGGGTGCCCCTGCCCGGCGACGAGAGCCCCAAACCGACCCGCGGCGACGCAGCGTACGTCCGCGACTCCATCGACAACTCCTTGCGTAGACTCCGCACCGACGTCATCGACCTCTGGTACCTGCATCGGCGTGATCCGGACGTCCCGATCGAGGAAACGGTCGCCGCGATGGCCGAACACGTGGCCGCCGGAAAGGTACGCCACCTCGGGCTCTCCGAGGTCACCGCCTCCGAACTGCGTGCGGCCCACGCGGTCCACCCGATCGCGGCAGTCCAGAGCGAGTGGAGTCTGTGGTCGCGTGACGTCGAGAAGAATGTGGTTCCCACGTGTGCCGAACTCGGAATCGGTTTCGTCCCGTATTCGCCGCTGGGACGCGGATTCCTCACCGGCACACTGACGCGGAAGCAGGTCGCCGCCGACATTCGCGGCAACACCACGCGCATCGGTGACAACTGGGACGCCAATCAACGTGCCCTACAAGTGATCACCGAGGTGGCCACCCGGCGAGAGGCCACCAACGCGCAAGTCGCCCTGGCATGGCTGTACGCGTCGGGCCGCCGCATCGGACTGCCGGTGGTCCCCATCCCGGGCACGCGATCGACGACGCGGCTGTTGGAGAATCTGGCCGCGGCCGATCTCGCGCTCGACGACGCCGACCTGACCCAGTTGGACAAGGTGGTCGACGCGGTCACCGGGTCACGCAACATCGTCGCCGACCCGGCCTGGATCTCCTCGGGCCGCGAATAGACCGGCGAAGAGCCCTTCACCACGCCACCACCGGCAACCCGACACGACCGAAAGCACCGCCGTGACCACGATCCCCGCCACCCACATCGACCTCCTCGAGCGTCCGCTCTACGCCCACCTCGCCACCACCCGCCCGGATATCACCCCACAGGTCAATCCCATGTGGTTCGCCTGGGACGGTGAACGCGCGTACTTCACCAACACCACGACCCGCCAGAAGTACCGAAACGTGACCGCCCACCCCGACGTGGCGTTCTCGATCACCGACCCGGACCTGCCATACCGCTACCTCGAAGTGCGCGGCGTCGTCGAACGCATCGACGACGACTCCTCTGGCACATTCTTCGCCTCACTCGCCCAGCGATACGGACTCACCACCGACGGCCCGCCCGGCGATGTCGCCGACCGGGTCGTCTACGTGGTGCGACCGACCGCCACCAGCCACCAGTAGTCACGCCCCGAAGGCCCCGGATCGCCCCGGATCGCCCCGACCGATCTCGGGTGAAGCCCTCCGACATGTGAGCGAAACCAGGATGGACGCCATCTGGTGACACAGACCACTCCGCTGATACGCTTTGGCCCGTTCGTCTCACTAGAAGATTTCGGGGATCAGACGATGCGAATTCGTGCAGTGGTGGTTACAGCGTTGCTCTCGGCGGTCACGCTCCTACTCGTTCCGGGGACGGCGGGTGCCGCCACCTCGCAGCCCGACGGCGGAACCGCCGCCCAACGGTGGCGACAATCCCACGACGGTCCGCACCCCCACCCCGGCGTGTCCATCCAATGGGATGTACCGATCCGCATGAGCGACGGGAAAGTGCTGCGCGCCAACGTCTACCGGCCGGTCGGCGCCAGCCAGCACCCGATCGGGGCGAAGACGCCCGTCATCGTCAACATGACCCCGTACACCAAGATGATCACCGCTCTGAGCGCGGCCGTCATGCAACATCCGGTCCTCGAGCCCTACTTGAAGCAGATCACCTCGGCGATCAATCTGCATGGCACGCCCATCGACGGCATCAACATGCTCGCCCGGACGGCCGGTGACGGCGGCGTCCGCAACTTCTCCGTCGACTACGACCTCGTCCGCAGCGGCTACACCTACGTCGTCGCCGACGTCCGGGGCACCGGGTTCTCCGAGGGCCGGTGGGATGTCTTCCAGGACCGCGAGCAGCGCGACACCACCGAGGTCATCGACTGGGCATCCAAGCAGCCCTGGTCCAACGGGAAAGTGGGGATGTCGGGCGTCTCCTACTCGGGCATCAATCAGATCCAGGCTGCCAACAAGCGTCCGGCCGCCCTCAAGGCGATCTTCCCCGTCGAACCCGGCGGCGACCTCATCCGTGACATCGTCGCCCCGGGCGGCGCGCTGGGCGTCGGATTCCTGCCGGCGTGGCTGGCGCTGGTCAACACCACCAAGATGATCCCGAACGTGGCGTCGATGCTCAACGGCACGTTCGACTGGACCTGGCTCGCCGACCGCATCTCCGACCCGGCGACCTTCTATCCGCAACTGTTCGCGGCGTTGCTCACTCCCGACATCCCGTCGGTACCCAGCTATCTACGAGATCTGCTGCGCAGCGATTCACCGCCACGGCAAGCATGGGACGCGCACGCCGAGCGGATCAACACTCCGACGTTCATCTACGGCGGATGGTTCGACCTCTTCACCAACTCCGAGGTGAAGATGTACAACGGCATTCCCCTTGCACCGGGCAAGAAGCAGCTCATGATGGGCGACGGCTATCACCTGACAATGGGTGGTGGACAAGGCGATCCGGGCACCCCACCACGACTCGACGTCCTGCAGAAGGCGTGGTTCGACAAGTGGCTCAAGGGTGACGACAACGGCATCGACGACTACGGACCGGTCAATCTCAAGCAGGTCGGCGACTCCTGGATCACGGCACAGCAATTCCCGCGCGCCGGCATGACCCATCAGCGCCTGTACCTCGGTGACCGGCGCAGCGGCACCGCGCCGTACGCGGTCCGCGACGGCAGCCTGAGCCCCGCCGCCACGAATTCCCGCGGGGGGCTGACGGTCTCGCCGGGACTCGCCACCCTCTGCTCCCGGGACTCGGCGCAACAGATGGCCGGTATCACCGCCATCTTCCCGTTCTGCGCCGACGACGCACGCATCGCCGAACGTGCGGCGCTGAGCTTCACCACACCACCGGTCACGGGCACCCGCAGTGTCAGCGGTTACAGCAACGTGCACCTCAACGCGGTCATGGACGCCACCGACGGCTACTGGACGGCCACCCTCAACGACGTGGCACCCGATGGCACGTCCAAGGTGATCAGTTCCGGGCAGATCATGGCGTCGCTGCGGGCATTCGACCGCAGTCAGTCGCAGTTCGCGCCCAACGGTGACGTGATCGATCCGTTCTACACGCTCACTCTCGCGTCGCGGCAACGTGTCACGCCGGGCAAGCCGGTCGGTATCGACATCGGCCTGCTTCCGACCGAGGCGCGCATCGCCCCCGGCCACCGGCTCCGCGTCGACGTGTTCGCGATGAATCTGCCACGCGGACTTCCGTTGCGGCCGTTGCTGAACGAGTCCGGGCTGCGACCGCAACACATCCAGCTCGACCCGAGCAACCTGAGCTTCGTGAACGTGCCGCTGTCGCAGCCACTCTGAACTCCGACCTCACCGCGGGGGCTTGACCGCCCCCGCGGTCACGGCGGCACTCAGCCGCGTCGTTGCACCCGCCGTTCACCCGCCGCGATCGGGACGTCGAGCCGGTTGCCGGCCGGCGGCAACGGGCACAGATAGTGTGCGGCAAAGGTACTCGGCGGCAGGTACGCCCGATTGAGGTCAACGGTGACATGACCGGAGGCGTCCGGCGCATCGAGTGTCAGGAAACGGAAGGCTGCATTGGGTCCACCGCTGGTGGCGTCGGCGAAGCTGATGTGCAGCCGGCCCTCCGGTGCGTCGAACGCGTCCAGCACGACCTGCCGACCATCGAGATCGAAGGTCACCTGCCCGATCAGGACCTCGTCGGTCCTCGAGCCGTCGGCATGGTCGATCGTCACCACCGGTGCCGGATCATGCGCGGTGTAGGTGGCTTCGACGATCCGGTCGGGATCGGCCGGAAAGGTGTCGATACCCAGGAATGCGGTACGGGTGTCGGCTTCGGGATCGAAGACCCGGACGCCGATCCCCCGTGCACCGGCCATCGCACGGACCTGCACCCCACCGAGGTCGAGGGTCGCCCCGACCGCGAGTGTGCGGGTATCGGCGGAACTCCCGGAACTCGCAGGAAGTCCGGATACGACCGCCCGGTCGTCGCCGTCGACCGCCCAAGTGCCGGCGACCGTGGGCAGCGACACCGGTTCGGTGCCCAGCCAATGGGTTCCGACCACCGAGGTCAGACCGTGGGGAGCGGCGGCCGCCGCTTCCCGTTCGTCATGCCAGTCCTGCCATCCGGTGAGCAGTTCCTCGGCTGTGGATGTCGTCATGATCGCCTTTCGTCAGGGGGCGGTTGCTGCTCTGTGGTCGCCACCCCAGATGGGGTGCGACCTTGTCGACTACGTCGGTCAGCAACCGAATGTTCTCGGACACAGTGAATTCCGGCGGCAGGAACAGCACCAGTTCGTCGGCCGCGGCCACCGCGCGGTCGGCCAGGAGGTCGTCGACGACGCGCGCCGGATCACCGTGGTACACCGGGCACATCGCGAAACCGTCGGGCAGCGCGCGTGGCGCGAGGGCACCGGCCGGGCGCGATGCGCCGGGCCCCTCACGACGCCGCTGTTCGTCGTATTCCCGGTAGCGACGGGCCGATTCGGGTGTGGTCGCCGGCAGGACCGACCTGCTGACACCGATCCGGGCGCGGGCCGGCTGCGGAACCGTCTGCCGATAGTGCTCGATCATCAAGGCGTGATACTCGGCGAAGTCGAGTCCCCGGGTCTCGCTGATGATCGTGCCCAGCAAGAGGTTCAGCTGCTGACGCGCGGTACGTTCGGCGGCGTCGACCGTCGTCGATCCGTAATAGATCCGGTCGATCAGGGTGTCGCTGTGCGGCCGGACCCGTAACGGTTCACCGCCGTCACCGCCGGCGGTCGCGTCGGAATATCCGACCACCTCACCCCGGACGGCGGCGAGGAAGCGGGCGAGGCGACGTTGTGCCTCGGCGCGGGCATCGTCGACCGGCGCACCGAACACAGAGTCGAAATCTCCTGTGCCGGTGGAGATCGCCAGCTTCAGCCGCCGTCCGGTGAGCAGGTCCGCGGTGGCGGCGGCCTCGGCGAGCAGGATGGGATTCTCGTAGCGCATCGCGATCACGGCGGTGCCCAGCGAGATCCGTGAGGTGTGCTGCCCCACCGCCGCCAGGAACGTCAACGGGTTGGCCAGATAGTTGTCGAAGTGACGTTGATACACCCAGCCGGTGTCGAAACCCAGGTCCTCGGCGGCCTCGAACAATGCGATCCCGTCACGCAGGCCTTGCTCGTCGTCGCCGGTGCGGAACGAGATCCGCGCGTTGAAACCCAGCGCCAACCGGCTCATGTCGCCGGAGCGGACAGTGACCCGACGTCGAGCACGCGCCGTCCGGCGGCGACCAGCGCGGTGTCCTCCTGCGGCGGATGTACCCGGACGCACAGCACGTCGCGCAGATGCCGTTCCAGCGGATTGTGCCGGGTCAGAGCCGCATTGCCGAGCGCGGCGACCGCGGTGTTGGCCGCACTGGTGACCGCCCGCGCGATGGCCACCTTGATCACCGACAGTTGCGCGACGAACTCCGGCTCGTACTCGGCGCGTGCGAGCGCACCGAAGAGCAACGTCTCCGCGGTCGCGATCTGCGTGTCGATCTCACCGGCGACACACTGGATGCGCTCGGTCGTCGCGATCGGCCGCCCCAGCGCCGACGGCACGCGGGAACGGGCAAAATCGACGAATGCGGTGCGTGCAGCACGCGCCACACCGATGTAGAGCGCCGGATGTCCGAAACTCCCGGCCCCGGCTGCCGCCGCCGGATCACGATAGACGCCGTCGACTCGCGGGATCTCGATGAAGTTCTCCAGCGGCACCCGCACCCCGTCATAGATGACGTCGTGGGTGTTGGATGCCCGCAGCCCCAGGTGATCCCACGTCTCCAGCCACGAGATGCCGGGGCTGGTGGCGTCGACGAGGAGGTGCCCGACCCGTCCGTCGTCGGTAGCCACCCAGACCTGATGGAAGGCCAGGCCCGTGCCGCCGGTGGCAAACGACTTGTGGCCGTGGAGAACCCAGTGGTCATCCGAACGCGTGGCGGTGGTCGCGGGGAGGCCGCCGCGCGCCGGTGCCCCCAGTTCGGGTTCGGCGCGGGTCGCGTTCACCAGCGTCGGCTCATCCACCGACCGCCCTACGAGCTCTCGGTAGAGTTGCTCGGGCCATTGCCTCCCGAGCGCCTGGGCACTGTGTCCGGCAAGGGTATTCGCGGTGATGAGGGCGACCGAGGGGTCGCCCTCCCCGAGCGCGATGAGGATGCGCGCGACGTCGGCGGGGCCGAGGCCGGGACCGCCGTAGTCGGTGGCGACGGTCGCGGTCAGCAGTCCGGCGCGGTGGGCGACCTGCAGGCCGGCCGCCGGAAAAGCGCCACTGCGGTCGTACTCGGCGGCGGTGGCGGCCACCTCTTCGGTCACCGCCGACAACGCCGCCGGAGACAGATCGGGAACCGTCAGCTCGACGGACGCGGTGGTCATGACCGCACTCCGGCAGCAACCCCGGAGGCAACGGCTTGCGAGGCAAAGGCTCCCGGATTGTCGGCCTGGAGTCGCCCACGTGTGCCGGTCGCGGCCCGGTGGGCCAGTTCCTGACGAACCAGCGGCAGCACGTACCGGCCGTAGTCGATGGCGTCGTTGAGTGTGTCGTAACCGCGGATCGACACCAGGTCGGCACCGAGGTCGATGTAGTCGACGATCGCCGCGGCCACCGTCTCGGGTGTCCCGACGAGTGCGGTGGAGGCGCCGGCCGCGTTGGTGGCCGCGGCGGTGCGGGTCCACAGCGCCCGGTCGTAGATCTCGCCGCGGCGGGCGAACTCCAGCGCCCGTTGCGATCCCACGTTCTGTGGCTCTCCGCCGAAACGCTTCTTGGACGACCGTACCGACTTCTCGAAGGTGGCCGCGATCTGGTCGACGTAGCGGTGTGCCTTCTCCCAGGCGAGATCCTCGGTACGGTCGATGATCGGACGGAAGGTCACCCAGATGCGTGGCCGGGTGGTACGCCCGGCTGCCGCGGCGATGCCGTGGACACGTTCGATCTGACTCCTGATGTCGGCCAGCGGCTCACCCCAGAAGCTGAAGATGTCGGCTTTGGCACCGCCGACGTCGAAGGACTGATCGGAGGAGCCGCCGATCGAGATCGGGATGGTCGGACCATAGGTCGGGAAACCCGGTCCGAAATCCTCGAATCGATAGAACTCGCCGTCGTGGTCGAACGGCTCGGTCGCCCGCCACGCCTGCCGCAGCAGGTCGATGTACTCCGACGAACGCGCGTAACGCTGCTCCTTGGTGAGATAGTCGCCGTGGCGTGCCTGCTCGGCATCGCTGCCCCCGGAGATGATGTGCACCACCGCGCGCCCCTCGGTCAGCTGATCGAGTGTTGCCAGTTTCTGCGCCGCCACCAGCGGATGGGTGGTGTTGGGCCGCAACGCAACGATCGGGCGGATCCGGTCGCTGAGCTGTCCGACGGCCGCAGCCAGGACGAACGAATCCGCGGTGGCCGACCCGTACGGCAGCAGCGTGTAGTCGTACCCGCCGTCCTCCAGGGCCCGGACGTACTTGCGGAAGAACGGCAGGTCGATCTCACGGGTGGGTACCGGGTTCAGTTCGGTGGACGAATTGAGATGCGTCAGGCTGATGAATTCGACGGTGTCGGACGCGGTCGCCGGGATCGCGTCGTCGGTGGTGATGGTCAAGGAAGCACCTTTCTCGAGTGGGGGTTCTCCGGGTGTCGGCGTTCGGTGAGCGGCGTTCGTTGCCGGTCAGCGCTCGACGAGACGACTGCGGGCGCGGTAGCGGGCCGAACTCTGTTTGGCGCCGCAGACACCCATCGAGCACCAGACGCGGTTACCCGGCCGCGACCGGTCGACGAAGTAGAGCGAACAGTCGTGTCCGCGGCACAACCGGATCCGATGGGCGTAGCGGCCACTGAACAGTTCGATGGCCTCCCGGGCGAGCAACGCCGTGATCGCCGGGGCGTCAACGGGTTCGGCGAACACGGTCGCGTACCCGGCGGTATCGAGAAGTGCCGTGGGCGGGGTGCCGCGCGCCGCGCCGTTGATCGATTCGAGGTCGGCCGCGGCGGCCGGCGAGTCGTCGACACGCGACCGCACCACCCGGTGGATGGCCTCGCGCAGCTCCCGCGCATAGGTGACATCGGTGTGGCTGGCCGGCTTCTCGAGCACAGGGAGCCCGGCGACGTGCACCCAGCGTGCGAGATCGTCCGGACCGGTCAACAGTTCGCGATCGGCGAGGTCGCGTTTGGCGATCGTGGCGACGAAGTCGAGGACGATGCTGCCCGATCGGAACGGAAAGCCGTCGCGACGTTGATCGTTGGTCTCGATGACGTCGTGCGGGACATGGAGCGACACCATGGGATCGAACGTTAACCCCTGATGCGGTGGCCGTGCGCCTTTGAAATCACGGTGAGTCAGGGGTTTGACCCCTGACGGGTTTCGAGGAACCGTATCCCGCAGTTCCTATCCGATCGAGGAGTCCGCTGTGACCGTGACCGTTCACGATGCCGACCTCCGGCAGCCTTCTGACGTGGCCCGGCGCCGTGGCGAGACGCCCGGTGCGCCCGAACTCGTCACCCTGACCGCAGGCCCGAACCGGCGGTCGCGAATCCGTGTGCCCCGCTACGTGCGTCGCGCAATCGGACCGTTGCTGGTCTTGCTGGCCTGGTATGTGGCGTCGGCCACCGGGGTGCTGCCCGCCGACGTCCTGGCATCACCGCAAGACGTGTTCTCCCGTGGGGTGTCCATGTGGAGCAGCGGTGAATTGCCCTCGGCGATCGCCACTTCCGGCATGCGGGTGCTGATCGGCTTCGTGATCGGCGCGGTGCTCGCGGTCGTACTGGGGGTGACCGCCGGACTGTTCCGGTTCGGCGAGGATCTCCTGGACTCGACGCTGGGCATGCTGCGCATGGTCCCGTGGGTGGGTCTGATCCCGCTGTTCATCATCTGGTTCGGGATCGACGAGGAACCCAAGATCGCCTTGGTCGTCATCGGCGTGGTGTTCCCGTTGTACTTCAACATCTATGGGGCGATCCGCAACGCCGATTCGGGTCTGGTCGAGGCCGGCGAGACACTCGGGCTCTCACGTCTGGGCCTCGTCCGGCATGTGGTGCTCCCCGCGGCGCTGCCCGGCGCACTGGTGGGCCTGCGCTACGCACTGGGCACCGCATGGCTGGCATTGGTCTTCGCCGAACAGATCAATGCCACCAGCGGCATCGGATATCTGATGGACAACGGACGGCAGTTCTTCCAGACCGACGTGATCGTGGTCTGCCTGGTCGTCTATGCCATTCTCGGCCTGCTGTGCGACCTGGTCGTCCGGCTGTTGTCCCGGGTTCTGCTGTCCTGGCAGTCCAGCTTCGAAGGGAACTGATCCGATGAGCGCGACGATCTCCACGGCGACGATCTCCACGGCGACGGCCGTGTCGGTGTCCGGTCTCACCAAGCGTTTCGGTGAGACCACGGTCCTCCACGAACTCGATCTGACCATCGCGGCCGGCGAATTCGTCGTCCTGCTCGGCCGTAGCGGCTGCGGCAAGAGCACCCTGCTGCGCATCCTCGCCGGCATCGACCGGGAGGTCACCGGTGACGTCGAGGTGCCCCGCCGACGGTCCGTGGGCTTCCAGTCGCCACGACTCATGCCGTGGAAAAAGGTGTGGCGCAACGTCGTTCTCGGCCTTCCCGGACGCCCCGACCGTAAGCTGGCCGACCGATACCTGGCCGAGGTCGGGTTGAGCGACCATGCGAACTCCTGGCCGAAGACGCTCTCGGGCGGACAGGCGCAGCGGGTGTCGCTGGCGCGTGCGCTCGTCCGCGAACCCGACCTTCTGCTTCTCGACGAGCCGTTCGGCGCACTCGACGCCCTCACCCGCGTCACCGCGCAGGGCCTGGTCGCCGACCTCTGGGCCGATCACGGTTGCGCCGTCTTGATGGTGACCCACGACGTCGAGGAAGCCCTCCTGCTCGCCGACCGCATCCTCGTCATGGACGAGGGCAAGATCGATCACCAGATCCGCGTCGACCTCCCCCGCCCACGTGATATCGGCGCCGCCGAATTCGTCGAGGTCCGTCGCGACATCCTGGCGCGACTCGGCGCACTCGACCACACCACCACGTCGCCGCGCTGATCGTCGCGACCGACTCACCAGCTCTCATCATCGAACGGAGTAGATACGTCCATGTCCCGCAGCCTCTTCCGAAGAAACCGTGCGTCGCGCGTACGCCGCGTGTCCGCAGTGGCGGCCGCCCTGACCATCTCGGCCACCCTCGTGGCGGCCGGCTGCTCGTCGAACTCGGACTCGTCGTCGTCCTCGGGCGCACCGGGTGACCTGAGCTCGGTGTCACTGAAGATCGGCCAGACCGGGTGGCGCCAGACCTATGCCGCGCTGCAGGTCGCCGGGCTCGACCACACGCCTTACAAGACGGAGTGGCCGGTCTTCTCCGGCGGCGACCAGCAGATGCAGGCCATCCAGTCCGAGGCCATCGACGTCGCACAATCCAGTGAGATCCCGCCGATCTTCGCCGCTGCGGGCGGCACCGTCCGGTTCAAGCAGGTCGCATTCCAGACGTCGACGACCCTGCTGCAAGAAGTGATCGTCGGCAAGGACTCGTCGATCACGTCGATCAAACAGTTGAAGGGCAAGAAGGTCGGCTACGTCAAGAACACCACCGCGGCCTATTTCCTCAACGAGCTCCTCAAGCAGAACGGACTGACCTGGAAGGACATCGAGCCCAAACCGCTCCTGCCCAACGAGGGTCTGGCAGCGCTGAACGGCGGTTCCATCGACGCGTTCGCGAGCTACGGGAACACCATCATCCAGGCCCACCAGGGCGGTGCGAAGACCATCGGCTCCGGTGAGAACATCCTGTCGGGCAACTTCCCGTGGGTGGCGGCCAACGGGGTGCTCTCCGACGCCGGCAAGAAGGCGGCGGTCGCAGATCTGTTGGGGCGGATCAACCGGGCGTGGATCTATGTCCGCAACGGCCACGAGCAGGAATATGCGCAAGCCTTCGCCGATGCCACCCATCAGCCGCTGAACAGCGCACTGACCCAGGTCCAGAATCAAGAGCGTCAGCGCCCGACGACGGTCCACACGCCCACTCCCGAAGCAGTGCAGAGTCAGCAGCGTGTGGCCGACTCGCTGCAGGAGATCGGCGCCCTGCCCGGGCACGTCGTCGTCAAGGATCTCTGGACGAACGACCTCGATACGCTGCTGACACAACAGTTGTCGGCCACGCCATCGGCCCCGGCCGCGGCACCGGCGACCTCCTCGGCGGCGGGCTAGCCGACATGAGCCGATATGTGATCATCGGTGCCGGCGCACTCGGCACCGCCCTCGCCGCGGAGTTCGATGCCGCCGGAATCGATTCGGTGGTGGTGGCCCGCGGCGCCCAGCGCGAGGCACTGGCGGGCGGCCCGCTGCGCTACGCCCGACCCGGCGGGGTCCGCCGGGTACCGCTCTCGGTCATCGGCGGCCCGGCGGACATCGCCCTGACCGGTGACGACGTGCTCGTCGTCGCGGTCAAGGCGCACCAGGCACAGACGGTTCTCCAGGAGTGGGCCGGCGCATCCGTCCGGCTCGACACTGATTCGGAAACAGTTGCCGCAGAGACGCTTCCGGTGGTGACCCTGCAGAACGGGATCGACACCGAGGCCGTGGCGGCACGGTACTTCGCGACCGTGATCGGTGCATCGGTGTGGATTCCGGCCAACTTCGTCGTCCCCGGCAGCACCGAGGTGCACTCGGCCGGGGCCGCAGGGCTGGTGTGGCTGGGCGAATACGGTTCCGCCACAGGCGACGACGTGTCGGCATCGGCCGTCGCCGCCGACCTGCGCCGCGCCGACTTCGACGCACAGGTCGTACCCGACATCGAACGCTGGAAGCGGGCGAAGCTGCTGTCGAACCTCGGCAACGCGATCGACGTCCTCGCCGGCTCCGATGCCGAGCGGGCGAGGGCGGAAGCACTGGTCCGGGCAGAGGCCGACGCGGTGTTCGCCGCCGCCGGATGGGACGTCGCCGACTATCGGACGGAGTCCGCGCTGGACATCGGCGCCTTCCGCGCCACCCCGGTACCCGGGACGGACGGGCCGCGACGATCGACGTGGCAGAGTCTGCGACGCGGGGCCGGTACTGTCGAGACCGACCATCTCAATGGTCAGATCGTGCTCCTGGGCAAGCAATTGGGTGTGCCCACGCCGGCGAATCTCCGGGTGCAGCAAGCACTTCGGCGCCTCGCGGGTTCGGGAGCACATCCCGGTGACCTCGGTATCGCCGATGTGATCGGACCGGTACCGGATGCGAAAGGACTGATAGATGCCTGAGGCGCTGATCGATGCCGCGACCCTGCGGAACCGGCTCGACGAGCACACCCCGACGGTGATCCTCGACGTGCGGTGGAAACTGGGTGACGACCGCGGACACGAGCATTACGTCGACGGGCACATCCCCGGTGCGCTGTATGCCGATATCAATCAGGATCTCGCCGCCCCGGCCAGTGCCGCGGCCGGTCGGCATGCGCTACCCGCCATCGATGATCTGACACAGTCGTTGCAGCGCTGGGGCATTCATCCCGACTCGACGGTGGTGGTGTACGACGACAACGCGTCGCAGTCGGCCGCGCGTGCGTGGTGGCTGTTGCGGTGGGCCGGCATCGGCGACGTCCGGGTGCTCGACGGCGGGCTGTCGGCCTGGCGCGACGCCGGCAACCGCCTCGAGACCGGCGAGCAGACCGCTGCCGACACCGGCACCGCGACCGCCGTTGCGGGCGCACTGCCGACCTGGGACATCGATGCGGTCGCCAGGCGCGGACCCGACGTCCTGCTCGTCGACGCCCGCGCCGGTGAACGCTACCGGGGCGAGACCGAACCGGTCGATCCCCGACCGGGCCACATCCCCGGCGCCCTCAGCGCACCCACGGCAGACAATGTGGACGCCGACGGCAGGTTCTTGCCCGCGGATCGCCTGCGGAGCCGATTCACCGGCCTCGGGATCGGCGATGCGAAGGAAGTGGTCGTGTACTGCGGTTCGGGAGTGACTGCCGCACATGAACTCCTGGCCCTGGAGCTGGCCGGGTTCGAGGCCGCCCTGTTCCCCGGATCGTGGTCGCAGTGGTCGGCCGACGCGGAGCGGCCGGCTGCCGTCGGCGAGAATCCACGGTGAGCGCACTCTCGGATACCGAGATCACCGCCGGGCAGCGCGCGGCTGCCGAGTTGCGTTCGCGCCTCGGCGACGCGGTGGCCCTCGACGACGCCACCCGATCTGCGCACCGCGCCGACCGGTCCGGGGTCGTGCCGACCGGCCTGCCCGACGCGGTGGTGCGTGCGCGCAACACCGACGACGTGGTGACCGCGCTCGCGATCGCCGACTCGTTACGGGTTCCGGTGGTCACCCGGGGTGCCGGAACCGGTCTGGCCGGCGGTGCGTCGGCCGGCACCGGCACCGTGGTGATCAGCACCGAGGCGATGACCGCGATCCACGAGGTCGACCGCGCCGATCGGATCGCGCGGGTGCAGGCCGGCGTGCTGACCGCTGCCGTCGACACCGCCGCCGCGCGAGTCGGGCTGCGCTATGCCCCGGACCCGGGAAGCGTCGCGATCTCCACCGTCGGCGGCAACATCGCGACCAACGCCGGCGGACTCCGGTGTGTGAAGTACGGCGTCACCAAGGACTCGGTCCTCGGACTCCAGGCGGTGCTGCCCGGCGGGCGGATCGTGGAGACCGGTACCCGCACCGTCAAAGGTGTTGCGGGCCTGGATCTCACCTCGCTGCTGACCGGCTCGGAGGGCACGCTGGGCATCATCACCGAGGCCACTCTGCGGCTGCGGCCGATCGGCGACGACGTCGCGACGGTCGTTGCGACGTTCGGCAGTGCCGTGGCCGCCGGCGATGCGGTGGCCGCGGTGATGGACCTCGGCGTCGTGCCGTTGGTGGCAGAGCTCCTCGACGAGGTGTGCCTGCGCGCCCTCGACGCCTGGAAGGGGACGACACTACGGTCGGCCGGAAACACGCTGCTGCTCTTTCAGTACGACGGTGCCGACGCCGCGTCGGCCTCCGCACGGGCCGCGTCGGTGCTGCGGCGCCATGGTGCGACCCACGTCTCGACCGGCGACGACGGATCGACCGACCTGATCGCGGCGCGCCGGGATGCGTTGCCCGCGTTGGAACGTCTCGGGCGCGTCCTCATCGAGGATGTGGCGGTGGGTCCGTCGAAGGTGTCGCAGATGCTCTCTCGGATCGAGGAGATCGGCCGCTCGCATGGGCTGGTGATCGCCACGATGGCCCACGCCGGTGACGGCAACCTGCACCCGATCATCGTCATCGATCGGACAGCCGACGGCGCGGGCGAACCAGACGGCATCCCCGCGTCCGTGTGGCGGGCAGCCGACGAGATCTTCGGCTCTGCACTCGAACTCGGCGGAACCATCACCGGCGAGCACGGGATCGGCATACTCAAGCGGGCCTGGCTGCGCACCGAGATCGGTGATGTGGCCGCCGATCTCATGTCCGGGATCAAGAGTGTCTTCGACCCGCACGGCATCATGAATCCGGGTAAGGCCCTCGCCTGAGTTGCCGGGCCCGGCTCTAGCGACTCAAGGGGCTGTAGAACACCAGCCCGTTGCCCTTGTTGTCGTAGACCACGGCACGGCGTTCGTGCGCGTCGTCGTAGGGGCCCTTGACGATTCCGCCGCCGTTGGCCTCGATCGCCTTGGCGGCACCGTCGACGTCATCGGTCTTGATCCCGATGACGACCTGCCCGTGGATCGGATGATCGACGGCCGTGGCCAGTGCGACGGTGATGCCACCGCCGTCGAGTGCGGCATAGTGCGCACCGTCCCGGAACTTCAGTGCGAATCCCAAGGTCTCGGTGTAGAACTTGATCGACTCGTCGAGGTCGTCGGTCGAGAGCACGATCAAGCGGGTCTGGTAGTCACTCATCTGCTGCCTCCTTGTAGTGCATCACCCGTGGTGAATCACCTCTGGTGAATCACCCAGAGGCTAGCGCACCGCGCGGGCGCGGACCATCGCTTGATTCGCGATGATTCCTTCTTCCTCGCGTAGCCGATGGAGCGACCGCACAGCGCTTTTCGGAGATGTGGCCATGCATCGAGACGTCCGGCCGCTACCGTGTGTACCGCAGGAACAGATCATCGGCATGAGCGACCGCATGCCGCAAGCGGTAGCGGCGGGGCGCGTCGAGTGGGTTGACCGTCGCGGTCGCGGCATTGCCCACGGGAAGCGCCTCCGCGGTGAGCTGCGGAGTCAGCGTCACGCAGAGCTCGTCGATCAGATCGGTCTCGGCGAGCCGGTCGATCAATGTCGGACCGCCTTCGCAGAGGACGCGCCGCAAACCGCGCGCCGCCAGCTCTGCGAGGGCCGCCGGCAGGTCCACGTCGTCGGTTCCGGCCACGATCACGTCCGCGTCGTCGCCGACCGTACTGGTGTCGGCTCGGCCGGAGGTGATGACGATCGGCCGCATCGAGGGTTCCACCCCGAGGCAACGTCGGGGAAGGCGGCAGGACGCGGTCACGATGGCCAGCCGCGGTTGCGGCTGCGCCCCGTTCCACCGGTGTTCGGCCCGTAATGCGGCGAGCCGACCGGAGAGCTCGACGGGACCGTAGTTCTCGACGCGGGCCGTTGCGGCGCCGACGAGTACGACGTCCGACAGCGCGCGCAGGGCGTGGAACAGGGCGCGATCGGCGGCCGAGGACAACGGGCCCACCCGGCCCCGGAAGCTCACCGCGCCGTCGAGACTCATCACCATGTTGGTCCGGACACCCGCCGACCAGTCCGCATAGGAACCGGCGGCGAATGCGGCCGCGTCGAAGTCCGGTGCGGACGTCTGCCGGCCGTCTCCGCCGCTCACGCGGAGTGCCCGGGGTCGATGTCGTGGGTGTCGGCGAAGCTCACCCACGCCGCGGGGTCGGCGGTGTCGGTGGCGACGCCGCCGCCGTCCGGCTCGAGCAGGTAACCGGTGTGGTCTCCGAGGTCCAGCCGGTCGACGACGCGGCCGGCGAACCACATGGCCGCGTCGGTGAGAACGGGCAGCCCGTACGGCCCATGCGTCCACCGGCAGTGCGCGAATTTGTCGACGGCGTCACCGGTGGTGCCACCGAACAGCGTCGCCAGCTCCCGATGTTCGCGCGAGATGAGGTGTACGGCAAGATGATCAGCGCTCGCGGCGACGGTGAACGTGTGGTTCGACCGCGAGATCCCGACGAGAAATCGGCGTGGATCGATGCTGATCTGCGTGGCGAAGCCGACCAGACATCCCGACCGACCGTCGCGGCTACCGGTCGTCACCACGAACACCGGATAGTCGATCGACGCGACGAGACGATCGAATGCGTCGACCTCGCCCACGACGTCACCTCCCTGCTGGTTCACACGCTCTCCTCTCGAGCGCTCACACGCTCGATCTGGCACATACCCATCGGCCGCGGTTCTCAACCCCGCCGGCGATCTCACCCACAAGCGCTTCTCACATATTGGTATATCAGTTTCATCATGTGGCGATCGCGCGGTAATCTCGCTGCACGCGTCCACCCCGACGCCTGCCCGGTGACCACCCTCATCACTTTCCCTCCCGTCTCCCGGAAGTGGTGTATCCATGACGTCGCCCACCGCACCGCCCTCTCTCGCGCTCGACGCGATCCGCGGCTCCGCCATCCGTGATCTGCTGCGCATCACCGAACGCCCCGGCGTGCTCAGCCTCGCCGGCGGATTGCCGGCCACCGAGCTCATCCCCGTCGATCGGATCGCGGCCGCCGCGGACCGGACGATCGGTGAGGTCACCGCACTCCAATACGGACCCAGCCTCGGGGTCCAACGGTGTCGCGAGGCCATTGCCGATCTGTCCGGGTGCGACGCCGCCCAGATTCTCGTGACTCACGGCTCCCAACAGGCCCTTTCCCTCGTGGCGGCGGCACTGGTGAATCCCGGGGACACCGTCATCGTCGATGACCCGGTGTATGTCGGTGCGTTGCAGTGCTTTCAGGCCGTTCGCGCCGATATCGTCGCGCTGCCGATCACCGCATCCGGCACCGACACCGCCGGCTTGGAGTCCTTGTTGCGGACGGGCGTGCGACCCCGAATCGTCCACACGGTCAGCAACTTCCACAATCCGTCCGGGATCACCGCGAGCACCGCGACACGGGAGGCCCTCGCGAGCCTGGCGCAGGAGTACGGGTTCTTCATCATCGAGGACGACCCGTACGGCGCGCTGCGGTTCGACGGCGTTCCGATCGACCCGATCCCGGGCGAGCGGGTCATCCGGCTCGGCAGCACCTCCAAGATCCTTGCGCCGGCCCTGCGCGTCGGGTGGATGCAAGCACCGCCGACGATCATCGCAATGATCGAACGACTCCGGCAGAGCGCCGACCTCTGCGGCTCGACGCTGTGTCAGTTGATGGCCGCGGATCTGCTCTCGGATTCCGGGTGGCTCGCCGGTCACGTCGACGGCCTTCGAACCGAATACCGCAGGCGGGCAGAGTCGTTGGTGGAATCGCTCCACCGACATCTCGGTGGGCGGATCGAGCTGAATGCCCCGCAGGGCGGAATGTTCTGCTGGGCGCGCCTGCCCGGTGTCGACACGTCAGCGCTTCTGCACGCCGCGGTCACCGAAGGGATGGCGTTCGTCCCGGGCTCGGCGTTCGCCGTCACCGCCGACTTCGGCGAGCACCTGCGACTCAGCTTTGCCACCCTGCGGCCGCCCCTCATCGACGAGGGCGTACGTCGCCTCACTGCCGCACTCGACCACGAATAGTCCGATCCCGGAACGTGTTCGGCGCGCGGGCCCCGTTCTCAGAAGAGGCGTCCGGCACTCTGCGCCGACGGCTCCTCCAAACGCAGCAGGGCACGCTTGCGATCCAGTCCCCCACCGAACCCGGTGAGTGATCCGTCGGCGCCGATCACCCGATGGCAGGGGATGATGACGCCGATCGGGTTACGGCCGACGCCCCGATCCCGTCTTCCCGGTCCCGTCGTCTCGGTCCTGTCGCCACAGTCCCGTCGCCCCGGACCTGTCGCCACAGTCCTGTCGTAGGCGCCCCCTATGGTTGAGGGCGTCAGGTGAACGCCGGCTCGTGACGGGAGTGCGATGAAGCTCGGATTGACCCATCTACGGGAGCCGGTATCCGCGGCAGACCTGGCCGCGACCCAGGCGTTCTACGCGTCGCGAGTCGGTGGGGTCGGGCCGAGGACTGCAGCCGAACTGGCAACCGTGCGGGCCGCACGCGCCGTCGACCCGGCCACACCCACGAGGGCTGTCGAAGAAGTCGTCGAGGTCGACGGACATCGGGTTCCGATCCGGATCATCACCCCCGAGCACGGACCCGCGTCAGGCGTCCACCTGTATCTACACGGCGGCGGCTTCTACATGGATTCCGCGGCCCGCACCGACGCCCACAACACCCGGCTCGCGGACGCCATCGGCGCCGTTGTCGTCGGCGTCGACTATCGGCTCGCCCCCGAGTCAGCGTGGCCCGCCGCGCCGGACGACTGTGAGACGGTCGCCCGATGGCTGATCGACACTGGCGCACGGCGATTCGGCACCACTGCCCTGACGATCGGCGGCATGTCCGCCGGGTCGACCCTCGCGATGACGACGCTACTGCGCCTCCGTGATCGTGGCCTCGCGTCCGTGTTCACCGGCGCGGTCCTCGAAGCGGGCAGCTACGACCTCAGCGCCCAAACCCCCTCTGGCCGAACGATCGCCGACGAGTACTTCATCGAAGCGTACGTCGGACACGTCGACGACCGCACCGTCGCCGACATCTCCCCGGTCTTCGCGGATCTGCGGGACCTGCCGCCGGCGCTCCTCGTGATCGGCGAGGATGATGTGGTACTCCCCGACAACCTCGCCATGCTCGCCCGGCTCGTCGCAGCCGGAAACGACGTCGACCTCCGTCTCTACCCATCCGCACCCCACGGCTTCACCATGCACCCCACGCCGATCGGGCGACAAGCATTGCGCGACATAGACTTTTGGCTCACGCAGCGACTCACGCATCTAGACGGTCGACGTTCGACCGAGAAACTTTCATCGAGTTGAGTCGGAGAGTTGCCATTCGGTCATACCGGGTGTAGTCTCGAACGTACCAGCGACGAACTGATGTTTGATCGCATTCACTGGGGGGTGACAATGACAACGATCGACCTGCCGGCTCTCGCGCCGGATGAGCAGGTGACGTTGCTGCATGCCCTCCTTGATCAGATGGCTGCGACGGATCTGTCGCAGTGTTCGGATGAGTCGTTGTTGGAGGTCGCGGCAGCCAATGAGCGGGCGATCAACCGGTTGACGTTCCAGGGTGACCGGCAGATCCTCGAACTATCGGATCGGAATGCGGAGCGCCGGTTGGGTTTTCGGTCGGTGACCGACATGATGGTCGTCGGGTTGCGCGTGTCGGAGCCGATGCGCCGACGCAAGCAGATGACCGCCACCGCGACCTATCACGGGTTGACCGGCGAACCACTCAAGCCGAAATATCCGACTCTCGCTGAGGCGTTCGCCGAGGGTGCGGTCGGGCCCGCACATTCACGGGTGGTGATCGACGTCCTCGACGACATCCCGCATCAGGTCGACCACGCCATCAAGGTCAACGCCGAAAAGCAGATGGCCGACTACGCCCGTGTGCACACCCCGGCGGAGTTGACGGCGATCGGTGCCCGACTGATGGCACACCTCGATCCCGATGGTGAGTTGACCGACGACACCGACCGTGAGCAGAAACGGCAGGTGTATCTGAACCGGCAGAACGCGCAGTTGATGTCGAAGTTGGAAGGGAAGGTCAACCCCGAGTTCCGCGCCAACCTCGAAGCCATCCTCGCCGTCTGGGCCGCCCCCGGCATGAACAACCCCGACGACCCCGACTCACCGTCGGGTTCCGTCCAAGATGCTGATCCCGAGAAGTTGGCGGCCGCGGCCGAACGTGACACGCGCAGCCAGGCCCAACGCAATCACGATGCGCTGCATGCCGTCTTGAAGCTGGTCCTGAAGTCAGGGGAACTCGGCGACTCCCATCGCGGACTACCGGTGCAGCTGATCATCAAAGCCGACCTCACCGACCTGATCAACGAAACCGGACTCGGCGTCACAGCCACCAACAGCCTGCTGCCGATCAAACACGTCATCAAACTCGCCGCCGACGCGCAACCGTGGTTGGCCGTGTTCGGTGACCACACCACCGTCCCCCTCTACCTCGGGCGCGCCCGGCTCGCCAGCCGCGGCCAACGCATGGCGTTGTTCGCCAAACCCGACGGCCAAGTGTGCTCACACCCCGGCTGCTCACAACCGGCCGCGCACTCGGAGATCCACCACGCCACCCTCGACTACGCCAAGGGCGGCCTGACCAACATCGACGACCTCGCTCCGGCGTGCCCGAAACACAATCGGATGGTCGGCGACCGCCTCGGCCAGTACACCACCGGCATCTACCGCGACGGACCTTTGGCGGGCCGCTGTTGGTGGCGCCGCAACGCCGCCCCCGGCGCCCCACCCAACCCGAAACGCATCAACAAACTGCCCGACGTCGGACCCGACTTCACCGCCGGGCTCGCAAAAGTGCGCGCCCAAATCCACCGGCAACCACCCGACCCACCCGACAACGCTAAACCGTTGCCGGACAAGAGCACCGGTGGCCACGACGTCGTCGAGATCATCACCTGGGATCCCGCCGACGTACTGAATGATGCCGTCGTACTCTCACCGAGCGAAGCGCGCCTACGCCACCTACTCGCCACCCGCGGACGGATCAGCCACTCGCCCACTTCAACAGCCGATCGACCGGCCACGTGGTGATGATGCGGTCCGGGTCGATGCCGTGGTCGTATGCGCGGCGGGCGCCGAGGACGGTGAACTCCAACTGTCCCGGGGCATGCGCGTCGGAGTCGATCGCGAACAGGCAGCCCAACTCGATGGCGATGTCGATCAACTCGTCCGGCGGGTCGACCCGCTCGGGACGCGAATTGATCTCCACCGCCGTGCCGTTGGCCGCGCATGCCTCGAATACGGCGCGCGCATCGAAGGTCGAGGGTGGCCGGTGCCCCCGCCCGGAGAGCACCCGACGGCCGGTGCAATGTCCGAGCACGTCGACCCGTGGATTGCTGACGGCGGCGACGAGCCGCCGCGTCATCGCGTCGTGTTCCATCCGAAGCGCGGAATGTACCGATGCGGTGACGATGTCGAGCTGCTCGAGCATCTCGTCGGTCTGGTCGAGGGACCCGTCGTCGAGGATGTCGACCTCGATCCCCCGCAACAACCGGATCGTCGTGCCCGGGTCATCGTTGTACCGCCCGATCGCGTCGATCTGACCGGACAGCCGCTCGGCGCTGAGGCCGTTGGCAATCGTCAGCCTCGGTGAATGGTCGGTGATCGCCAGCCACTCCAGCCCGAATGCTGTTGCTGCTTCCGCCATTTCGTCCAGTGGTGCGCCACCGTCGCTGGCGTCGGTGTGTGCATGGCAGTCCCCGCGCGCTGCGGCGACGAGGTCGGTGGCCGGTCCGGCGGGATACGGCGACTCCTCGTCCTGCAGCCGGGACAAGTATCCGGGCACCCGCCCGGCAAGCGCGTCGACGATCACGGCGGCGGTGGTCTTGCCGATCCCGGCGATGGCCGTCAGTGTGCCGGCTTCCGACCGAGTGCGCAGATCGGCGGTGTCGAGCTGCGCCGCAGCATGCGCTGCCCGGCGGAACGCCTCGACCCGGTAGGTGCTCTCACGACGCCGTTCGAGCAACCAGGCGATCCGGCTCAGCGCGGCGGACGGGTCGATCGGAGCGGACAGCGGCGCGAGTGGTCTCATCGCTAGCCGAGTGCGGCGTCGACGACCTCTTGCGCCTGCTGCTGCACCTGCGTCAAATGCTCTGCGCCCTTGAAGGATTCGGCGTAGATCTTGTAGACGTCCTCGGTGCCCGACGGCCGGGCGGCAAACCAGGCGTTCTCGGTGGTCACCTTGACCCCGCCGATCGCCGCGCCGTTGCCGGGTGCCTCGGTCATGATCGCGGTGATCTTCTCGCCGGCCAGTTCGGTCGCGCTGATCTGATCGGCCGACAGCTTCGAGAGGACGGCCTTCTGCTCGCGAGACGCGGGCGCATCGATTCGGGCGTAAGCGGATTCGCCGAATTCGCCGGCGAGTTCGCGGTAGCGCTGCGACGGCGTCTTGCCGGTCACCGCGAGAATCTCGGAGGCGAGCAGATCGAGGATGATGCCGTCCTTGTCGGTGGTCCACGGCTTGCCGTCAAAGGTCAGGAACGACGCTCCCGCGCTCTCCTCGCCACCGAAGGCGATGGACCCGTCCAGCAGGCCGTCGACGAACCACTTGAATCCCACCGGAACCTCGACGAGGCGCCGGCCGATGGCCCCGACGACCCGGTCGATCAGCGACGACGAGACGAGGGTCTTGCCGACACCGGCTCCCTGCGACCAGCCGGGCCGGTGGGTGAACAGATAGTCGATCGCCACCGCGAGGTAGTGGTTGGGGTTCATCAGCCCCGCATCGGGGGTCACGATCCCGTGCCGGTCGGAGTCGGCGTCGTTTCCGGTGGCGATGTCGTAGTGGTCGCGCGCCCCGATCAGTGAGGCCATCGCGTTGGGCGAACTGCAGTCCATCCGGATCTTGCCGTCGGTGTCGAGCGTCATGAACGAGAAGGTCGGGTCGACCGTCGGATTGACGACCGTGAGGTTCTCCAGGTTGTATCGGAAACCGATTGCGGCCCAATACCCGACCGACGCACCGCCGAGCGGGTCGGCGCCGACGCGGATGCCCGCCGAACGGATCGCCGCCATGTCGATGACGTCGGCCAATCCGTCGCAGTAGCGCAGCATGAACGGGTAGTCGTCGACGTACTCGCCGGCCCGCGCCCGCTCGAAGGGGATGCGCTTGACACCGGAGAGCCGCGCGCGGAGCAGCTCGTTTGCACGGTCGGCCACCCAGGAGGTGATGGCCGTGTCGGCGGGACCACCCGAGGGCGGGTTGTATTTGAACCCGCCGTCGCGCGGCGGATTGTGCGACGGGGTGACCACGATGCCGTCGGACTGCACGCCCGGATTCTCCGCGTTGAACTGCAGGATCGCGCGGCTCACCGCGGGCGTCGGGGTGAAGGAGTCGCCCTCGGCGGTCAGCGTGTTCACCTCGTTGGCGGCGAGGACCTCCAGCGCGGTGCGCCAGGCCGGGACCGACAGCGCGTGGGTGTCGAATCCGATGAACAGCGGCCCGGTGATGCCCGCGCCGGTGCGGTAGTCGACGATCGCCTGGGTCGTCGCCAGGATGTGTGCCTCGTTGAACGAGGAGTCCAGGCTCGCGCCGCGATGTCCGGACGTGCCGAAGACCACCTGCTGCAGCGGGTCATCGGGATCGGGGGTCTTGTCGTAGTAGGCCTGCTCCACTGCGGCCACGTCGATGAGATCTTCGGGCTGTGCCGGGGTGCCGGCTCGGGGATGTGCCATATCCCCGATTCTGCCACCGATGCACCGGTCGGCGGGGTCGACCGGAACCGAACGGTTATCGTGGAGCACCGCTACGTCTGCCGGTAAGGAGCGACCTCGATGCCCGTGCGCACCGCCGATCCGCGGTTGATCGTCCTCGTCCTGCCCGGCGGGACCGATTCGAGTTACCGTCCGTTTTCGCCGTGGCAGGGTTCGGCGCTGCGGATGTATCCGTTCACCTGGTCGATCCGGATGCGTTTCGGTCGTGCCGTCGACGTCCGGCAGGTGCGGTACCGGGTCTACGGCTGGAACGGTGGGCAGAAGTCGCCCATGCCGTATGCGCGTGCCGCGCTCGAGCAGGCCTGCCGTGACCATCCCGACGTCCCCGTCGTGGTGATCGGGCATTCGATGGGTGGCCGGATCGCCGCGCGCCTCGCCGCCGACCCGCGGGTCACCGGCGTGCTCGGGTTGGCGCCGTGGTGGCAATTCGCCGACTGGCGATTCATCAACGACGATGCCCGTGTCCTCGCGATCCACGGCGAGGCCGATACCGTCACGTTCGCCCGGCGCACCGCCAAGGGCATCGACGAACTTCGGGACCGCGGCGTCGACGCGACCTACCTCCCGGTGCCCGGTGGACATCACCCGATGCTCGACCACATTGCTGTATGGCAGCTTGCCGCACTGGATTTCGTAGCCCACGAGCTGGCGCCGGCGGGAACGGCCGTGGGCAGCCGTCAGCGTGGGTGATTCTTCGCGGGGCCGTGAAGCCCGGCGTTCAGAGCTTCTGTGTCTCGAGCCAGGACAGGCACGAATCGGCGACCTCCCGCCAACCGTTGTCGATGGTCAGTGAGTGCCCACGATCGTCGAAGCCGATGAGGTCGGTCACCGCGGTCGAGTGCCGGTACTGCTTGCGGGTGGCCTTGGTGATCGTCGGCGGGACGGTGCGGTCACGGCCGCCCTCGATCAGCAGGAGTGGTCCGCGACCGTTGTTGCCGGTATCGACCTTCGCCGGTGATTGCGGCGAGAAGTTGGCCGCGGCCGCTTCGAACAGCGGACGGCCGGGAGGCGGGATGGTCCACTGTTCGTAGAGGGCGTCGGACTCCTCCCGGCTCACCGCATTGCCGAACGCAAAGCGGAACTGCTCGGGCGTCAGCGAGACGGCGCGATGTTTGTTCGCCGGATTCTTGAATACCGGAAATGTTGCGCGCAATGCCGAAAGCGGCAGCGGCAACACACCTTTGATCTGTGCCGCGTCGATGGCGACCCCGGCGATCCCGTGGTTGTCGCCGAGCAATTTCTGCACGAGCATCCCACCGAACGAATGGCCGACCAGTACTGTCGGCGCCGCGAGGTCGTCGATGTATTGCGCGTAGTGCTCGAAGGCCTGCGTGATACCCACATCGGCGATCGCCTCGGGATGGTCCCGTGTCTCCTGGACCGTCGGCGCGTCACCCGGCCAGCCCGGGCTGTGCGGAATGTAGCCCCGCTCGGCGAACAGATCGCTCCACGACTGCCAGGACGAGGAATGCAACCACAAACCGTGAATGAAGACAACGTGCGTCTCGGCGTCGACCATGGGAATCCCCGATCGGAGATCAAGCGCGGATGGGTCCGGCGCGTCAACCTCGGCGGCCGCACCTCACCGTAGACCGCTCACCGGCGATGCGCTGTGGAAAGCGCGGCCCGAGCGGCGCGGTCAGTCGTCGTCGATGTCGCGGTAGGCGGTCTTCTCATCACGAATGCGTCGCCGCGGCGTGAACAGCGCCCACGCGGCGGCGATGAGAAAGACGCTGATCCCACCGACGATGAGCGCGATGTCGCGGGTTCGGGTAGCTGTCTTGTCGGGCGGCGCGGGTCCGGCGATCTGCTTGTGCAGCACCGAATTCGGCGACGCGACCGATTTCTCGGCAGTGACGGCGGCGACCGGGTCGACGAGTCCGTATCCGGTCGCCATGTCGGGGCCACGTCCACTCGTGTGGGCGGTGCGCTTGATCAGATCCATCACTTCGCCGGCGGTCATGGTGGGGTGCTTTGCGCGCACCAGCGCGACCAGCCCGGAGACCACGGCAGCCGCGAAACTCGTTCCGTTGAACGAAGATTGGGCACCCTTGATGACCTGTCGATTGACCAGTCCGGAGCCGGTGCTGCTCAGTGACACGACGTTCTCGCCGGGCGCGGCGACCGAGACCCAGGGACCGGTCAATGAGGAGGAGGCCGGCTCGTCGTCAGCGGTGACATTTGCCACCGACAGTACGTAGTCGGAGAACCACGCCGGACTCGCATAGGTGGTCATCCGCGACCATTCTTCGGATCGCGGTACGTTCGGGTCCACGCCGGGATTCTGCGGGCAGCGATCTTTGTCGACATTGCCTGCGGCGGCCACGACCACGACGTTGTGCTGGTAGGCGGCACGTACGGCGCGTCCGAGGGCGTTGTCGTCGACGGTGGAGCCGGCCGTGCCGCACGCCGCGGCAGATATGTTGATGACCGTGGCTCCCATGCTCACTGCACGGGTGATCGCGTACGCCAACGTGGTGGTGTTGCCGTATCCGGAGGAGACAGAATCGCTGTTGTCGCGATTGTTGCCGTCGACCTGATATGAGTCGCTGTTCTGGCGGATCGACAGGATCGTCGCGTCGGGAGCGACGCCGCTGAAGCTGTCAGAGGTCGACGGTCGTGCCGCGATGAGTCCGGCGACCAGGGTGCCGTGTGAATCGCAGTCGGTCAGTCCGTCTCCGCTTCCGACGTAGTCACCACCGCCGATCACCTTACGGAGACGGGGTTGCGGATGCACACCGGTGTCGATGACCGCGACCGTCTGTCCCGCCCCGGTGCTGTATGTCCAGGCGGCGCGGTAGTCCAGGACGAAGCCCGTCGGGTCGACTTGTGATACATCGGTGCCGGCGGCGAGCACCGGTGTGGCGCACTGCTGTTGCTGTTTGGTCTTGTCGGTGGGGCCCACCGGACCGTTGGGTGCACCGCCCGCGGCGATCCGCGGCGGAGCCAATGCGGCAGCGGGTCCGGCACCGGCGAGGACCAAGATGGCGACCGTCGCCAGGTTGGCGACCATCACTGTCGCGCGACGTACACGGATGGACAGGGTCATCCCCCGACGACCATTGCATAGAGGCCGATCGCCCACGCCAACGCGGGGAGGACCGCTGCGAGCGCGATGTAGTCCAGGTGGTCGGCGAGTCGCGCCCATCGCGGCGACTGCCGATCTGTGGCGAACACCCCGAAGACCACGCCGGCGACCACCAGCGCGAGCAGACACAGCGCGGAGACGGCATACATCAGCGACGGCGCCGTCCGTAACGACAGGGCGGTGATCACCAGGATCGCGACCCCACCGAACAGCAGCAACGCCGACGGCAGGAACGGCAGTTTGCGAGCGCTGCGCAGCATCACTGCAGCCGCGACGAGGGTGTTGAACACGATGACCGCCCACGGGGTGGAGTCGGCAGCGAAGGCCGCGATCGCCGTGCCGGTGATCGCGGTGGCCACGGCACCTACGTAGAAGGCGGATCGCGTGGCGCGGGCGCGCTCCACGGACTCGGCCACGGCCTCGGCCGTGGGGACTTGCGCACGCGCACCGGCCGCCACCCGGCGCTGCCGCTCACTGGGCTCGGCACGGTCGAATGGGTTGGTGAACAACTCAGACGTGCCCGCGTTGGGATCGGCTGGCGACGTGGGCGGGGCGACGGGTGGACGACGTCGGCGCAGGCTCGCGAGGAGCGGATCGGCGCCCACCGCGAACAGCAGACCGCAGGTGGCCAGAACCGTGCCCGAGACCTGGTCGGTCCAGTGGAAGGCGGCGTGCGCGACGGCGACCACCGCGCAGAGAGCGAACCCTACCGCCACGCTCACGTATCCGATGTGGCCGGCGCGGATGACCATGCCGCCGCCCATTGCGGAGATGATCATGACGCCGCACACGATGGCCGGTTCCCAGGCACTCATTCCGGCGGGCAGGTGTCCCACACCGACCGACGCCACCCCGAAGATCAGCGGTAGCGCCGCCCACCCCAATGCGGCGGCGATCGGCTGCTCGGCGTAGTAACGGCGGGCGACGACGGCGGCGACGACCAGAGCCACGACCACGCCGGACGTTTGGTAGGCCAGGGCGGTGCGCTGGGCCAGGCCGAAGTCGCCGAACAGAAGCACGTCACACACTGCGACGGTCAGCGCCAATCCGACAAAAGCCATCACCCGGGCGGCGCGGGGACCCCACGCCGGGTACCCTTCGCGGTTGAGTCGGGCCACCGCGTCGACGACGTCGTCGAACAGTTCGGGTGGTTTCAGTGCGCGTTCGGCGCGCAGGCTCAGCAGGTCACCGTCATGCGAACCCGCCATCGCCAACGTCTGGTCGCCGCGGACCTCGCGCCCGTTGGCCAGCCGGGTCAGCACCCAACGATCCCGCTTGTTGGGTATGCCGTTCGGCTCGTCTTCACGCCTGACATCCCGTGAGGCGATCAGCGCCGCGAGCTCGGGGACGATGTTGACGACGGGAACGTCGACCGGTAGCTCGATGTCGAGCTGGGTGCGTCCCCCGAAAACCGACACACGCACGGTCCGTGGCGCGGCCGATACCATCACCGTCTGCCGAAGCTCCCCTATCCCCGTCACAGCGCTCCAATCTAACCGACGGGATACCGTCGGGTCCCCCCGCGGTCATCCGGATGTCCGATACGACCGCTATCGCGTGACACTGCCCTCCACACCCTCGTCCATCTCGCCGCGACCACTCGGTCGGACGATTGCTCCACCTCAGACACCGATCGTCCTTCGAGCCCTCCGCTGCACGCGGTCCGCGCCGCT
Organism: Gordonia sp. DT30; assembly: GCF_049844915.1. Lineage (NCBI taxonomy): Bacteria > Bacillati > Actinomycetota > Actinomycetes > Mycobacteriales > Gordoniaceae > Gordonia > Gordonia sp. DT30. Next base: position 77 of record NZ_JBNCLY010000033.1, on the reverse strand, counting down.
GCGGCTACCGCAACCGATCCCGACGCTCGTACAACAACGCCGCCGGCAAATACTGCGACTCCACCCCCACCTCGAAA
>NZ_JBNCLY010000032.1:0-35473 GCF_049844915.1 Gordonia sp. DT30 | reverse complement strand
CGCCACCTGCACACCACCCAGATACAACTCACCCGCAACCCCGGGCGGCACCACACCCAACCGCGCATCCAACACATACATCGACGTATTGGCCACGGGAATCCCGATGGGGATCAACCGATCTCGTGTGGTGACCTCGGCATGACCGACCTCGACGGCGGCTTCGGTCGGGCCGAACAGATTGTGGATCGACACGCCGGGCAACAATCGATGAGCAGCAGCCACGGTGGCAGGCCCGAGCGCCTCGCCAGAACAGAAGACCCATTGCAACGAGTCGAGTTCCCGAACCCGTTGCTCCGGAACCACATCCAGGAACACCGACAACATCGACGGCACGAAGTGCACCGACGTCGCCCGTGTCGCACCGATCAACTCCGCCAGATACAACGGATCCGCATGACCACCCGGCCGCGCCACCACCACCTGCGCACCGGACATCAATGGCGCGAACAACTCCGGCACCGACACATCAAAGGTCACCGGCGTCTTCAACACCACCCGATCGCCCGCCGCCCACGGGTACTCACCGAGTCCCCACCACAATCTGTTGAGCACCGAGCGGTGCGACACGGTCACACCCTTGGGCCGGCCCGTCGACCCCGACGTGAACAACGTGTACAACGCCGCATCACCGGACAACGACGACAACCGCTCGGCATCGGACACCGCAGCCACCGACACATCCACCGACCCCGACGCATCCACCTCGACCACCCGCACGCGATCGCCGAGTTCGGCAACGGCCGCGGGAACCTCACCGGCGGCGACCAACACCACACCCACGCCAGCGGTCTCCACCATGTACCCAACCCGCTCGAGCGGCGCCGCGGTGTCCAACGGCACATACTGTCCACCCGCCGCGACCACCGCATGAATGGCCACCACGAACTCGACCGAGCGCTCCGACGACACCCCCACCGCCACCTCCGGCCCCACCCCCACCGCAATCAACTCACGCGCCAACACCGCCACCCGAGCACCGAACTCCGCATACGACACCACCCGACCCGCACACCACAACGCAGGCGCGCCCGGCGACCGAACCACCTGCGCCGCAACAGCATCGGCAACCGTGGTCACCGGGACCCCGACCTGCGGCCCGACCGACCACCGATGGATCGTGGCGCGCTCGTCGTCGTCCACCAGCGAGATATCGGCGACCAACGACCGCGGTTGCCCGGCAACGGTGCGCAGGATGACCTCGAGTGCGGTGGCAAAGACCTCGATCTGCTCCCCGTCGAACGCGCTCGGCAGGTACTTCAGGGTGATCGTCAATCCGCCGTCACCCGTCGGCGAGGTGACCATGTTCAACGGGAAGTGCGTCGAATCACTGACCACCACCTCGGCGAGGTCGAGCCCGGTGGTCGACGAGTCGGTCGAGAGCGACTCGATGTCGACGGGATACGATTCGTGCACCGTCAACGTGTCGAACAGGTCGCCCTCCACCCCGGTCAGTGCGGTCAGTCCGGGCAGCCCGTGATGCTGGTGGTCGAGCACCGCGACCTTGGACTCCCCTAGTGCGGCAAGTACGTCGGCGATCGGCATCGACGGATCGACGTCGACGACCGCAGGCAACGTATTGATGAAAAGCCCCACCATCGACTCGACACCGTCGAGGTCCGCGGGTCGTCCCGAAACGGTCTCGCCGAAGGTGACGACGCGTTGACCCGTCACCCGGGACAACAACACCGCCCACGCGAACTGGAGAACCGTCGCCAGTGTCGAACCCTGTTCTCGTGCCACGGATTCGAGGGCTGCGACGAGCCGTGGGTCGACGGGCACCGCGCGGTTGCGCGGCAGTGCGTCGGTGGTGGCCGTCGCGCCCGGTGCAACGAGTGTCGGTCCGTCGACCGCCGCGAGCACCTCACGCCAGGCAGCCAATCCGGCCGCGTGGTCGGCGCCGGCGACGCTCCGCGCAAAGTCGCCGAAATCGTCTGTCGGGGCGTGCTGTCCCCCGGTGTAGGTCGCTCCGGTGACGTACAGCGCCAGCAGATCCGCGAGAACGAGCGGCCCCGACCAGCCGTCGAACAGGATGTGATGGTTGGTGATGACCACGGTCACGCCGCCCGCGTCCCGGATCACCACGACCCGTAGCAACGGGGGTGCCGCGAGGTCGAACGGCGTGACCCGCTCGGCGGCGACCACGTCGTCGACCGCCGCGTGCCGCCCCACCTCGTCGGCCTCGCCGAGCTCGATGATGCGCCATGGCACCTCGACGGACGGATTCACGACAGCGACCACCGCGCCGCCCGCGGTCTGCAGATAGCTCGTCCGCAAGGCGGGATGCCGGGTGAACAACCCGCCGACGGCGCGCCGCAGGCGATTCTCGTCGACGGGCGCCCCAAGACGCAGAACCGTCTGCCCCACATAGACATCCACGGCGTTGTCGGCACCGGCACCGGCGCCGGCCAGCGCCGACTGCACGACGAAGCCGTGCTGCAACGGCGTCAGCGGCCAGAGCGCGGAGCCGGGATACGCCGCCGTCAGCGCGTCGATATCCGCCTGGGTGATACCGGTTCCGGGTAGATCCGACGGGGACGGTCCGGGATCGCCGATGGCGTCCAGCTCGGTGCGCAGCGCCTCGAGCTCACGCAGCCATGCCGCGGCAAGGTCGGCGACGTCGGGCATGGTCAACACGTCCTGCGCGTACAGGAACTCCGCCGACAGTGCACGTCCACGTTCATCCGGGCGGACCGTGATATTGGCGGTGAGCGCGTTCGTCGCGGGCATCAGTCCGGACACTGTCGACGCCAGTGCGGGCGCAGTGATGTCGACCGCGAAGGGGATCACGGTGTCGTCGTCCTGCGCGGCACCCTGACCGACCGCGCCGAGATAGTTGATGGCGATGGCCGGAAGCGCGCAGTGCCACAACGGAGTTCGTGCATCACCTCGCAGGAGCCCGAACCCGAGGCCGCTGGCACGACGACTCAGCCGTTCCTCTTTTGCGGCCTTGACGGCGTGAATCGCGTCCTCGCCCGGGTCGATGACGAGCGGCGCGATGGTCGTGAACCACCCCACCGTGCGCGACAGATCGGCCCGGCGTGGTTCCGCGCCGTCGAGAAGGACGTCTTCGTATCGTCCGTGCCCCTCGGTCACCATCGCCACCGGACCCTGCACCGGCCGCCCGCGACCATCCTGAAATGCGCGGACCGCACGCGCCAGCGCGGCGCTCAGCACGTCAGCGGTGGCGGCGCCGAACGCTTTCGGCAGATCTCCGAGGACAGCCTCGGTGAGTTCCGGATCGAGTTCGACGGTCACCGGTTCGGGTGCCGTCCGACCGAGGGCGGCCGCGTCGTCGAAGCCGGGCGTGCGGTGCCCGACCCGCGCGAGCCAGTAGTCGACCTCGCCGTCGGCCTGCACCGTGGTGGCGAGCGCATGCTGCCAGGCTCGTGCCGAGGTGACCTCGGGTCGCAACGCGCTCGGAGTCCCCGAACTCAGTGCGCCCCACGCTGTGATGACGTCCTCGATGATGATCGGCCACGACACGGCGTCGACGGAGAGGTGATGGATTGCGAGGATGACGCGCGCGCCATCATTTCCGGACACGAGGACGGCGGCGACCACGCGGCCGGCGAGTGGGTCGAGGCGACCCAGCGCCGCCGCATGTTCGGCGCGGATCAGCTCGTCGAACTCTGCTGAGCCGGTACCGGTGTCGGCATGCACGGCGTGCGTTGCCGCTCGCGACTCGGGCACTCCCGCGAGCAGACCCCACCCGTCGTCGGAGTGCCGGAGCCGCAATGCGAGCATCGGGTGCGCCGCGACGACGGCGTCGAGGACCGACGCGAGCATCGTCGGATCCAGATCGTCGGGAGCCACCATGACCACCGACTGCGAGAAGTCGCTGAGCCGCTCGGGCTCCCCCGCCATCTCGAGCAGCCACTGCACCACCGGGCTCAGCGGCACCTCACCCGCGCCGCCGCCGTCCGGTTCGGCCAGGAGCGCCACGGCCGCCCGCCCATCGCCACCTGCGCGGGCCATCGCTCGAATCGTCTTGTGTTCGAAGATGTCCCGTGGGGTGAGCGCCAGCCCGGCATCCCGCGCCGCCGAGGCGAGCCTGATCGACATGATCGAATCCCCGCCGAGCGCAAAGAACGAGTCCGTGACACCGACCCGTTCGATTCCCAGGATTCCGGCCACCACCGCCGCCAACCGACGTTCCGCGGTCGACGCCGGTGCGACGTAGTCGTCTCCGTCGGGCGTCTCGGGGGCCGGCAGCGCGCGCTTGTCGAGTTTCCCGACGGGCGTCAGCGGAAGCGCATCGAGGACGATGATGTGCGCGGGCACCATATGGGCGGGCAATCGCTGTTCGAGGTGCTCACGCACCGCGGACACATCGAGTCCCGAGGGTGCCACCACATAGCCGGCGAGTGCGGTGGCCACCGAGCCACCCACACCGATCACGACCGCGGCCGACACGTCCGGGTGCGACGAGAGCCCTGCCTCGACCTCGCCGAGCTCGATCCGCAGACCGCGGAGTTTCACCTGGTCATCGCTGCGGCCGGAATACTCGAGTTCGAGATCGCCGTACTCGGAACGGCGCCACCGCACCACATCGCCCGTGCGGTAGAGCCGATCACCGGTGTTGCCGAAGGGGTCCGCGACGTAGCGCGCGGCGGTCAGGTCGGCCCGGCCGAGGTACCCGCGGGCGAGCGCCACGCCACGGACATAGAGCTCACCGGGTACGTTCACCGGAACCGGCTGAAGCGTGTCGTCGAGGACGAACAACCCCACCCCGCCGATCGGCCCCCCGATGCGCACCGGAACGCCCACGCGGCGTTTGCTGTTCGCGACCGCAACCGATGTCTCGGTGGGACCGTAGGCGTTGAAGAAGGCGACCGTGCCGGCCCAGTCGTCGACGAGTCGTTGCGACAACGCCTCTCCCCCGGATGCGAGGAGTTGCAGTCCGGGGACCATGCCGGGATCGATCGTCGCCGCCACCGTCGGCGTCATGAACGCATGTGTGACCCCGGCCTCTCGGATGAATTCTTCGAGCTGTTCTCCGCCGATCGCACCTTCGGGCCGGTAGGCGAGCGTCGCTCCCCCCGTCGATGCGATCAGCCACTCGAGGATGGAGGCGTCGAAACTCGGGGACGAATATCCCATCACCACCGAACCGCCGTCGGCCCGATAGCGGGCCAGGTCGGCCGAGTAGTTGCCGATGCCCCGGTAGGTGATCGCCACCCCCTTGGGCCGTCCCGTCGACCCGGACGTGTAGATCACGTAGGCGAGCGCATCGAGATGGCGAGGGCGCACCAGCTCATCCGGCCGTAGGTGGCCGGCCGCCGAACCGACGGCCGGCTCCCGCCGATCGCCGACGACGTCGCACATGAGCGACCACGCGACCGACGAGGGCAGCGCCTCGCGCACCGTCGGCGTCGTCAGACCGAGGGCCACACCCGAGTCGGTGAGCATGTAGGCGATGCGGTCCGCCGGATAGTCGGGATCGATCGGTACGTACCCGGCACCGACCTTGGTTACCGCCCACAAGGCGGTGAGCAGGTCCACCGACCGCCGAATCGCAAGTGCCACGAGCGTTTCGGTGCCGACCCCGTGGGCGATGAGCCAACGTGCACACTCATCCGAACGGGCGTCGAGCCCGGCGTAGGTCGCCACGTCACCGGACGCGTCGGTGACCGCGACATCGTCGGGATGACGCCTCGCCACGTCGACGAGAACATCCGCCAACAACTGTGGTGTCGCGCCGGTGCCGCCGGACACCGATGACAGTTCGTCGTACTCGCGGTCGTCGAGCAACCGGGAGCGGCCGACCGGCAGTGCCGGTTGTTCGGTGATCTCGGTCAGCAGACGAGTGAACCTGCGGGCGATCGACTCAGCCGTCTCGGCGTCGAAAATGTCTGTGGCGTAGACGAGTTCGCCGGACCAGCCGTCGCCGGTGTCTCGCAACGCGAACGTCAGATCGACCTTGGCGGAAATGTCGTCGACATCGATCGGCTCCACGTCGAGGCCCGGCAGTCGTGCGGCGGCAACACCTCGCGCGGCGAGTTCGGGCATCGCGGACTGGTCGAAGGTGAGCATGACCTGACTGAGCGGCGCATACGATTCCGAACGTGGCGGATCGAGTGCCTCCACGACCGACTCGAACGGCAGGTCGGCGTGCGCGAACCCTTCCAGATCGACTCCGCGCACACGGTCGAGCAACTGCGCGAAGGTCAGTGTCGGATCGACTCCCACCCGCAATACGAGGGTGTTGACGAACATGCCGACGAGCGGATCGAGCACACGCTGCCCGCGGCCGGCGATCGGCGTCGCGATCGCGATGTCGTCTGTCCCCGACAGTCGGGCCAGCAATGCGCTCAGCGCCGCGTGCACGACCATGAACGGTGTCACGCCGGAATCACGTGCCAGCTCGGTCACGCCGGCTGTCACCGCCGCCGGGACGGCAAAGGACGTACGTGCGCCGCGCATCGATGCCACTGTCGGGCGAGGGCGGTCGGTGGGCAGGTCGAGCACGTCCGGCAAGCCACGCAATTGCCGCGTCCAGTAGCCGAGCTGGCGACCGATGATCGAGTCCGCGTCGTCGGCGGAGCCGAGGACGTCGTGCTGCCAGATGGCGTAATCGGCGAACTGGATCTCCAGCGGCACGAATTCCGGTGCGACCCCGGCAGTTCTGGCCAGGTAGGCCGTGATGAGATCTGTGACGAGCGGGCGCAGCGACTCACCGTCGGACGCGATGTGGTGCATCACCAACGCGAATACCCAGCGTCCCGGCGCCTCCGCCAGGAGTGCGGCACGGACCGGCCAGCCGGTGGTCACATCGAAGCCCGACGCCGCAACGTTCTGCAGTTGCGACCACGAGTCGACCTCGAGCCACTCGAGCCGCTCGTCGATCTCGTCGACTCCGCCGATCACCTGGACGGGCTCGTCGTCGACGGCGGGGAACGTGGTCCGCAGCACTTCCTGGCGCTCGATCACATCGGTCAGCGCGCAGCGCAGGGCGCGCACGTCGACGTCACCGACCAGCCGCAGCAGTGCCGGAATGTTGTACGTCGGCAACGACGTATCGAACTGATTGATGAACCACATGCGACTCTGCGCGAACGACAACGGAATTCGTGCGGGTCGTGGCAGGGCAACCACTTCGGGCAGACCCGCGGCACGCTGGGCCGACAACTCGGCCAGCCCGCGAACCGTGGGTGCGTCGAACACATCGCGCACCGAGAGGCCCACCCCCAGCGCCTCGCCCGCGCGCCCGACGATGCGCGCGGCGGCGAGTGAGTTGCCACCGAGGTCGAACAGCGAGTCGGCCACGCCGACCCGTTCGAGATCGAGCACGTCCGCAACGATCTCGGCGAGCATCTTCTCGGTCTCGGTGCCCGGGGCCACGTACGCGGCGTCGGCGACGATCTCGGGTTCGGGGAGCGCGCGGCGGTCGAGTTTGCCGTTCACCGTGAGCGGCAGTTCATCGAGGAGCATCACCACGTCCGGGACCATGTATTCGGGCAGCAACGCCGCGGCATTGGACCTGATCAGTGTCGGCGACACGTCGGCCTTGGTTGCCTTGTCTGCACTTTCGGCATTGCCGGCGAGCACGGCGTAGCCGACGAGTTGTTCGATTCCGTTGTCGCGCGCCATGACCGCGACCGCGACGGCGTCCACCCCCGGCGTGGACAGCAAGGCCGCCTCGACCTCGCCGAGTTCGATGCGGAAGCCACGCAGCTTGATCTGTGCATCCGATCGTCCGAGGTACTCAAGGGTGTCGCCGTGTCGGATCGCGACGTCGCCACTGCGATACATCCGTTGGCCGGCGCCGGCGAACGGATCGGCGACGAAGCGCACACCGGTCAGTTCGGGGCGGCCGAGATACCCTCGCGTCACCTGGGTTCCGCTGACGTAGATCTCGCCGGGCATTCCGTCGGGCACCGGCCGCAGCCGGTCGTCGAGTACGCGGACCGTGAGTCCCGGCAGACCATCGCCGACGTCGGAACCCTTTGCAGTCGACACGAATTCGGGATCAAGCGCACGGAAGGTCGAGTGCACCGTCGTCTCGGTGATGCCGTACATGTTGACCAGCAATGGACCGGGCCCTCCCCGGCCGGCCATCCGATCGGAATACCACCGCGTCACCTGTGCAAAGTCGAGCGCCTCGCCGGCGAACACCATGTACCGGACCGACGACGGCATCTCATCGGATGCCACGGTGGCCTCGCCACGCGGCCGCACGGCTGCGGCGAGCTGGTAGAACGCCGACGGCGTCTGCGACACCACCGTCACCGACTGCTCGGCGAGCAGCGCAGCGAACTCCACCGGGCTGCGCGTCGTCAGGTAGTCCACGACGAGCAGTCGTCCGCCGAACAACAGGGGGCCCCACATCTCGAACACCGAGACATCGAAGGCATACGAGTGGAACATGGTCCAGACGTCGTATTCGGTGAAGCCGTAATGCTGTTGCGCGGCAGCCAGTAACGCCACCACCGACCGGTGTTCGACGACGACTCCCTTGGGGCGGCCGGTGGAGCCGGAGGTGAAGATGGTGTAGGCCCCCAGACGCGGGTCGAGCGCAGCAGGCAACGCCGGTGACCCATCGTGCCCGCGCTCGCCGAGGTCGGCGGTCGTGGTGCGGCCGACTCCGAGGGCGTCGAGAGTCGCGTGGCCGCCGGGATCCGCGATGACCACGACCGGGGCCGCGTCGTCGACGATCATCTGCAGCCGATCGCCCGGATGTGAGGTGTCGAGCGGAAGGTAGGTGGCACCGACCTTCAGTATGCCGAGGATCGCCACCATGACGTCGACGCTGCGAGACGTGGCGAGACCGACCACCGACCCCTGCGCCACACCGGATGCGAGCAGACCGCGAGCGACCGCGTCGGAGCGCTCGTCGAGCTCACGATAGGTCAGCCCGGCGCCCGCAGTGTCGGTGACCGCGAGCCGAGCGCCGAAGCGCCGCACCGCAAGTCGGAACAGACCGGGTAGCGACTGCCAGTCGTCACCGCCAAGTGTGTCGACGGCCGCGGTACGCACACCCCGCAGGCGTTCCTGCGTGAGAGCAGCCGACGCCGCCGGGTCGGCACCGGGCGTGGTGACCAACGGAGCGATCGTGGCGGCGACAGCGGCATCTCCGTGGATTCCGCGTCCGGCGAACACGGTCGCCATGGGCGCAACGCGCGCCTCGAGCTCACCGAACGTCAGGCTCACCGTCGACGATGACAGCGCGAGGACCTCCGGTGCGGTCCGTGCCGTCACCGCGATCAGATCACGAGTGCCGGGACGGTGACCCCACCCCGAGCAGGTTTCCTTTGCGTTCGCGTCGATTCCCGTCACGGCTGTCTGAAGACCTTCCGGCTAGATGGGATCTGCAGGGGTGGAGTTGTCGCGCGCGACGGCCGCGCGCGCACGGATGTGCAGTGAGCCCAGGACGTCGTCCAACTCGTCCGGGCTCGCGGTGGCGAGTCCGGGAACCAACGTCATGAGAGCCATCGTCAGCGCCGAATCACCGTCGGGAACAACAGCACTCAACGCCGAGGCGTGGGCGCTCAGATCACCGAAACTCACCCCACACATATCGGGCAGGATCGACGCGCCCGGATCACAGGTCGCGGCCGCGGCGATGAGGTCGAACAACGAAATCTGCTCGTCGTGATCGGTGCGATCGTGGGCATGGTCGGCGTCGATGGCCATGGCGGCGTCACCCACGGCCCGCTCCGGGTCGTCGACGAGTTCAGCGAGCAGCCGGACGTACCGAGCCGCCATCCGGCTCACCGTCTCCTCATCGAAAAGAGCCGTCGCGTAGACGAATTGCGCACGCAGCGCACCGCCCCTGGCCTCGCGCTCCGGATCACCGGGGAAAAGTGTCAGCGCCAGGTCGACTTTTGCCGACGTCAGTTCTTCGGGAACGGGTTCCACGGTGAGCCCGTCGAGTCGCAGGACGGGGAACTCGACGTTCTGGTACGCGAGCATCACCTGGAAGACCGGGTTGTGTGCGGTGGGCGGCCGGGACATGAGCCGCGCGACGACCTCATCGAAAGGGATTGCAGCGTGCGACATGTCGGCGAGATCGTCACCCCGGACGCGATCGAGCAACTCGAGAAACGATTCGGCCCCGTCCACCCGGGTACGAAGCGCAAGGGTGTTCACGAACATCCCGACGACGTCCTCGACCAGCGGCTCACCACGACCGGCGAACGGGGTGCCGATGACGATGTCGTCGCGACCCGACAATCGTGCGAGCAACACCGCGAAGACCGCGTGCGTGACCATGAACTGGGTCGTGTGGTGCTTACGGGAGATCTCGTCGAGCTTGCCGACCACGTCCGAAGGGATCTCGAAATCGACTGCGGCGCCGTCGAAGTCGGGGATCTTCGGGCGCGGCTTGCTCGCCGGGAGCTCGAGGATCTCCGGCAGGCCCGACAGCCGTTGTTCCCAGTAGTTCAGTTGGCGTTCCTGTTCGGACACCCCGTCGTCGACCATGGCGAGTCGTTCGGAGAGCCACATGCTGAAGTCGGCGTACTGCACCTGCAGGGGCTTCCAGGCCGGCTCGGCTCCACCGTGCCGGGCGGCGTAGGCCGCCATGAGGTCGCGTGCAAGCGGCATCATCGACGCACCGTCGGCGCTGATGTGGTGGACCACGAAGACCAGGACGTGCTCGTCGGCCGACACCCGCAACAGCACTACGCGAACCGGGGGGCGCACGCTGATGTCGAAGGCCGCGCCGGTGATCTGGGCGATCTCACTGCTGCGCGACCCGTCCGAGTCGCGGACCTCGAGCGTCACCTCGCTGTCGAGCGCGTCGGCGGGCATGATCACCTGCACCGGTTCACCGTTGATCATCGGGTAGACCGTGCGTAGCGCCTCGTGACGTCGGCCCAGGTCGATCGTGGCGCGGGTAAGTGCGGGAACGTCGAGGTCACCGGACAGCCGCAGCGCCATCGCGACGTTGTATGCCGCGGATTCGGGTTCGGCTCTGTTGATCAGCCAGAGTCCGCGTTGCATGCCGGACACGTGCACCAGTTCGGTGCGGCTGCGCGCGTGGAGCGCCGGCACCCCGTGGCCGGTGGGTCCCGACGTCAACGCCGCGGCGAGTGCGGACACCGTCGGACGCTCGAAGAGCAGCTTCACCGGAACCTCGCGGTCCAACAGTGCTGCCAGACGAGCGGTGACCTTGGTCGCCGAGAGCGAACTGCCGCCGAGGTGGAAGAAGTCGGCATCGGCGGACACGCGTTCGAGTCCGAGGACCTGACCGAAGACGCCTGCGACCACCATCTCCAGTTGGGACCCCGGTTGCCGGTACGGCGCTGCGGTACCGAAATCCACCGCGGGCAATGACTTTCGGTCGATCTTCCCCGAGGTGGTGAGCCGGAACTCGTCGACCACGACCAGTGTGTGGGGCACCATGTAGCCCGCCAGCCGGGTGGCCGCATGCTCGAGGACGTGTGCGGGATCAGCGCTCGCTCCCTCGGCCAGAGTCGCGTAGGCCACCAACACGTCGTCGCCGTTGGGTGCGCGCACGCCGAGGCATACCGCGTCGGCGACGAGCGGGTGATCGACGATCGCGGCCTCGACCTCGCCCGGTTCGATACGCAGACCCCGGATCTTGAGCTGGAAATCGGTACGTCCGAGGTAGCGCAGATCGCCACGGACGGTGCGGATCACGCGATCACCGGTGCGATACATCCGCTCACCGGGTGCATGCGGGTCGGCGACGAATCGCAATGCTGTCAGGTCGCTGCGGCGATGGTATCCACGGGCGAGTTGCACGCCACGCAGATACAGCTCGCCCGGGACGCCGGTGGGTACCGGCCGCAGCGCACGGTCGAGTACCACGGCACCGACACCGGGGATGGAGCCACCGATCGAGACCTCGTCGTGCTCGGTCATCGGGCCGGCCGCGGTCGCCCAGATGCTGGCCTCCGTGGGCCCGTAGAGGTTGTGGAACCGTCGTCCGGCCCGCGCCCAGCGTCGCATCAGGTCCGGCGGGCACGCCTCCCCGACACTGATGACCCGCCGCAGCTTCGGCACGGCCGCCGGCTCGATGGTGCCCAGTGCCGACGGGGTCATCACCGCGTGGGTCACTCCTTGATCCCGGATCAGGGAGGCCAGCTCGTCGCCCCCGAACACCCCGGCGGGACTGATCACCAGTCGCGCGCCCTGACCGAGCGCCATCACGATCTCGAAGATCGATGCGTCGAAACTCGGTGACGCCACGTGCAATACACGCGACTCCTCGGTCAGCTGCAGAATCGATCGCTGGTTGGCGACGACGTTCGACAGTCCTCGGTGACTCAGCGCAGCCGCCTTGGGCCGCCCCGTCGAGCCGGACGTGTAGATCAGGTACGCCAGGTCGTCGAGTCGCGGTGTACGCACGAGTTCCTCGGGCCGCAGCGGCGCACCGCTGTGGCCTGCCAGCCGGAATTCCGTGTCCTCGTGACCGATCACCAGCCATGTCGCGCTGTCCGGGAGGCGCGAAGCGTGATCGGTGACGCTCAACCCGACCGTTGCTCCACTGTCGGCGAGCATCTCGGCGATACGCGCGGCGGGCAAGGTCGGGTCGATGCTGACAAATGCCGCACCCGATGCGGCGACCGCGAGCATCGAGATCACCGACTGATGTGAGCGCGGAATGCAGATCGCGACGATGTCACCGGAACCGACACCGGTCGACACGAGTTCACGCGCCAGTTGGTTGGATCGGGCCGAGAGCATCGACCACGTGATCTCCGAGGACCCGGCGATGGCAAGAGAGTGGGGGTCGGCCACTTGTGCACCCGCACCGAAGAGGTCACGCAGCAGCGCAGGTGCGGCGAACCCCTCGCCCCCGGAGATCAGTTCGCCACGATCCTCGTCGGCGACGATGTCGATGGTGCCGACGGTGCGGACCGGCGCCTGCACCATGGCGCGTAGCACCAGCTCCAGTTGCGCGGCAACACGTTCGGCGGTGCGGTGCTCGAAAATGTCGGTCGCGTAGGAGAATTCGAGGTGATAGCCCCCCGCGTCGGCCTGATCGGTCACCGTGATCGACAGGTCGAACTTCGCCGAAGGCACTCGCGCGTCGAGGAGTCGTGCCGACTCGTCGAAATGGTGCAGGGTGCTCGCGTGCCCCGGATGCATCGTCAGCGCGACCTGGAACAGCGGGGTGTGCGAGGCGGAACGCTCCGGGCTGAGGGCGTCGACGATCCATTCGAACGGTATGTCGGCGTGCCGCACGGCGCGGGTTCGGGTCCCGTGGGCGCGGCCCAGCAGATCGGCCACCGTGTCTGTCGGCGACACCGCCGTGCGCAACACCACCGTGTTGACGAACATCCCGACCAGCTGCGCGGTGGCCGGTTCGTCTCGGCCCGCCACGGCAGTGCCGATCGACACCTCGTCGACCTCCCCCCACCGCGACAGCAGGATCGCCAGCGCCGTGTGCACCACGGTGAACGGCGTGACGCCGTGGTCTCGCGCAAGACCCCGGATGCTCATCGCGATGTCGGCGTCGAGATCGGCGTCGACGTAGCCGCCCGCTCCGGTGGCCACATGCGGCCGGGGCCGATCGGTGGGAAGCATCAGCAGGTCGGGCATGTCGGCGAGTTCGGTACGCCAGAACGCCAATCCCTCGGCCGCGCGCGGTGTGGGCGACTCCAGCTCGCCGAGCAGTGCGCGCTGCCAGATCGCGAAATCGGCGTACTGCACCTCCAGCGGATCGAGTCCGGGGCCCTTGCCGTCGCGCAGGCTCGTGTAGCCGACCATGAGGTCGCGGATCAACGGCTGCAGCGAGAAGCCGTCACCCGCGATGTGGTGCAGAACGGTGACGACGACGTATCCGTCACGATCACGCAGAATGCGGATCCGGAAGGGGATCTCGTGCACGAGATCGAACCCACGTGCCGCCTCGGCGGCGATCAGCTCGTCGAGACGATCGACGGCGTCGAACACCTCGGTGTCGAGGAACTCCATCGCCTCGCGGGTCGTCAGAATCTCCTGCACGGGCTCGCCGAGGTGCGATCCGAATCGGGTTCGCAGCGTCTCATGACGTTCCACCAGTGATTCGATCGACGCGTGCAATGCGTCGACATCCACCTCGTGACCGAGTCGGACGGCACCGGGCATGTTGTAGGTGGCGGCGCCGGAGTCCATCCGGTTGACGAACCACAGTCGTGTCTGTGCGTGTGACAGCGGGATGACGCCCTGCCGCTCGACTCGACGCAGCTCGACCCGCTCCGGCGCGTCCCCGAACTCGGTCCGCTCGGCGATCCCGCCGACATCGACAGCCGAGAAGACCGTGGTCAGATCGACCCGGAGATCTCGGTCGCTACGTGCCCGCGACACGAGACGTGCCGCAAGCAGCGAATCGCCACCCAACGCGAAGATGTTGTCGCGCAAGCCGATCCGCTCAACGCCGAGCAACTCGGTGAGCAACGAGGTGAGTGCGAGTTCGATCGGCGTTCGCGGCGCGACGTACTCGACCGAGCGGTTGGGTTCCGGGGTCGGCAAACGCTTGCGGTCGAGTTTGCCCGACGAATTCAACGGGAACTGCTCGAGCCGCATCGCCGCAACCGGCACCATGTGTGAGGGCAGATGCTGCCGGCACCACGCCAGTGCCGCACTCTCGGTGACCTCCGCGGCATCGGCGACCTCCGTGCTGCCGGATCGAAGGTAGGCGACGAGCACGGGTCCGGCCGCGAGATCGGTACGCGGCACCACCGCGCTCGCCTCGACACCCGGCATGGCATCGAGCACGGCTTCGATCTCGCCCGGTTCGACGCGTTGTCCGCGGATCTTGACCTGGAAGTCTGTGCGCCCCAGATAGTGCAGGGTGCCGTCCTGCGTCCATCTGACCAGATCGCCCGTGCGGTACATCCGTGTGCCCGCCGGACCCGACGGATCGGCGACGAACCGCTCGGAGGTCAACCCGCGACGCCCCACGTAGCCGTCCGCGAGCTGGATACCGGCGAGATAGAGCTCACCTGCCACCCCGACCGGCGCCGGGGCCAATGCACCGTCGAGTACGTGGACCCTGGTGTTGGCAACGGGGCCGCCGATCGGGACCGGGCCGTCGTCGTTGCCGACCGGGTACTCGGTGACGTCCACCGCGGCCTCGGTAGGGCCGTAGAGATTGACCAGATCGGCCTCGGAACCCTCGATCACCCTCTCGGCGAGATGTCGCGGGAGTGCCTCCCCCGAGGTGAACACGTACCGCACCGCCGAGGGCAGGAGCGTCGTGTGGCCCTCGTTCGCCAGCACCTCGGTGTACACGTCGAGCATCGACGGAACAAAGTGCAACACGCTGATCCCGCGCGAGATGATCAGCTCGCGCAGATATGCCGGATCACGATGGCCCCCGGGCTCGGCTATCACCAGTCGCGCGCCCTGCCCGAGCGCCCAGAGCAGTTCCCACACCGAGACGTCGAAGGTGAACGGCGTCTTGTAGAGCACCACATCGTCGGTCGCGAGGCCGTAGTTGTCCTGCATCCACGCGAGCCGGTTCAGCACGGCCTCGTGACCGACCTGAACACCCTTGGGCACGCCGGTCGAACCGGAGGTGAAGATGACGTATGCGGCTGCCGAACCGCCGCCGGCCGTCGTTCTGGTCGACTCCCCGTGCCCGTCGGGGCCCGACGCGACGTCGTCGGGATCGAAAGCTGTGGCGATGAGGTATTCGTCGTCGATCACCACTCGTGCGTCGACGGTCTCCGCGATCAGCATCCGGCGTTGATCGGGTTGCGCGGGGTCGACGGGTACGTACGCCGCACCGAGCGTGAGCACCGCGTAGATCGCGACCACCTGGGCGGGACCACGGTCGAGGGTGACGACGACACGATCGCCTTCGCCGACCCCCGCCGAATGCAAGGTCGCCGCCATGCGCCAGCGCAACTCGTCGAACTCCCGATAGGTCCACCGGCGATCACCGAACTCGACGGCTATGGCCGTCGGAGTCTCGCTGACCGCGGCCCCGAAACCATCGAGCAGATGAGCCGACGGCATCGGGAGTGGCCGCAGCGGACCCACGCCGAGCCCGAGCAGATCCGCACGCTCACCGGGCAGCAGCAGATCGATGTCACCGATCGGCGTGTCCAACTGCGCGAAGACCCGGTCGAGGAACGCGAGGAAGCGCTCGAGGTGCCGGCTCAGGTCGGCCTCGTCGTAGAGGTTCGGGTTGCCGTGCAGGTCGACGCCGATCCGAGCGCCGGGGCTCGCCTGATAGAGGTTGAGCCGCAGATCTTCGAGGATTCCCGAGGACAGGATGTGATAGTCGACGGTCGCGCCGGCCAACTCGATGGGCTTGTCGAAGAACATCATGTTCACGATCGGCCCGAACGACGCGGTGTTGGCGTCCTGCAGGCCCGCATCGATGCGGATGTCCTCGAATCGGTAGCGCTGATGCCGAAGTACACCGGTGAACTCGAGTTGCGCCTGTTCCACGAGACCGCGCATCGACAATCGGGTCACGTCACGGAATCGCACCGGCAGCATGTTCGAGAGCATGCCCGCCGCGCGCTTGATCCGCGCCGTGGCACGTCCGGTCACCGGCAAGCTGAGCACCACGTCGTCGGTGCCGGCCATCCGGGCCAGGAATGCCGAGAATCCCGCGCTCAGGAGCACTGCTGCCGAACTGTTGAGAGACGCGGCGAGCCGACCGATGGTCTGCTGGCGCGCGGCGTCGATCTCGGCCGCGGCGACCGCATTGCAGGGCGACAGCGGTACCGCGGCCGGTTGTTGGGCGAGAGTCACGCGCTCAGGGAGATCGTGGACGCGGGCTGCCCAGTATTCGCGGTCGGCCGCCCGACGGGTGCTGGTCAGATACTTCTGGTCGTCGGCGACCAGTTCGTCGAGCTTCGCCCCTGGTTTCGGGACATATTCGACGCCGGTGACCGCCGCGTTGTAACGATTCAGGATCTCGTAAACGATGGTGAGCGCGGCATATCCGTCGAGCGCTATGTGATGCGCACGGACGTACCAGAAAATGCGATCGTCAGCGACCCGAAGCAGTGCGGATACCACAAGCCGATCCGACAGCAGATCCATGCCGACGCGGTAATCGGAACTCATCCATTCGCGAGCCGAAGCAACTGGATTCGTTTCGTCTCGAAAATCGACAAACTCGACATCGTTGTCGATCGATTGGTCAACAACCTGCATGGGGACACCGTCGGTCTCGACGATCCTCGTGAACGCCATCTCGGTTTCGCGGCCGACCTCCAGGATCACCCGGCGAAGCAGCTCGTCATCGAGGGGCCGCTCGCCATCGCGGACGTCGACGTACTGCGCGACGGTGACCGAGTAGTCGGCAGAAAGACTTTCCGCGAACCACATGCCACGCTGGGCGGCCGTCAGCTCGATCGGCGAACCACTGGTGTCCACATCACCACGATCGACCACCTGGTGCTGTTGGCGCATATCCTCACTCCCGGGTCGTCGGCGACTCGGCGCGATTCCAACTGACTGCGTCGACTGGCCATGGCCAGCCCGGCCTCGAACCGATCCTATTACCGGACCCAGTCTCACTCAAGGGCCCAATTGCGCGGAACCAAACGCTCGATAATTCAATCAAAGGTAGTACTTCAGAAATGATTACCGGGGCTGGATACGCTGACAAAATCGCCACCCTCGACGTTCATCGCGCATCCGCACCAGGTCGTTACAGATGTCCCTCGAACGGGATACTTTTTCTCGCATCCAGGAATCGATTTGCGCAATAGTGGATCGTGTCGACGGTCCGGATGTACTCTGCGCTCAATGCGGTAACCGGATCATTTTGGTCGATCCGGCAGTCCGTAGTGGACAAGTCGCCTCGAGTGTCGATCAGGTCGCGCCGTGTGGTTGCAGGTCACGCCACCGGTCCAGACGAGTCATCAGGGGAGAGGAGTGCCGGATGGCACACCCGTTCCGCCGACCGGTTGCCCCGACCTCGCGTGCTCGGCACCGCGCCGCCTCCGAGATCGCAATCGCCGCGAATGGCCTGCACAAACGCTTCGGAGAGCACATCGCCGTCGACGATGTCACGTTCAGCGTCGACAAGGGCTCGATCCTCGCACTCCTGGGCCCCAATGGTGCGGGAAAGACCACGACGGTCAACATGCTGTGCACATTGCTCAAGCCAGATGACGGGTCGGCCACCGTCGCCGGTCACGACGTCGTGGCCGACGCCGCGGCGGTCAGACGGTCCATCATGCTGACCGGCCAGTTCGCTGCGCTCGACGAATCGCTCAGCGGCCGGGCCAACCTGGTCCTGTTCGGCAGGCTGATGGGGCTGACCAAGCGGGCGGCGCGCGATCGTGCCGACGAACTGCTCGTCGACTTCGGTCTCACCGACGCCGCCGAACGTCGCGTCGGAAAGTATTCGGGTGGCATGCGGCGTCGAATCGACATCGCATGTGGCCTGGTCACCAGGCCCGAGGTGGTGTTTCTCGACGAACCGACCACGGGTCTCGATCCGCGCAGCCGACAGGACGTCTGGCGACTCGTCGCCGCGCTTCGCGATCAGGGCGTCACCATCTTGTTGACCACCCAGTACCTCGAGGAGGCCGACTTCCTCTCCGACCACATCGTGGTGATCGACAAGGGACGGGTGATCGCCTCGGGAACCGCGTCCGAACTCAAGGCGGCGACCGGCGCATCGCGTTATCAGGTGACTCCCACCGCACCGGAGGAACTCGAAGCGCTGCGCGCCTGCCTCGGCGACCTCGGTGCCACGCGCGCAGACACACCCACGGACGACACGACCGGTCGCGACGTCGAGGCGGTTGCCGTGTCGGTGCCGGCTCCAGAGGGCGCCGACACCTTGGCCGAGATCGTTCGTCGCACCACGCTCGCGGGAATCCGGTTGTCCGACATCACTTTACGTCTCCCAAGCCTCGATGAGGCATTCCTGGCGCTCACCGGTCCCGACGCCCCGGCCGACGACCCAGCCGACGCCGACGCCGACGCCGTACACCATTCCGACGGAAGCGCCAGCGCATGACCGAGGCGGTGCCGACGGGCCTCACCGCGATCGATACCGACCCCCAGTCGGGTACCGAGCCGCATCCTCGCGCCCTGACGCAACTCTGGGTACTCGTCGGGCGCGGCGTCGCCGGTATCGTCGGCAACGGCGAGTTCATCTTCGCGTTCGTCGCGCCCGTCCTGCTCGCGGTGTGCTTCTATCTGCCCCTTCGCTCCATCATGAACGCCGATCCCGGGATGGACTACGCACAGTTCCTGATGCCGATCATCGCGCTGCAGTCGGTGGGATTCGTCGCGTCCGCCGCCGCGATGCGCGCCGCGAACGATGCGACGAAGGGCGTGCACACCCGGTTCCGCACCCTCCCCATGCGCTCATGGATTCCGGTGACCGCACGTCTCGGCACCAACGGACTGTTGTTGGTGCTGTCGATCGTCTGCGCCACCGCGACAAGTCTCGTGATGGGATGGCGTGCGCACGGCTCTGTTCTCGACACCATCGGACTGTTCGCCGTCGCCCTCGTCGTCGGACTCGTGATCGCGGCGATCGCCGACGCGATCGGGTTGTTGTCGGACAGTCCCGAGGCGACGAGTCAGGCACTCTCACTGCCCATCCTCATCCTCGGCATGATGTCGACGGGATTCGTCCCCGAGAGCCAGTTCCCCGAGTGGATCGCACCTTTCGTGCGCAATCAGCCGATCTCGCAGTTCGCGGCGTCGATGCGTGCACTCGGCGACGGCAGCGCCACCCGGGCGATACTCATGCCGACGGTGTCGTGGTGCGTCGGCCTGGCCGCCGCCGCGGTGGTACTCGGTGCACTCGGGGCCAGAAAGGCGGGCCGATGACCACCCAGATGCCGGTCACGGTCCCTCGATCCGAGCGGTCGTTGCGCGCGTGGGCGACGCAGAGCGGCGCCCTGACGTGGCGTCAGGTGTCGGTGATGGTCGGCGACAAGGGCATGCTCATCCAGCTCGTCGTGGTTCCCGTGCTCACGCTGCTCATGTTCAAGGTGGTGCTCGGCGACGCCATCGGCGGGGCGACCGGGCAGGACAGCTCCTACTCGACCGTGCCGCTGGTCATCCTCGTCAGTGCGATGTTCGGGTCGGTCGCCGCCGGCGTGCGTCTGAACTCCGAACGCGGTACCGGACTTCTCACCAGGCTCTACGTCTTACCGATCCATCGCGCCGCCGACCTCACCTCGCGTCTTGGTAGCGAGGTGGTCCGCATCGTCGTCGTGACCGCGCTCCTGCTCGCGATAGGGACGGCGACGGGCTTCCGGATCACCGGCGGCATCGCCTCGGTCGTCGGCATCGTCGCCGTCACCCTGATGTTCGGTGTCGCGTACGCGACACTCGTCCTCGCCCTGGCAGTGAGCGCTGGACCGGCCGCGCCGCTGGTCCCCCTGCTGTCGTTGATCTCCAGCGTTTTGATGTTCTTCAACTCGGGCTTCTCCCCCATCGAGGCCTACCCGGGATGGCTACAGCCCATCGTCGCCAACCAACCCATGACACCGACGATCGAAGTGATGCGGTCGTTGGCCGACGGCGGACCCGTGGCACACAACTTCGTCAAGGTGGCGATCTGGTCGGTCGCGATCATCGCGGTCTGCCTCGTTCCGGCGCTGCGCGGATATCGCCGCGCAGCCACCGCCCGATAGTTCCCGGGGCTCGCTGGTTCAGCGATACCACTGACGGGTTCACCCCGCGACACGCACGCCGATCCGGCCCGCGGAATCTGCACTACCCTCGGTCCCATGCCCCTCGACAAAACCGGCGCCACCGCCGACGTCTCCCACGTTCCCGACACGCTGCGTTACCAGATCAGCGTCGACGAGCAGATCGCCGGCGTCACCGTCTATCGCGAGCGGGAACACGACGGCGCGACCGAACGCATCTTCTTCCACACCGAGGTGGCCGAGAAGTTCGGCGGACGCGGGCTGGCGACGATCCTCATCGCCGAGGCGCTCGCGGATACGCGCGCGCAGGGCAAGGTGATCGTCGCTGTCTGCCCGATGGTCGCGGCGTTTGTGGAAAAGCACCACGAGTTCGACGCCGACACACGTCCGGTGACCGAGGAGGTCATCGACTGGGTGGCCGGGCACACCGACTGATCGGCCCGGCGTCCCCTGATCGGCGTGCGCTCTTGCGCCGGGCGCCGGAGATGTCGCACTCTCCCACTACACTTGCGGCGTGGCGTTGACAGTTGGTCAGGAGTTCGCCGGATATCGGATCATTCGGGTGCTCGGTGCGGGCGGGATGGGCGAGGTGTATCTGGCCCAGCATCCGCGCCTGCCCCGCCGCGACGCGCTCAAGGTGCTGCCGGCGAACCTCTCCTCCGACGAGGCGTTCCGCCGTCGCTTCACCCGTGAGGCCGATCTCGCGGCCGGTCTCGATCACCCCAACGTCGTCGACGTCTACGACCGCGGCGAGTCCGACGGCCAGTTGTGGATCACCATGCGCTACGTCGAGGGACAGGACGGCGCCGAGCTCCTGTCGTCTCGCCCGGGTGGCCTACCCGGCGCCGAAGTCGCCCACATCGTCACCGCGGTCGCCGACGCCCTCGATCACGCGCACGCCCAGAACCTTCTGCACCGTGACGTCAAACCGGCCAACGTCCTCCTCACCGAGGCCACCGGACCGACGAAGCGCCGCCGCGTGCTGCTCGCGGACTTCGGTATCGCGCGTCCGATCCTCGAGGAGACGCGGTTGACCGCCACCAACCTGACCGTCGGGTCGTTCGCGTACTCCTCGCCCGAGCAGCTGGCCGCCGAGAAACTCGACGGCCGCGCCGACGAGTACTCGCTGGCCTGTACGGCCTACCAGTTACTCAGCGGCGCAACCCCATTCGCCAACACCAATGTCGCCGCATTGATCCGTCAACAGATGAGCGAGCCGCCACCGCCCATCACGACTCGCCGGCCCGACCTGTCGCGCCGGGTGGACCAGGTACTCGGGCGCGCGCTGGAAAAGGACCCGGCTCGCCGCTATCGCACGTGCTCGGAGTTCGCCGCCGACCTCGACGCCGCGCTCACCACCACGCCGGCCGCGCCCACCGTCACACCTGCGCCCGTCGGCTCCGCTTCATCGCCGCATGCGCCGGCCGCCGACCCGGGGACGCCGGTCCCACTCGCCAAGTCGAAAACGGCCGGACACTCGGCCCTGCCCCCGGCATCGCCGGGTGTCACCCCGCCCCCCTACGCCCCGCCCCCGAACACCCGGCCCGCGAACACCCCGCCACCCAGTTCACCGGGGCGCCACAATCCACCACCGCCGTACTCACCGCCCTATCCGGCGGCGTCGTATGCGGTCACGTCCTACGGTGCGCCTGCGGCGTATCCGCCGGCGCCCAACCGTCGTGCAGACAATCAGGCGTTGTGGTCGCTGATCTGCGCGCTGGTGTCCTTCGTCGGCAGCTGCCTGTTCGGCGTCGGCGGAATCATATTGGGCGGTGTGGCGATCTACTTCGGCACCAGCAGTCTGAGACTCTCGCGTGCGCAGCAGGCGCCCGGGACGGCCCCGACGACGAACAAACGGGGCCTGGCGATCGCCGGCATCGCCGTCGGTGTTCTCGGTCTGCTGTTCAGCGTCGTCATGCTGATCGGGTTCATCGCCACGGCCTGACGCGGGCGTGGTCGCACGGTCGGTCGGTTCCGGACTGCCCGGCTGCAGACAGTCCGTCCGGTCCCGACATATGTCTGCGGCCCGCCTCCCATAGGGGAAGCGGGCCGCGGACAGATGTCATTGCGTTTCGAGCAGGCTTACTTGGCCTTCTCCAGCACCTCGACGAGGCGCCAGTGCTTGGTCGCCGACAACGGGCGGGTCTCCATGATCCGCACGCGGTCGCCGACGCCGGCAACGCCGTTCTCGTCGTGCGCCTTGACCTTGCTCGTGGTCCGGATGATCTTGCCGTACAGCGGATGCCGCGAACGACTTTCCAGCTCGACCACAATGGTCTTCTGCATCTTGTCACTGACGACGTAGCCGATCCGCTCCTTGCGGCTGGCACGTACCTTGGTATCGGTCACCTTCTGGTCCTCACTCATGCGTCATCACCATCCGGTCCCGACGCCAGACCCAGCTCGCGCTCGCGCATCACGGTGTAGACGCGCGCGATCTCGCGACGCACGGTCCGCAGACGGCGATTGTTGTCGAGCTGGCCGGTGGCCATCTGGAAACGAAGGTTGAAGAGCTCTTCCTTCGACTCTTTCAAGCGGTCGACCAGATCGTTGTCACTGAGGTCACGCAGTTCGGCTGCGGCAACTCCGAGTCCCATCAGAACTGCTCCTCTCTGGTCACGATTCGGGTCTTGATCGGGAGCTTGTGCTGCGCGCGACGCAGGGCCTCGCGAGCGGTCTCCTCATTCGGGTAGGTCATCTCGAACAGCACGCGGCCCGGCTTGACCGGGGCCACCCACCACTCGGGCGAACCCTTACCCGAACCCATGCGGGTCTCGGCCGGCTTCTTGGTGAGCGGACGGTCCGGGAAGATGTTGATCCACACCTTGCCGCCACGCTTGATGTGCCGGTTGATGGCGATACGAGCGGACTCGATCTGACGGTTGGTGATGTAGGCGCTCTCCAGTGCCTGGATGCCGAAATCACCGAACGTCACCTTGGTGCCGCCCGATGCCTGACCCTTCAGGCTCGGGTGATGCTGCTTGCGGTGTTTGACCCGCCGTGGGATCAACATTGCTAGCCCTCCTGCTTCTCTGCACCGGCGGATGCTCCGACTGCGGCCTCGCCGCCGGAAGACTCCGCGGCGCGACCGGCATCGGTGCTCGTGGCAGTGGTGCCCGAGGCACCGCTGCGGCGGGGCCGGCTCGGCCGGCGCGCACGACGGTCCTCGGCGGCCGGAGCCGCTGCCGACAGTTCACGCTTGCCACCGACGATGTCGCCCTTGTAGATCCACACCTTCACGCCGATGCGGCCGAAGGTCGTCTTCGCCTCGTGCAGTCCGTAGTCGATGTCGGCGCGCAGCGTATGCAGCGGCACCCGACCTTCGCGATAGAACTCGCTGCGGCTCATCTCCGCACCGCCAAGGCGGCCCGAGCACTGCACCCGGATGCCCTTGACGTTGGGCTGACGCATCGCCGACTGGATCGCCTTACGCATCGCGCGACGGAACGCCACGCGGTTGCTGAGCTGCTCGGCGACACCCTGGGCCACCAGCTGGGCCTCGGACTCGGGGTTCTTGACCTCGAGGATGTTCAACTGCACCTGCTTGCCGGTCAACTTCTCCAGCTCACCACGGATGCGGTCGGCCTCGGCGCCACGGCGACCGATGACGATGCCCGGACGTGCGGTGTGGATGTCGACGCGAACCCGGTCCCGGGTGCGCTCGATCTCCACCTTCGCGATGCCTGCACGCTCGAGTCCGGTGGACAGGAGCTTGCGGATGGCGACATCCTCTTTCACGTACTCCGCGTACTGCTTGTCTGCGTACCAACGGCTGTTCCAGTCGGTGGTGATGCCCAGACGGAAGCCGTGCGGGTTGATTTTCTGGCCCACTGCTAGGCTCCCTTCTTCTTCGGCTGACGCGAGCGTCCGCGAGTGGCACCGGCCTGCTCCGGCAAGCTCTCCACGACCACGGTGATGTGGCTGGTGCGCTTGCGGATACGGAAGGCGCGGCCCTGGGCACGCGGCTGGAACCGCTTCATGGTCGGACCCTCATCGGCGAACGCGGTCGCAACGACCAGGCTCCGTCGATCGAGGTCCAGATTGTTCTCGGCGTTGGCCACCGCACTGGCGAGGACCTTGTACACCGTCTCGGAGGCCGACTGCGGAGCGAACCGCAGGATGTCGAGGGCCTCGTCGACGTTCTTGCCGCGGATCAGATCGATCACACGACGCGCCTTCATCGGCGTCACGCGAACGAACTTCGCGGTCGCCTTCGCTGTGGGGTTCTCGGTTTGAGTAGTCATGGCTTACCGGCGCTTCGCTTTCCGGTCATCCTTGATGTGACCCTTGAAGGTGCGGGTGGGCGCGAACTCGCCCAGCTTGTGCCCGACCATGTTGTCCGAGACGAACACCGGGACATGCTTGCGACCGTCGTGGACGGCGAAGGTGTGACCGATGAAGTCGGGGATGATGGTCGAACGGCGCGACCAGGTCTTGATGACCTGCTTGGTGCCCTTCTCGTTCTGAACATCGACCTTCTTCAGGAGATGGTCGTCGACGAACGGGCCCTTTTTGAGGCTGCGTGGCATTCTTCTACCTCCTCCTGTTTCTTATCGTTTGTTCTTGCCGGTACGCCGGCGGCGGACGATCAGCTTGTCGCTGGCCTTGTTCTTGCGGGTACGGCCCTCGGGCTTACCCCACGGGCTGACCGGGTGGCGACCACCGGAGGTCTTGCCCTCGCCGCCACCATGCGGGTGGTCGACCGGGTTCATCACAACACCACGGACGGTGGGGCGCTTGCCCTTCCAGCGCATACGGCCGGCCTTGCCCCAGTTGATGTTGGACTGTTCGGCGTTGCCCACCTCGCCGACGGTGGCGCGGCAGCGCACGTCGACGCGGCGGATCTCGCCGGAGGGCATACGCAGGGTCGCGTAGGCGCCCTCCTTGCCCAGCAGCTGGATCGAGGCACCGGCGCTGCGGGCCATCTTGGCCCCACCGCCCGGTCGCAGCTCCACGGCGTGGACCTGGGTACCGGTCGGGATGTTACGCAGCGGCAGGTTGTTGCCGGGCTTGATGTCGGCGGCCGCGCCGCTCTCCACCACGTCGCCCTGCTTGAGTCCACGCGGCGCGATGATGTAGCGCTTCTCGCCATCGATGTAGTGCAGCAACGCGATCCGCGCAGTGCGGTTCGGGTCGTACTCGATGTGGGCGACCTTGGCGTTGACGCCGTCCTTGTCGTTGCGACGGAAGTCGATCAGACGGTAGGCGCGCTTGTGACCGCCGCCCTTGTGGCGGGTGGTGATCCGACCGTGCGCGTTACGGCCACCGCGGCCGTGCAGCGGACGGACCAGCGACTTCTCCGGATGATCGCGGGTGACCTCGGAGAAATCCGCGCCACTGGATCCGCGACGACCCGGGGTCGTCGGCTTGTATTTACGAATAGCCATGTGAAAGTCCCTCTATTCCAAGAGTCCCGGTCAGCTGACCGAGCCTCCGAAGATCTCGATGGGCTTGCTGTCGGCGGTCAGCGTCACGAAGGCGCGCTTGGTGGAGCGGCGCTGGCCGTAGCCGAAGCGGGTCCGCTTGCGCTTGCCCTGCCGGTTCGCGGTGTTGACGCTGTCGACGCTCACGTCGAAGATCTGCTCGATGGCGATTTTGATCTGCGTCTTGTTGGAGTCCGGGTGCACCAGGAAGGTGTACACGTTCTCCTCCATGAGCCCGTAGGACTTCTCCGAGATCACCGGCGCCAGGATGATGTCGCGCGGGTTGGCCTGGATAGCCATGCTCACGCCTCCTCTGCGTTGTCAGTGGTCTTGGTGTTGCCGGCGATGAACGCAGCCAGCGTCTCCACGCTGAACACCACCTCGTCGGCGTCGAGGACGTCGTAGGTGTTGAGCTGATCGGCGGCGATCGGCAGCACGTTGTCGAGGTTCGCCACGCTCTTCCACGCGGTCAGGTCCTCACGTCCCAGCACCACCAGGAACTTGCGGCGATCCGAGAGGATATCCAGGAACTGGCGGGCCGATTTGGTCGAAGGAGCCTGTCCGGCAACCAGTTCGGTGATGACGTGGATGCGCTCGTTACGAGCACGATCACTCAGCGCGCCGCGCAGCGCGGCCGCCTTCATCTTCTTGGGGGTGCGCTGGCTGTAGTCGCGCGGCTGCGGACCGTGCACGGTGCCACCACCGGCGAACTGAGGTGCGCGGGTCGAACCCTGACGGGCGCGGCCGGTGCCCTTCTGCCGGTACGGCTTTGCTCCACCACCGCGGACTTCGCCGCGGGTCTTGGTGGAGTGCGTGCCCTGGCGTGCGGCGGCCTGCTGGGCCACCACGACCTGATGCATCAGCGCGATGTTGGCGGGGGCGTCGAACAGCTCGGCGGGCAGATCAACGGTTCCGTTGGTCGAGCCGTCGGCGGTCTTGACGTCCAGCGTCAGCTTGGTTGTGCTCTGTGTGGTCACTGTCTCGGTGCTCATTGCTGCGCACCACCCTTCACTGTGTTGCCCTTGACGGCGTCGCGAACCACCACGATGCCGCCCCTGCGACCCGGGATCGCTCCCTTGATCAGCAGCAGACCGGCCTCGGCGTCCACCTTGTGGACGACGAGATTCTGTGTGGTCACCTTGTCGTTACCCATACGTCCAGCCATCCGCATGCCCTTGAACACGCGGCCCGGGGTGGCGCAGCCACCGATCGAACCCGGTGCGCGGTGCACACGGTGCACGCCGTGGCTGGCGCCGAGACCGGAGAAGCCGTGACGCTTCATCGGACCCGCGAAGCCCTTGCCCTTGGACGTACCGGTGACATCCACCAGCGCGCCGTCGGCGAAGATCTCGGCGGTCAGTTCCTGACCGATCTCGAGTGCGCTGACGTCGGCCACCCGGATCTCGGCCAGATGCCGGCGCGGGGTGACCCCCGCCTTGGCGTACTGGCCGGTGACGGGCTTGGAGACCTTGCGCGGATCGATGGCGCCGTAGGCGACCTGCACGGCGGTGTAACCGTCGCGCTCTGCAGTCCGCAGCTGGGTCACGACATTCGGGCCCGCTTGGATGACGGTGACCGGAACGACGCGGTTGTTCTCGTCGAAGACCTGGGTCATGCCGAGTTTGGTGCCCAGGATCCCGCGTGTGGCACCTTGGTTTGCAATGCTCTTCTGATTACTCATGATTCTCTTCGCCCCCGCCCTACTGGATGTTGACGTCGACGCTGGCCGGCAGGTCGATGCGCATCAGCGCGTCAACCGTCTTCGGCGTCGGGTCGAGGATGTCGATGAGTCGCTTATGGGTACGCATCTCGAAGTGTTCGCGGCTGTCCTTGTACTTATGCGGCGAACGGATGACGCAGTACACGTTCTTCTCGGTCGGCAACGGCACCGGGCCGACCACGCGTGCCCCGGTACGGGTCACGGTTTCCACGATCTTGCGCGCCGAAGCGTCGATCGCCTCGTGGTCATAGGCCTTGAGCCTGATGCGGATCTTCTGTCCCGCCACGCTGTGTCCTCTTCCGTCAGTTGTTCTCGACAGACAAACACCGCGCACCTGGGCCGGCGCAGGCCGCCCGCGGGCACATAGATCACCGCGTGAGAGTCGGGATCGACGCTGTTCATCTGTCGTTGTACGTTGGCTCGCCACTGGGGACGAGCCGATTTGCTCCGGCACCCGCGGTCGGGCGTGTCGAGTCCGTGAACCGGGAACGGCCACGCGTTACACGCCCAGTCCCCGATTTCCGGGCCTGGGAGTCATGTACCCGGGGGATGGACGCAGGCTTTCCTGCGTCCGCCGTTCCAGGCAACCCGACAAGTATGCACCAGGTCGGGGTGGGGATTCAAATCCGCCGATCACTGCCCGATCATCCGGCATGCTAGAACGCGGCCCGGGCTTGTCGGCGCAGGTGGTACACCGTGGGCGTCGACATGCTCGGACCGCGTTCTCCTCAGTTGCCGCCCTGGGTTACTGCTGACCGGGCCACTGCTGACCGGGGCCCGACCCGTAACCAGGCTGTTGGCCCGGCCACTGCTGACCCGGCGCCGACCCGAAACCGGGCTGCTGGCCGGGAGCCGAACCGTAGCCGGGCTGTTGACCAGGAGCTGAACCGAAGCCGGGTTGCTGACCTGGCGTCGAACCGAATGCGGGCTGTCCGCCGATCGGACCGCCGCCGAATCCGCCGGCCACGGGCGCGGAGGATGTCGGCAGCGTGGACAGCACCACCCCGGCGATGGCCGCGATCAGCGCGGCGAGGGTTGCGAGGAAGACGATCCACAGGCCGTATCCGGCGGATACGTCGGGGGCCGGCCCGCCGGCGGTCGACGCGTCGGCCGGGCTCTTGCCGTCGGCCGAGACCGCGGCTCCGGGGTCGGAGAGAAATACCGCGACCGCGATCAGTGAGGCGAGCCCGATGACCACCGCACCGATCGATGCGATCGCGGGGAATCTGCGCAGGATCAGCGGAACCGCACCGATGATCAGCAGCACACCGAACACGATCGTCCACACTCCGGGCGCAGCGGTGCCGTCACCGCTGTCGCCGGAGTTCAGTTCCTTCTCGAACTCCTGATTGAACTGATTCTGGTACTGCGAGGGGAGTCCCGAGACGTCAATATCGTTATTGGTCGACTCCGAACCGAGTCCGGTCACCGATGCCGATACCGAACCCTTGATGGCCCCTGCCCCCGGGATCGACTCGTTGATGTCCAACTCGGCAGTGGCCCATGTCAGGAAGCTGAAGATCACCATCAGCAACCCGAAGAACGCCAGCACGGCGCCGATGATCAGCGTCGGCATCGGGCGGCCCGATCGCGGTGCGGTGATCCGCGACGCCAGTGAGTTCGACGCGGGGGCCGGCGGGGCGCCGAACGGCGACCCGGCCGGTCCGCCGAAACCCGGTTGGCCCGATCCCGGCTGAGGCTGCCCCGGCTGGCCGTAGCCCGGTTGTTGGCCGTAGCCCGGTTGTTGGCCGTAGCCCGGTTGTTGGCCGTAGGCCGGTTGTTGGCCGTAGGCCGGTTGTTGGCCGTAGGCCGGTTGTTGGCCGTAGCCCGGTTGTTGGCCGTAGCCCGGTTGCTGACCATAGTTAGGTTGTTGGCCGTATCCCGGCTGACCGGAGCCCGGCGCCCCGAAACCCTGATTCGGATTCTGACCTTCACCCGGCCCGCCCTGGTTCCCGAATGTCACGCTCGACCTCCCGCCCGATGCCGACGCCCGCGGCACTGTGACGTCGTTGATGTTGGCAGCCTATCGTCTCCGCCGTCACGGACCACCGATAACGGCGGCGCCGATCGTTCGAATCGACGAATCCTCGAATCGGTAGACATCGGTCGCGGAAACCGCGACCACACGTCTACCGATTCCAGGTGTGCCCCGGCCCGGGGCCGGGCGGTTATCGTCGGAGCCCATGACGACAGACAATGCACCCGCTGCCGGAGTGACCGCGACGTACGCCCTGCGCCGCCGGCTTCCGGACAACGTTCTCGGCCACGCCTTGTTCTCGCTGGGTATGGTCGCGCGGGTGCCCTACTTCGGCACCGTGCTGCCCCTGGTCGAACGGATGGGGCCGGGTTTCTGCCGGGTCAGCGCCCCCAAATGGTTCGGCGTGTACAACCACATCGGCACCTTCCACGCGATCGCCGCCTGCAACCTCGCCGAGGCGGCGATGGGCATGCTGATGGAGGCGACGCTGCCGACCTCACATCGCTGGCTGCCCAAGGCAATGTCCACCCAGTACCTGGCCAAGGCCACGACCCGGCTGACCGCCGAGGCGAGCCTCGCCGAGCCCCTCGACACCGCGGCCATCACCACCGGCACCGACGTCGTCGTGTCGATCCGCATCCTCGACACGGACGGCACCGAGGTCGTCCACGCCGACATCACCACCTGGGTGACGCCACGCTGACACACGGTTCGCACTGACGCGGCGCGTCGAAGCTCCTAGGCTGGGCGCAGACGTCATCCGCCTCACTCGCCGGCCTGGCAGTGTCGATGCCAGGACCAGGTCGACGGAAGGACAGATCGCATGTGTGGAGTCTGCGGCGAGATCCGCTTCGACGGACGGGCGCCCGACGTCGCCGCCGTCGACGCGATGACCTGCGCGATGACCCGGCGCGGTCCGGACGCCGGGGGCCTGTTCGTCAAAGGCAGTGTGGCCTTGGGGCATCGGCGTCTCCAGATCATCGACCTCTCCGAGCGCGGCGGTCAGCCGATGATCGATCCCGAACTGGGACTGGCACTCGTGTTCAACGGCTGCATCTACAACTACGAGCAGTTGCGCACCGAGCTGGAGGGCAAGGGATACCGCTTCTTCTCGCACGCCGATTCCGAGGTCATCCTGAAGGCCTTCCACGCGTGGGGCGCCGACTGCGTCGACCATCTGATCGGGATGTTCGCCTTTGCCATCACCGACACCGATTCGGGGACGGTCACTCTGGCGCGCGACCGGTTGGGTATCAAACCGCTCTACCTGGCCGAGACGCCGGGCCGATTGCGGTTCGCGTCGTCGGTGCAGGCGCTCTTACGGGCCGGTGACGTCGACACCACCATCGATCGCGTTGCGCTGCACCATTACTTCAGTTTCCACGCGGTGGTGCCGGCTCCGCACACCATGTACAACGGCATCCGCAAACTGCCGCCGGCGACCGCGCGCACCATCACCCGCGAGGGGCGCAGCACCGAACACCGTTATTGGGAGCCGGTTTTCGCCCCGCATCCCGACCGTGCCGACTGGGACGCGCAGCGCTGGGGGCACGAGCTGATGGACTCGCTGCGCACATCCGTGCGGCGTCGGATGGTCGCCGACGTGCCCGTCGGGGTCCTGCTCTCCGGCGGTATCGACTCCTCGTTGGTGGTGGCGTTGCTGGCCGAACAGGGGCAGGCCGACCTCGCCACCTTCAGCATCGGATTCGATTCGGCGGCAGGCGAATCCGGGGACGAATATGCGTACTCGGATCTGGTCGCCGACACCTTCGGTACCGATCATCACAAGATCCACATCGGCACCGACCGGCTGCTGCCCGCGGTCCCGGACACCATCGCCGCGATGAGCGAACCGATGGTCAGCCACGATTGCGTCGCGTTCTACCTGCTCTCCCAGGAGGTCAGCAAGTCGATCAAGGTCGTACAGTCCGGCCAGGGTGCCGACGAGATACTCGGCGGCTACTCCTGGTACCCGCCACTGCGGGACATCGCCCGGCCGGAGACCACCAAGGCCTATCGGGAGGTCTTCTTCGACCGGTCGCACGCGGACATCACCGCGATCCTCGCCGACCCATACCTGTTGGGCGACAACGACTACGACCCGAGCTGGGAGTTCGTGCACGCGCATCAGTCCGCACCGGGCGCCGAAACAGCCGTCGACGCCGCACTGCGCACCGACACCACCATCATGCTCGTCGACGACCCGGTGAAACGGGTGGACACGATGACGATGGCCTGGGGCCTGGAGGCACGCGTGCCGTTTCTCGACCACGAGTTCGTCGAGCTCGCCGCCACCTGCCCACCCGACCTCAAACTCGCCCACGGCGGCAAGGGCGTGCTCAAGCAGGCGAGCCGGGCCCTGCTGCCGTCGGCGATCATCGACCGTACCAAGGGCTACTTCCCGGTGCCCGGTATCCGCCACCTCGAGGGGCCGGTCTTCGATCTGGTCGGCGACGCGCTGCACACGCAGTCGGCGAAGGACCGTGGGTTGTACCGGCCGGCCGCGCTCGACCGATTGTTCGCCGACCCCAACGGGATTCGCACCACCCTCGACGGCAACGAACTGTGGCAGGTCGCGATGCTGGAGATGTGGTTGCAGAGCATGGAAGGCCTCACCGCACCGTGACCCCGCCCGTTCCGACCGGCGCCGACGCGCGCGATGCCACGACGGGCGGCATCCCCGAGCCGGCGTTCTCGGTGCGCTTCGATGAGACCGGGTGGCACACCTATGGCCCGTCGGTGTCCCCGGACGGGTCCGCCTTCGCCTACATCGTCGACGACGGAGTCGGGTATCCCCGTGCCGCGCAACGGGTTCTGACGACCGAGGGCGTCGGCGAGCTGCGCTGGGTCCGGGTACCCGCGACCGGTCCGGTCCGCAAGGTCGAACATTCCAGTGACGGTCAGTGGCTCGCGGTCGAGCTCGCGCCCAGCGGCGGCGAACGCCATCAGGTGTGGGTGGTGACGACCGACCCCGGCGACGACACGGCGCACCGTGTCGCCGGGCTCCGGCCCGATGGCAATCCCTACACCCCGGGCGCGGGACTGTCGTTCGGCACCGTCACCCTCGTCGGCTGGGACGCCGACTGGGTTCTCATCACCGCGACCGCCACCGACGGCACCGCGCATTCGCTGCGCGTCCACCCGGGCACCGGCGCCACCCAGACCCTCGACGTCCGGGTCGGCGGCGCCCTCGTCGACTCGTGGAAGGGTGCGACGCTGCTGCGGGTCGGTCCGCGCGGCTACCACGACATGCTGCTGCTGCGGCGCCGCGTACACACCGGCGACGACGCCCTCGACGGCGAACCCGAAATCGAGATGACGACCCTGCTGCCCAACGATCCGGGCTCGGTCACCGACGACGGCTACATCCTCGATCAGGGCTTCGATCATCCGTCGCTGGTGTTCGTCGATCCGCCGCAGGACTCGCGCCGCGACCTCGATTCGGTCCAGGCGGTGGTCCGCAGCGACTTCGATGCGAAGTATCCGCGTCTGCTCGGCGTCGAGGTGGCCGCCAGCGGCACACGGTTCCGGGTGCTGGCGGAGCGTGCCGGCAGTGGACTGGACGCCTTCGCGGTCTCCCATGACCAGTCGACGATCGCGATGCTGTGGAATGTCGACGGCCACAGCGAGTTACAGATCATGACACTGCCCGACCAGACACTGCACGACCCGATCCCGCTGCCCGGCGACGTCGCCGCGCAGTTGTCGATCAGCGCTGCGGGCACCTTGATCGCGGTGACCGTGTCGAGTCCGCAGCGCTCGCCGATGGTGCATCTGGTCAACACCGTGACCCGCGAGGTCATGCCGGTCCGGGACGACGTGGTGACCGGCTCCGGACCGTCGCACACACTGCGTCCGGAGCTGCACGAGTTCTCTGCCCGCGACGGAATGCCGTTGTCGGGCTGGCTGTTCGGCCCACCGCACGCGCCGGCAGAGTCCGACGGACTGCCCACGCCATACCTGCTGTATTTCCACGGCGGTCCCGAGTCGCAGACCCGGCCGGACTACCAGTTCCTGTTCGGACCGCTCGTCGATGCCGGGATCGGGGTGTTCGCGCCCAATGTGCGTGGGTCGTCGGGTTACGGACGGTTGTTCTCCCACGCCGACGACCGCTACGGCCGGTACGCGGGCATCGACGACGCCGCCGACTGCGCGGCATATCTGGTCGACTCCGGCATCGCCGATGCCGATGCCCTCTACGCGTCCGGCCGATCCTACGGCGGGTATCTGACGTTGGCGTGCCTGACCTTTCACCCCACACTGTTCGCCGCAGGCATCGCGATCTGCGGGATGAGCGATCTCGAGTCGTTCTTCCGCAACACCGAACCGTGGATCGCGGTCGCGGCCTACACCAAATACGGTCATCCGGAATCGGATCGGGAGCTGCTGCGTGACCTGTCGCCGATCCATCGGATCGACGAGGTGCGCGCACCACTGCTGGTGATCCACGGCGCCCACGACACCAATGTGCCGGTCAGCGAGTCCCAGCAGATCGTGAACGAGCTGCGTTCGCGGGGCCGGGTCGCCGAATTGTTGATGTTCGGTGACGAGGGCCATGAGATCGTCAAACGTGATAATCAGCAGCGGCTGACCGAATCCGTCGCCGACTGGGTGCGCCGCCATCCGTCGGCGGCCGTCGCGCACGCCGAGTCGGTGCGGCTGGCACGCGAAGCCGAATTCGGCTGCGATACAGGTATCTCTTTCGAATACGGTTCGGAGACGTCATGAACCGTCGCCGCCCCAACCCGCTGGTCGCCAAACTCGTCGAGGTGCGCTCGTTACACGACCACGCCAACATCGAGGAGGAGTTGCGCCGGCTGATCCTCTCCGGCGGCGCGCCGCCGGGTACCGGCATACCGCCGGGCGAGGTCGCCGATGCCTTTCGCGTGAGTCCGATCCCGGTGCGGGAGGCGCTCAAAACCCTGGTCGGAGAAGGACTCGTTGTCCACCAACGCAATTCCGGGTACCGGGTCAGCTCACTGTCGACCGACGAACTCAAGGAGATCTACTTCGTGCGGGGCGTTCTCGAACAGGCCGCGCTCGCACAGGCGGTGGAACGGGTCGACGACGCCGACCTCGCCCGTGCCCGCGACTGGCACCAGCAGCTGTTGACCGCGACGAAGTGGCAGGACGGCAAGTCGTTTCACGACATCTCACGGCAATTCCACGTCAGTCTCACCACCCCGTGCGGGATGCCGCGTCTGTTGTCGATGTTCGAGTCGACATGGAATCTGACCGAGCCGTTCCAGATGATGCGCAGCGTCGGCGCGGCGACGCAGCAGCTGCTCAACGACGACCATGCGGCGATGCTCGACGGCTTCGCCGCCCGTGACGTCGCCACCGTGCTCGACGTCGCCCGCGCCCATCATTCGCGGCTCGAGACCGCGATCCTCGAGACCGCCGACCGGCTCGGTCTGTTACCGGACGAGTGAGTCCCGGCGAGCGCCGCTCTGCCTGACCACGTCATCACCGTCGAACAGGTGGACTGTTCTGTCCGCGGCGTGAATCCGCAACGCGCTCAACGGTTCGTCAACAATCTGGCCACCGCATCCGCCGGCGGCTCCCCCGACGACACCGCAAACACCCGACCATCATCAGCCACCAAAAAATATGTCCGATCAGCCCGAAACTCACCCGGCCGATCCCGCACAAACACCCGCCACCCACCATCCACCCGAGACACCACCGCATCCTCCAACACAAACCCCCGCACCGGACTCACCTCAACAAACGCCGCCACCCGAACCACCGCCGACGCCCCATCCGCCACCACAATCGGACGCCCACACACCACCGACGGCTC